>JAKFCL010000300.1:0-2013 GCA_036676665.1 Arenimonas sp. | reverse complement strand
CGCGCCGGCTCGCCCGTGGGCGTCCGACGATCGCGCCGATGCTCGCGCGTGGCCCGTGAAGCAGGCGTGTCAGGCGCCGGCCACCGGCAGCTGCCAGTTGCGGCGGATCGCCAGGAAGCGCAGGACGAAGCACAGCGCGGCGCCGGCGACCGCGGTCGGCACCGCCGGCCAGCCGAACGCATCGCCGACGACCACGCAGATCGCACCCAGCAGGGCCGCGACGGCGTAGAACTCGCGGCGCAGCACGTTCGGCACCTCGGCGACGAGCACGTCGCGGGCGATGCCGCCGCCGATGCCCGACAGCATGCCCAGCAGCACCGCGCCGGTCGGCCCGAGGCCGTACTCGAGTGCCTTCGCGGCGCCGCTGACCGCGAACAGGCCGAGGCCGACCGCATCGAACAGCTGCACCGGGTGGCTGAGCCGCTCGACGCGCTCGTGGAAATAGAACGTCGCCAGCCCGGCCAGGATCGACACTGCCAGGTAGCGCCAGTCCGCCAGTGCGTCCGGCGGTGTCGCGCCGATCATCGTGTCGCGGGCGATGCCGCCGGCGGTGGCCGCGGCGAACGCGAGCACGAGCACGCCGAACAGGTCGAGCCGGCGGCGCACGCCGGCGGTCGCGCCGCTGATCGCGAACGCGAACGTGCCGACCAGGTCGAGTACCAGCACCGGCGTCGAAGTCATCGCGGCTCCCTTGGCATGCGCCGACGCCATGGTAGCCGCGCCCGCGGGCCGGGTCTCGGGCGATCGCGGCCGCGGAAGCGTCCGAGCTCGCGAATCGCCGCGATCAGCGGCCGGCAGCCGGGGCCGCCGGGCGGCCTTCCACCGCGAGGATCGCGCCCGCCGCGTCGACGATCAGCCGCGCGCGGCGAGCACCGTGCCAGAACGTCGCGCGCCAGCGCCCGGCGTCGTCGCCGGTGCCGCGTTCGCACAGCGTCGCGATCTTCCCGCGGGCCATCAGCGTGCGGAATTCGTCGACCTCCAGCCCCAGCAGCCCGGCGATGCGGGCGCCGTCGACATCGATCGGCGGCGTCGCGGCGTTCACAGCCCGAGGCCGGCGGCATCCTCGCCGTGCAGCGAGGCGTAGTCGTCGAGCGCGTGCGGCAGCTGCAGCGCCGGGTCGTCGGCGGGCGATGCGTCGGAAACGTCGGTCGGCAGGTCGGGCATGGCGGGGTCCTCCGTGGGGACCATCGTCGTTTGCCTGAAGTTCCATCGCCCTGACCTGGATCAGGAAAGCACCTGCGATGTGGTGGGCCCACCAGGACTCGAACCTGGAACCAAGGGATTATGAGTCCCCTGCTCTAACCGTTGAGCTATAGGCCCGCGTGCCGCGCCATCGTAGGTCACGCGCGGCGCTTCGCCAACGCCGCCAAATGGAAACGGCCGCTTCCGCGGCCGTTCCGTGTCATCGCGCGGCCCGGAGGCCGGCGCTCATTCGAGGTCGAGGAACGAACGCAGCTGTTCCGAACGGGTCGGGTGGCGCAGCTTGCGCAGCGCCTTGGCCTCGATCTGGCGGATGCGCTCGCGGGTGACGTCGAACTGCTTGCCGACTTCCTCGAGGGTGTGGTCGGTGTTCATGTCGATGCCGAAGCGCATGCGCAGCACCTTGGCCTCGCGCGGCGTCAGGCCGGCGAGCACGTCGCGCACGGTCTCCATCAGGCCCAGGTTCGTCGTCGCCTCGATCGGCGATTCGATGCTGGTGTCCTCGATGAAATCGCCCAGGTGCGAATCCTCGTCGTCGCCGATCGGAGTCTCCATCGAGATGGGCTCCTTGGCGATCTTGAGCACCTTGCGGATCTTGTCCTCGGGCATCTCCATCTTCTTCGCCAGCTCTTCGGGCGTGGGCTCGCGGCCCATTTCCTGCAGCATCTGCCGGGAGATGCGGTTGAGCTTGTTGATCGTCTCGATCATGTGCACCGGGATGCGGATCGTGCGCGCCTGGTCGGCGATCGAGCGGGTGATCGCCTGGCGGATCCACCAGGTGGCGTAGGTCGAGAACTTGTAGCCGCGGCGGTA
>JAKFCL010000299.1:0-9677 GCA_036676665.1 Arenimonas sp. | reverse complement strand
GTGTCGCTGGAAACGTCCGGTGCGCTCGACATCGCCGGCGTCGATCCCCGCGTCAGCCGCGTCGTCGACCTGAAGACGCCGGGGTCGCTGGAGATGCACCGCAACCGGCTCGAGAACCTGCCGCTGCTGACGCCGCACGACCAGGTCAAGTTCGTGGTCTGCGATCGCGCCGACTACGAATGGGCGCGCGGCATGGTCGCCGAGCATGCGATCCACGAACGCTGCGAGGTGCTGTTCTCGCCGAGCATGGGCCAGGTGGCGCCGCGCGAGCTGGCCGAGTGGATCATCGCCGACCGGCTGCCGGTGCGGTTCCAGATGCAGCTGCACAAGATCCTGTGGGGCGACGAGCCCGGGCGCTGAGCGCCCCGAATCGAGGTCGCGAATGATGAAGAAGGCGGTGGTGCTGGTGTCGGGCGGAATGGATTCGGCGGTCGTGCTGGCGCTGGCGCGCGAGCAGGGCTTCGAATGCCATGCGCTGAGCGTGTCGTACGGCCAGCGGCACACGTCCGAGCTGGCGGCCGCCGCCGAACTGGCCGCGAAGAACGCCGCCGTGCACAAACTGGTGACCGTCGACCTGCGCAGCATCGGCGGCTCGGCGCTGACCGCCGACATCGCCGTACCCGAACACGACGCCGGCGAGCCGCTCGACGCCGGCATACCGGTCACCTACGTGCCGGCCCGCAACACGATCATGCTGTCGATCGCGCTCGGCTGGGCCGAGGTGCTGGGCGCCGACGACGTCTTCTGCGGCGTCAACGCGGTCGACTATTCCGGCTACCCGGACTGCCGCCCGGAGTTCATCGAGGCATTCGAGCGGCTGGCGAACCTGGCCACACAGGCCGGTGTCGAGGGCCATCGTCTGCGCGTGCACGCCCCGCTGATCCGGATGAGCAAGGCGCAGATCGCCCTGGAAGGCCGGCGCCTGGGCGTGGATTTCGCCCGCACCGTGTCCTGCTACCAGGCCGACGCGCAGGGCCGCGCCTGCGGCCGCTGCGACGCCTGCCGGCTGCGCGCCGACGGCTTCGCCGCCGCCGGGCTGGCCGACCCCACGCGCTACGCCGCCGCCGGCGGATGAGCTAGAATTCCGCTCCCGCGCGGCCGCCGCGCGGTGCGATTCCCGGTTTCGATGGGCCGTTAGCTCAGTCGGTAGAGCAGAAGACTTTTAATCTTTTGGTCGAAGGTTCGAATCCTTCACGGCCCACACCTTCGAAGCGGAGCTTCGAAGGTGTGGCGCGATCCGCGGAGCGGATCGCTGCTCCGGCTCCCTGACCCCGCGCCTGTCGGCGCGCCCCCTGACACAGGGGGCTCCGCGGTGCGAAGTCTTCCTTCGATGGTCGACCACCGCGCTCCTGCGCCGACCCCGGCGTCGGCCTCTCCACGTACCGCCATCCGGGTTACGCATACGTATGCAGGCGGGCTGCCGGCCGGGGTGGAGGTGCCACAATCGGCGGACCAGGCACATGGACGGGAGAGGTTCGATGCAGCTGGCGCCAATCGACATCGCGGTGGTCGTCGCTTACGCGATCGGCATTTTCGGCCTGGCGCAGTGGGTGTCGCGCACCCGCGCCGGCGAGGAACGCACGACGCAGGATTATTTCCTCGCGTCCAAGTCGCTGCCGTGGTGGGCCATCGGTGCCTCGCTGATCGCCGCCAACATCTCCGCCGAGCAGATCGTCGGCATGGCCGGCTCCGGCTACGCGATCGGCCTGGCGATCGCCTCGTACGAATGGATGGCGGCGGCCACGCTGATCATCGTCGGCAAGTGGTTCCTGCCGATCTTCCTGCGCAACGGGATCTACACGATGCCGCAGTTCCTGCAGCAGCGTTACGGGGACCGCATCCGGACGCTGATGGCGGTGTTCTGGCTCGGGCTGTACGTGTTCGTGAACCTCACCTCGATCCTGTGGCTGGGTTCGATCGCCGTGCACAAGGTCGCCGGCGTCGACCAGAACGTCGCGCTGGCGGTGCTGGGCATCTTCGCGCTGCTGTACCAGATCAAGGGCGGCCTGAAGGCGGTGGCGCTGACCGACATCGTGCAGGTGACGCTGCTGGTGCTGGGCGGGCTGCTGGTGTCGGCGCTGACGCTGCGCGAGATCGGCGGCGGCGAGATCCTCAAGGGCTTCACGACGCTCGCCGAACGCGTGCCGGGCCACTTCGACATGATCCTGTCGAAGGACAACCCCTTCTACAAGGACCTGCCGGGCATTTCGGTGCTGGTCGGCGGCATGTGGATCGCCAACCTGAGCTACTGGGGTTTCAACCAGTACATCATCCAGCGCGCGCTCGCCGCCAAGAACCTGAAGGAAGCCCAGCGCGGCATCCTGTTCGCGGCGTTCCTGAAGCTGCTGATGCCGGTGATCATCGTGCTGCCGGGCATCGCCGCGGTGGTGCTGGCGCCGGACCTGGCCAAGCCCGACGAGGCCTACCCGACGATGATGCAGCTGCTGCCGGCGGGCATCCTGGGCCTGGTGTTCGCGGCACTGGTGGCGGCGATCATTGCCTCGACCGCGTCGAAGATCAATTCGATCGCGACCATCTTCACCCTCGACCTGTACGCCAACCGCGGCGCGAAGAAGGACGAGAAGTCGCTGGTCAAGGTCGCCCGCACCGCCGCCGTGCTCGCCACGCTGCTGGGCATCCTCGCGGCGCGGCCGCTGCTGGGCAGCTTCGACCAGGCGTTCCAGTACGTGCAGGAATACACCGGCTTCTTCACCCCCGGCATCGTCGTGATCTTCCTGCTCGGCCTGTTCTGGAAGCCGGCGACCGAGGCCGGCGCGCTGGCGGCCACGGTCGGTTCGTTCGCGCTGTCGATCGTCATCAAGCTGGCCTGGCCGGCGCTGCCGTTCATCGACCGCATGGGCGTGGTGTTCCTGATGGCGCTGGTGCTGGCGATCGTCGTGTCGCTGGCCAAGCCGGCGCAGGCGGGCACCAGCACGATCCGCACCGACGACGTCAGCTACGCCACGACGCCGGGCTTCAACTTCGCCGCGCTGGGCATCGTGATGATCCTGGCGGCGCTGTACACGGTCTGGTGGTGACCGCCGCGACGCGCCCTCAATCGTCGTCGACGTCGAAGCCGTCGTCCTCTTCCGGCGCGAGTCCGTCGCCCGCCGTGGGGTCGGCGGGTTCCAGCAGCGTGTAGTCGTCCAGGGTCGGATTGCCGACACGGCGGGCGACCGGGTACGACTCCAGCACCGGCTGCCGTTCCGCGGCGCGTGCGGCGATGCGTCGCGCCCACCAGCCGCCGGCGCTGACCCAGTCCTCGAGCCGGTCCGCCGGCAGGAACAGGGGTCCGTCGGCGGTCAGCGGCGGCGGGATCGCCGGGTTGGGGAAGGTCAGCAGCGCGAAGGTGTCGGCGAAGGCCCCGTCGTCGTCCTGCCAGCGCTCCCACAGCCCGGCCGCGTACAGCGCCAGCCCGTCCACCGGCTGGATGAAATGCGGCCAGTGCGGCTTCCGGCTGCGATCCCATTTGTAATAGCCGTTGATCGGCACGAAACACCGCCGCGATTCCCAGGCCCGGCGGAACAGGCGGCTGGTCGGCGCGCGGTCCAGGCGCGCGGTCTGCGTCGAATACTTCGTCGCCGGCGCCTTTTCCCAGCTCGGCACCAGCCCCCAGCCCATCGACGCGAGCTGCCAGTGGCCGTCAGCCGCGAACAGCACCGCGGCCGGCTGCCGCAGCGACAGGTTGTAGCGGTCGGGCACCGCGCGAAGTTCGGCGGCGACGTCGTCCGGCAGGCCGGGGAAAACGTCGAAGCCCGACAAGGCCTGGACGAATCGACGCATCGCGGGTCCCGGAGCCGGCAGAGCCCGCATCGCAGCAAATCCCGCCTGCCGGCCGCGTGAAAGGGCCGGAAAACACATCCGGTGAACGGCGGGCCGGCGACAGTGCCAGGGAACGCGCGCCGGGCCTACGATACCGGCGTCAACCGGCACAGGCGGAAGACATGGCGGCTAGGGTCCTGAAGATCGCCACGTTCAATGTCAACGGCATCCGCACGCGGCTGCCGCACCTGCTGGCGTGGCTGGAAAAGGAAAAGCCCGACATCGCCTGCCTGCAGGAACTGAAGGCGCCGGACGAGGGGTTTCCGATCGACGAGGTCCACGCGGCCGGCTACGGCGCGCTGTGGAAAGGGCAGCGCTCCTGGAACGGCGTCGCGGTGCTGGCGCGTGGCGTCGATCCGGTCGAGAGCCGGCGGGTGCTGCCCGGCGACGCGCGCGACGTGCACTCGCGCTACCTCGAGGCGATGGCACACGGCGTGCTGGTCGGCTGCCTGTACCTGCCCAACGGCAACCCGCAGCCGGGTCCGAAGTTCGACTACAAGCTGCGCTGGTTCGAGCGCCTGATCAGGCTCGCGCGCGAACTGGTGGCGCTGCCGCACCCGGTCGTTCTCGCCGGCGACTTCAATGTCGTGCCGACGGATTTCGACATCTACGATCCGAAGTCCTGGCGCAAGGACGCGCTGCTGCAGCCCGAGCCGCGCGAGGCGTTCCAGCGCCTGCTCGCGCAGGGCTGGACCGATGCGGTGCGCTGGCGGCACCCGGACGCGCGCATCTACACGTTCTGGGACTACTTCCGGGACCACTGGCCGCGCGACGCCGGCCTGCGCATCGACCACCTGCTGCTGAATCCGGCGGTGGCGCCGCGCCTGCGCGATGCCGGCGTCGACCGCTGGGTGCGCGGACTGGAAAAGGCCAGCGACCACGCGCCGACCTGGATCACGCTCGGGCCGGCCTCGGTGCCCGTCCGCACGAAGAAACTCCCGGCGGGCGTGGCGCCCAGGCGCGTGCGCCCGAAGAAGGTGCCGGTCGAGGCCTCGACGGTCGAGCGGCGGCGTCCGGACGACGCCAAACCTTCCCGCCGGCGCACGCGGGTGCCGGAGCCCGGGTGAAGGCCGCCGGAACTAGAAGGAGCGGCTGATCGCGAACGTGCCGAACACCGGCGCCTGCCGCTGGCCGTCGAATTCGCGGCTGCGGCGCGTATGGGTGGCGGCGAAGCGCCACTGGCCATAGGTCGCAACCGCGCCGAGCGTCAGGTCGGCGACGAACGCCTTCTTGTCGACGCTGTGGCTGTCCTTCCAGGTGCTGCCGTCCAGCGACAGGTCGTGGCCGACGGCGCGCGCGTCGAAGCTGGCATACAGGTGCCAGCCCAGGCCCTGGTCGCGCGCGCGCAGCACCGGCGCGGCGTTCTCGCCGCCGGGGCGCAGCGGCGAGCTGCCGAAATCGTCCGGCAGGTGCTTTCCGAATCGCACTTCGGCACCGCCGTTGAGGTGGGTGGCGAGATTGCCGACGCTGCCGCCGGCATGGGTGCCGAAGTCCCAGCCCAGGCCGTCGCCGGGCTGCGGCCCCGGCCAGCGCCACGCCCGCTCGTGCACCAGCGCGAACACCGGCTCGTCGCGCAACTGGTTGTCCCAGCCGTTGAAGCGGCTGCGGCCCCAGAGCCCGTGGATCGCGTTCTGCACCTGCTCGGCGCGCGCCGACGGGCCGACGATGCCCAGCTTGAGCTGCGTGGTGTGCAGGCGGTCGCCGTCGCGGACATTGCGGCCGGCGGTGAGGTGCAGCACCCCGGCGAACGGGCGGTCGTCCGGATCCTGGGTGGTGGCCTCGCGATCCATCGGCGTGTAGATCGCCTGCACGATCGCCAGCGTGACGTTGCGCGCCTGGCCGCGGCCCATCCAGTCCGAGCCGCGGTCGAGCCAGCGCATGCCGGCCGGAAGGCACGCGCTGTCGGCGCCCGCCGGCAGCGTCGGCGAGGCCAGCTGCAGCATGCCGCCGGCCGAATAACCCTGGTCCTGGTGGGCGCCGCCCCAGACATCGTTGTCGGCGCGGATCGTGAACGTCGTGCGCTCGTCGGCGGACGCGCAGCCGTCGTCGGCGGAAACCGGGGCGGCGAGGGCGGCGGCGAGCAGGAAGGGGAGTGTGCGGTTCTTCATCGGAGTCATCGGATCAATCATCGGCAAGAGAGACGGTTTCGTGGTCTTCGTGGAGCGTCGCCAGCACTTCGTCGCCGTAGCGCTCGAGCTTGGCGACCCCGACGCCGCTGACGCCGCCGAGTTCGTCGAGCGTGGCCGGGCGCTGCCGGGCGATGGCCCGCAGGGTCGCGTCGTGGAAGATCACGTAGGCGGGCACCGACTGCTCGCGGGCCAGCCGTGCCCGCAGCGAACGCAGCGCGTCGAAAAGCATCTGCTCGTCGGCGTCCAGCGCCGGCGCGGCCGAGGCGGCCGCGCTGCGCGCACCACGATCGCGCTCGCGGCCGCGGCCGCGCCGCGGTTCGGCGTCCTCGCGCAGCGCCACGGCCTGCTGGCCCTTGAGCACCGCGCGGCTGGCGTCGGTCAGCCGCAGCGAACCGTGGCCTTCGATGTCGATTTCCAGCAGGCCCATCGCCACCAGCTGGCGGAACACGCCCTTCCAGCGCCGCGCGTCCAGTTCGGCGCCGATGCCGAACGTGCTGAGCTGGTCGTGGCCAAGCTGCGCCATGCGCGCGTTGGCGGTGCCGCGCAGCACGTCCACCAGGTGGGTGACGCCGAAGCGCTGGCCGGTGCGGTACACGCACGACAGCGCCTTCTGCGCCGCCACCGTGCCGTCCCAGGTGCGCGGCGGCTCCTGGCAGTTGTCGCAGTTGCCGCAGGGGTTCTGCATCACCTCGCCGAACGCTGCCAGCAGGCCCTGGCGGCGGCAGCGCGTGGCTTCGCAGTAGCCGAGCAGCGTGTCGAGCTTGCGGCGCTCCAGGCGGCGGCGCTCCTCGCTGGCATCGCCGTTCTCGATCATCTGTCGCAGCGTCACCAGGTCGCCGAGGCCGTAACACAGCCACGCCTCGGCCGGGTCGCCGTCGCGGCCGGCGCGGCCGGTTTCCTGGTAATAGCCCTCGATCGACTTGGGCAGGTCAAGGTGCGCGACGAAGCGCACGTCGGGCTTGTCGATGCCCATGCCGAAGGCGATCGTCGCGCACATCACCACGCCGTCGTCGCGCAGGAACCGGCGTTGGTTGGCGGCGCGCACCTGGGCGTCGAGGCCGGCATGGTAGGGCAGGGCGTCGACGCCCTGGCCGCGCAGGTATTCGGCCGTTTCCTCGACCTTGCGCCGCGACAGGCAGTAGACGATGCCGGCCTCGCCGCGGTGGGCGCCGAGGAAATCCAGCAGCTGGCTGCGGGCGTTGTCCTTCAGCACCACGCGGTAGCGGATGTTCGGCCGGTCGAACGAGGTGGCGAAGCAGCGCGCGTCCTCCAGCCCCAGGCGCTCGGCGATCTCGCGCCGCGTCGGCGGGTCGGCGGTGGCGGTCAGGGCGATGCGCGGCACGTCCGGCCAGCGCTCGTGCAGCAGGTTCAGCTCGCGGTATTCGGGGCGGAAATCGTGCCCCCACTGCGATACGCAGTGCGCCTCGTCGATCGCGAACAGGGCGATGCGGCTGCGCTCGAGCAGGCCGAGGAAACGTTCGGTCAGCAGGCGTTCGGGGGCGACGTAGAGCAGGTCCAGTTCGCCGGCCAGCAGCTGCCGCTCTACCGCCGCGGCGCGTTCGCCGCTCAGCGACGAGTTCAGGAACGCCGCGCGCACGCCCAGCTGCGCCAGCGCCTCCACCTGGTCCTGCATCAGCGCGATCAGCGGCGACACGACGATGCCGGTGCCCTCGCGCAGCATCGCCGGAACCTGGTAGCACAGCGACTTGCCGGCGCCGGTGGGCATCAGCACGAGGCAGTCGCGGCCGTCCACCAGGTGCTGCACCACGTCGCGCTGCGGACCGCGGAAATCGGCGTGGCCGAACACGCGGCGCAGCAGGTCGAGGGCTCTATCCGTCATTCCGCCATTCTACCGGGCGACGCGTGCCCGACGCCCGGAAAACGCCGCCTACGCATGCGGAATATTCACTTCATTTCGATCGCGGCTCCGGAACCGGGACCTCTCGCACTGCACCCCGCGACGTCATCGGGCCGGCGGGTCGAGCACGCCCAAAAGACCGATCGCCGGCCCGGAATCGGCGGGGCGATGTGCGAATCCGCCGCTCGGGCACGCCGCAGCTCCGCCCAGGAGCCTCCTGGATCGCTGGCCGTGAGATTTCATGCCATGGGTTATGGGTCGCCCGTGACGACGAGCGCTGCGGTCAGGCGGGGCCGCAGCGGTCACGTCGGCCACGTCCGTCACGGATCGGGAGTCGAGTCCGGATCACTCGGCGAGCAGTCCGCGGCGCCGGCCAGGGAAACTTCGCGGGGCGCAGTGCGAGAGGTCCGGGGCCGGGGCTTCGAAAACAGGGACGTTTTCGAAGAGCCCCCATGGATGGGTTCACGGCGTCCCCGGACACGGACCTCTCGTGATGCGCCCCCCTCGCGAGGAAGTCCTCCGGCGCCATGCCGGGATGTCACGAGTAGTTCATTCGAGCAACGACCGGAGCATCCAGGCGTACTTCTCGTGCACGACCAGCCGCTGGGTCAGCAGGTCCTCGGTGGGGGCGTCGTCGGCGTCATCGGCGATGTCGAGCACCTTGCGCGCCGTGCGGCAGACCGCCTCGTTGCCGAGCACCAGCTGCTGCACCATCGCCCGCCAGTCCGGCGCGGCGGTGGCGCCCGGTTCCTCGGCGATGCTCGAGAGCCGGCTGAATTCGGCGTAGGAACCCGGCGCATTGAAGCCCAGTGCGCGGATGCGCTCGGCGATCTCGTCCAGCGCGGTCCACTGCTCGGTGTACTGGGTCATGAACATCGCATGCAGCGAATTGAACATCGGCCCGGTGACGTTCCAGTGGAAGTTGTGCGTCTTCAGGTACAGCGTGTAGCTGTCGGCGAGGAAACGCGACAGGCCCTCGGCGATCCTGCGGCGGTCCTTGCCGCCGATGCCGATGTGGATCTCCGGGCCGGTACGCGCCGGCGCGGCGGCCTTGGCCGCGGCCCCGGCGTCGGCCTTCGCGGCGGACGCGGGTCCGGGCGTGCCGCGGGAGGGGGCCGGTTTCGGCGCGGCCTTGCCGGAAGCCTTGGTCGATGCCTTCTTCGATGCCATGGCGATGCTCCGTGGGGGGGTCGGGCCCACTCTAAGGGATCGGCCGTGGCCTCGCAGCCGGACGCCGCGTTCCGGCGTGCCCGCTCACGCAGGGCCGGGCGCCGGGCTTGTTACCATCGCCGCCCCATGAAGACTCCCACGGCCGCCCCCTTCGCCGACGACCAGGTGCTAAGCCGCGACCGCGCGCGCCTCCTGCGCCTGGCCGCCGCCGTGCGCGAGAAGCCGGGCGACGCGGCAGCCGCCGAGCGCCTGGCGCAGGGCCTGGCGGCGTCGCGGGCGGCCCGCGCGCTGCGCGCCGCGCAGGCGCCGGTGCCGACCTTCGACGACAGCCTGCCGGTCGCGCGCGAGGCGGAGACGCTGGTGGAGCTGATCCGCAGGCATCCGGTGGTCGTCGTCGCCGGCGAAACCGGCTCGGGCAAGACCACGCAGCTGCCGAAGATCTGCCTGGCCGCCGGCCGCGGCAGCGCCGGCATGATCGGCTGCACGCAGCCGCGGCGGATCGCCGCGCGTGCGGTCGCGCGCCGGGTCGCCGAGGAACTGCAGTCGCCGATGGGCGGCGCCGTCGGCTACCAGGTGCGCTTCACCGAGAACGTCGGCGACGCCACGTACATCAAGTTCATGACCGACGGCATCCTGCTGGCGGAGATCCAGTCCGACCGCTGGCTGTCGAAATACGACACGCTGATCATCGACGAGGC
>JAKFCL010000298.1:0-2985 GCA_036676665.1 Arenimonas sp. | reverse complement strand
GTCGGCCTTGGCCTTGGCCAGCCGCGCGAACAACGCACTGAGCTTCTTGTCCTTGACCTTCTGCGCCGCTTCTTCGTAGAACGCGGTTCCGTCTTCGCTGATCTCGATCAGGTCGGAAAGGCTGTTCGTGGTTTCGGTCATGCGGCGCTCCTTGGCGTGCGTGGAATGGCAGCGCGGTCGTTCCGCCACCCAGACCGGGTGGAGGTGGCCCTTGCGGGCCCGACGATCGCGAAGGAAAAGCAGGACAGGGAATCCCGGGGGTATTCACTGCCCGGGCAGGATACGTTCCACGACGTAAAAATTCGGTTATTCGGGACGCCGCGAGCGTTCGCTTGAAACGGACGATGGAAACGCGTTTGCGTCCATTTCCCGGAGGTTGGCTGCTGATATCCGATTTTTCGCGCAATTGTCCCATGGCACTCCCTGTGCATGTCCGTGGAACATCGATCGGGAAATGCGCCCCCGCGGCGGCCGATCGGTGACAATGCGCGCATGCGAATCGACCCCCTGCCCGGCCTGGCCGTCATCGGCGGCGGCCCCGCCGGCCTGATGGCGGCGGAAGTCGCCCGTGCAGCCGGCTTTCCCGTCGACCTGTTCGAAGCGAAGGGGTCGGTCGGCCGCAAGTTCCTGGTCGCCGGCAAGGGCGGGCTGAACCTGACCCACGGGGAGCCGCTGCCGGCATTCGCCGACCGCTACCGCGAACGGCGCACCGAGGTCGGCGACTGGCTGCGCGACTTCGATGCCGAGGCACTGCGGCAGTGGGCGCGGGGGCTGGGCGTGGAAACGTTCGTCGGCAGTTCCGGGCGCGTGTTCCCCGTCGACCTGAAAGCCGCGCCGTTGCTGCGCGGTTGGGTGCGCCGGCTGCGCGACCAGGGCGTGGGGTTCCATGTCTCGCACCGCTGGCGCGGTTTCGGGGAGGACGGCGTGCTGATCTTCGAAGGCCCCGAGGGCGAACGCCGCTTCCGCGCCGAGGCCACGGTGCTGGCCCTGGGCGGCGGCAGTTGGCCCGAACTGGGCTCGGACGGCGCCTGGACCGGCGCCCTGCGGCAGGCGGGCGCCGACATCGCGCCGCTTCGGCCCGCGAACTGCGGCTTCGACGCCGACTGGAGCCCGCATTTCGCGGCGCGCTTCGCCGGCGCGCCGATCAAGCCCGTGCGGCTGGCGGTGGAACCGGACGCGGGTGAGACGGTCCGCTGGCTGCAGGGCGAATGCGTCGCCAGCGCCACCGGCCTGGAAGGCAGCGCGATCTATGCCCTGTCCGCCGAACTGCGCGGACGGCTCGAGCGCGACGGCCGCGTGCGCGTGCTGATGGACCTGGCGCCGGGCCGCGACCAGGCGCGCCTGGTGCGCGAGCTGGCCGCCCCGCGTGGCACCCGCAGCGTGTCGGAACACCTGCGCCGGAAAGCCGGCGTCGACGGCGTGCAGGCCGGCCTGCTGCGCGAACGGCTGCCGCGGGAAACGTTCGCGGATCCGGTCGCGCTGGCGGCGGCGATCAAGGGCCTGCCGGTGCCGCTGCTGCGCCCGCGCCCGGTCGCCGAGGCGATCAGCACGGCCGGCGGCGTCACGCTCGAGTCGCTGGATGGCCAGCTGATGCTGCGCTCGCGCCCGGGTGTGTTCTGCGCCGGCGAGATGCTCGACTGGGAAGCCCCCACGGGGGGGTACCTGCTGACCGCCTGTTTCGCCAGCGGCCGGCGTGCCGGCCAGGGCGCGGTCGAATGGCTGCGCCGCGACCCCAGCGGCGGCTGATGACCGGGCCCGCCCGTCAGGGTGTCGCCGGGTCGGTGAAATCGTGCAGCGTGATGTCGAACACCAGCTGGCCGCTCGGCGCGCCCGGGCTCGGATTGCCGTCGTAGGCCAGGTGGCCGGGAATCCAGAAGCGGAACGTGTCGCCGCGCGACATCAGCGGCACGCCCTCCTGCCAGCCGTCGATCAGCCCGGCCAGCGGGAACACCGCCGGCGCGCCGGTCGTCAGCGACGAATCGAACGCGCGGCCATCGGCGCTCCAGCCGGTGTAGTCGATCCGGATCGTGCTGCCGGGGCCCGGGTGCGGGCCGCCGGCGCCGCGGGTCACGACGCGGTACACGAGGCCGCTGGCCGTGCGCTGCGCATCGGCCGGCGGCGCGGCGAGGTCCGGCGGCGCCTTCAGCGGGTCCGCCTCGGCGACGACGGTGACGTCGGCCACGTGCAGCAGGTCGGGCATGCCCGGGTAGCCGGGCCGCATGCGCTCGGGCTGGATCCACCAGCGGCGCGTCTCGCCGATCGGCGTGCTCAGCAGCGCGCGGGCGATGCCGGGCTGTTCGCGCGCCAACGCGCGCACGGCGACGGTGCGGGCGCCGGATTCGCGGGCGCTGGCGCGGGTCACGCCGTCGGCGCTCCACAGGTCGATCCGGAATTCGATGAACTCGCCGGCGACGGTGCGCGCCGGTGCCGGCGCCGCCTTGACGACGATGTAGCTCATGCCGCTCGCGGTTTCGATCGCGTTCGCCGGCGGTGCATCGAGCGGTTGCGGCGGGCGGATCGGATCGAGCGCGGCGGCCGGCATCGCCAGCAGCGCGGCCAGCGCGAGCCAAGGCCAGCGGACGGAAAAGGACATGGAGGCTCCTGGATCGGGGTTCGGCGCGGAGGGTAGCAGAGCGCGACGGCCCTACCAGTCGGCGTGGTCCGGCAGCAGCCCGCGCAGTTCGGTTTCGGTCAGGTTCCGCCAGCGTCCGGGCTTGAGCTCGCCGAGCTTCACGTTGGCGATCCGGATGCGCCGCAGCTCGGTGACACGGTAGCCGAAGGCGGCCGCCATCAGCCGGATCTGCCGGTTCAGGCCCTGCGTCAGCACGATCGCGAAGCCGTAGCGGGCGATCTTGCGCGTCCGGCACGGCAGGGTCGTCTCGCCGTGGATGCGTACGCCGCGGGCCATGCCGCGGAGGAATTCCTCGGTCACGGCCTGGTTCACGCCGACCAGGTATTCCTTCTCCTTCTTTTCCTCCGAACGCA
>JAKFCL010000297.1:0-1888 GCA_036676665.1 Arenimonas sp. | reverse complement strand
CGACCGCGAAAGGCTGTTCGCGCTGCTGCAGCGCTTCGAACACGTGCTGCTGCTGACCGGCCACGGCCATGTGCAGCGCCACCACTGGCACGACGCCGACGACGGCTGGCGCGGGGCCGGCCCGCTGCACGAGTACAACGTCGGCGCCGCCTGCGGTTCGTTCTGGAGCGGTGTGCCCGATGCCGACGGCGTGCCGGTGTCGACGATGGCCGACGGCACGCCGAAGGGCTGGGCCGACCTCGAGATCGGCGCGCATGGCCGCTACGCGCTGCGCTGGAACGTCGCGGCGGCCGACATCGACCCGCAGGCGGCGATCGCGCTGCACGCGCCGAAGGTGCTGCGCCGCGGCGCCTGGCCGGGCGTCGCGGTCTACGCCAACCTCTTCATGGGCGTCGCCGAGGCGCGTGTCGAGTACCGCATCGACGATGGCGACTGGCTGCCGATGGCGAAGGTGGACCGTCCCGACCCGCGCCTGGTCGCCGAGAACCTGGCCGACGACGCCGCCGACACGCTGCGGGCGTTCGACCGCCTGCCGGAAGCGGCCGTCTCGAGCCATCTGTGGCGCGGCGCACTGCCGACCACGCTGGCGGCCGGCGAGCACCGCATCCAGGTGCGCGCCTACGACCTGTGGCGCGGCGAACTCACGGCTTCGACGGTCTATCGCCTGCAGGACGTGCCGCCGCGCTGAGCGGGGCGTCTTCGTCGGCGGGCGCGTCGGCCTCCGTCGCGGCCGCGTTCTCGGCGGCCTCGAGGCGCTCGAGCTGCGCCAGCGGCAGCCACGGCGGCACGACCTCGTCGACGCCGGCCCATTCGCCGTCCGCCGGCTCCCCTTCGTCGAACACCGGCTCGGCATGCGGGTAGGGCACCGGCGGCCCCGGCCGGAACGCCGCCTGCCACGCCTGCAGCCGCTCGCCGATGCGCCGTCCCACGCGCATCTGCGGGCGCGAGGGTTCGAAATCCTCCGCCCGTTCGCGTTCGCGGATCGCCGTGCGTGCCTGCCGGAACGCGGTCGCGAAATCGACGGTGCCGTTGAGGCCATCGACCAGCCACGCGCGGCCGAAGAACGTCGCCACCGAGTCGTTGCCGCAGCCGAACGAGGTGCGGTCCTCGCGCGCGGCGGCCAGGATCAGCGTGTCGGGGGTCTGCAGCGCCGGCGCCAGGCCGCCGGCATAGCAGGCCGACAACGCCAGCACGCGATGGCGGATGCCGGCGTCGTCGAGCGCGTCGCGCAGTGCCGCCGCGTCGAGCCGGCCGTCGTCGAGGTCGTCGCGGCGCAGCAGCAACCAGTGCTCGTCGCTGCCGTGGGTGGTGATGTAGAGCAGCAGGATGTCCTCGGCCGGGTCCATCGCCGCGCCGAGGCCGGCCAGCGCGGTGCGGATCGTCGCCAGCGTCGCCGGCACCGGCGCCCGCAGCGGCACCTCGGCCGGATGGTTGGCCAGCACCACGACGCGGCCGGCGGCGTCGAGCCGGCGTTCGGCGAGGTCGCGCAGATGCCGCACCTCGTTCAGGAATACCTGCTCGCTGCCGTCGCCGGCGATGCCCAGCACGTAGAGGTCGGGGTGGCCGGGGCGCTGCGGCGCGAGCCCGGCGAGCTCGCGGCGCAGGCGGCGGTCGGCGTCGGCGATCGCGGCCGGCGATTCCACCTGCGCCCGGTCCGCATCGACGGCCCCGCGTGGCGCGCGGTCGCGCGCACGATCGAATTCGACCGCGGCGAACACCAGCACCAGCAGGGCCAGCAGCGCGAGTCGGAGGCGGCGGTGCATGGCGCGCTCGCCGGTCAGGCGGCGTCCGGGTCGATCGCCGCGAAGGACTCGACGCGCGGGTGCCCGCCGGTGGCGTCGCCGAGGCGCGGCTGCGGGTAGTCCTCGCGGCGGTCGAGCAGCACCGT
>JAKFCL010000296.1:0-4278 GCA_036676665.1 Arenimonas sp. | reverse complement strand
CCTGCACGCCGCTGGCGTAGTCGGTCAGCCCGACGTAGACGAAGGCGACCACGTACGCGGGCAGGGCCAGCGGCAGCACCAGCGCCCAGTCGAAGAAGCGCCGGCCCGGCCATTCGAAGCGCGCGCTGGCCCACGCGAAACCGACCCCGGGCAGCAGCGCCAGCACCGCCAGCATCGCCAGCAGCGCCAGCGTGTCGGCCAGCGCCGCCGGCAGCACCTGCGCGCGCAGGTGGTCCCACACCTCCGGTTGCGGGGTCGCGAACGAGGTCGCCAGCCACAGCGCCGGCGACAGCAGCGCCGCCGCCAGGACCCACGCGAGCGTGCGTCGGCCGCGCCGGGACGCGACCGGTGTCATCGGCTCAGCGCCAGCCGGCGCGGTCCATCAGGCGAACCGCTTCCGCCTGCCGGCGTCCGGCCACCGACACGTTGATGCGGTCGGCCTTGAAGCGGCCCCATGCGGCGACCACCGGGTCGAGCTTCACGCCCCTGGCGACCGGGTACTCGAAGTTGATGCCGGCGAAGTCGGCCTGCACCGCATCGCTCGCCAGCCATTCCAGGAACCGGCGCGCCTCGGCCTGGCGCTTCGACGCGGCGACGATGCCGGCGCCCGACACGTTCACGTGGGCGCCGCCGACGGCCTGGTTCGCCCAGAACACCTGAACCGGGAACCCCGGCGTGTCGTGCTGCAGGCGGCCCAGGTAATACGTGTTGATGATGCCGACGTCGCACTGGCCGGCGGCGATCGCATTCGCCAGCAGCGTGTCGTCGGCGAACGGCGGCGCGGCGAGGTTGTCCACCCAGCCGCGCACGACCTCCTCGGTGCGCGTCTCGCCCAGGCGCTCGATCATCATCGCCACCAGCGACTGGTTGTAGACCTTCTTGGACGAGCGCAGGCACAGCCGGCCCTTCCACTTCGGGTCGGCGAGATCCTCGTACGTCGACAGCTGCGCCGGCTGCACGCGCGCGGTCGAATACACGATGGTGCGTGCGCGCTGCGACAGCGCGTACCAGCGCCCCTGCGGATCGCGCAGGTGCGCCGGCACCGCCGCTTCGAGCTTCGGCGAAACCAGCGGCGCCAGCAGCCCGCGTTCGGCCGCCTGCCACAGGCTGCCGGCGTCGACGGCCATGAAGAGGTCGGCGGGGGTCGCGGCGCCTTCGGCGGCCAGGCGTTCGATCAGCACCGGCGCGCCGTCGGACAGCACCTGCACCGTCGTGCCGGTTTCGCGCGCATAGCGGTCAAAGAGCGGCTTGACCAGCGGCTCCTTGCGTTCGGTGTAGACCACCAGCTCGGCGGCCTGCGCCGGCACCGCGGAAACCAGGAGCGCGAGCAGCAGGAACGGGACGAATCGTGGCATGGGGTGCTCCGAGGCAGACCGCCAAATGATAACGGTTCTCATCCGGAACACCAAGGTCCGCGCGGCGCGGCGCGGCGTGCGGTTCAGTCGACCGGCCGCACCTGCAGCGACATGTTCTGCGCCGACACCACCCGCACCCGCGTGCCCTGCGGCAGGTCCGGGCCTTCGACGGCCCAGTACGCGTCGCCGATCTTCAGCCGCCCGCGGCCGTCGACGATCGCCTGGTCGAGCGGAAACACCTGTCCGACCAGCTGCTCGAGCGGGCGGTTGAGCAGCGGCCGGTCGCTGGCCTCGTCGTTGCCGCGGAAGAACTTCAGGTACACGCCGATGAAGACGAACCCCATCGCGACGAACGTGATCGCCTGCCACACGTTCGGCAGGTCCGGCACCGCCAGCAGCACCAGGAACACCGTCGCCGCGGCGAAGCCCAGCCACAGCATGAACACCCCCGGCGCCACCGATTCCACGGCGATCAGCACCAGCGCCAGCGCGGCCCAGATGATCTGCGCCGAACTCATCGTCCACCCTCCGGAATGCCGGTCCGCATCGCTCAGCCCCCGACCCGCGGCGGCGTCGGCTTCACCACCGGCGCGCCCTGCAGCGCCAGGCTCTCGCGCGCCAGCTCGGCGATGCCGCCCAGCGAACCGATGATGCCGCTCGACTCCATCGGCATCAGCACGAACTTCTGGTTCGGCGCCTCGGCCAGCGCCTTGAACGCCTCGATGTACTTCTGCGCGACGAAGTAGTTGATCGCCTGCACGTTGCCCTTCGCGATCGCGTCGCTGACCATCTGCGTCGCCTTCGCCTCGGCCTCGGCCAGGCGCTCGCGCGCCTCGGCGTCGCGGAACGCGGCTTCGCGCTTGCCCTCGGCCTCGAGGATCGCGCCCTGCTTCTCGCCCTCGGCGCGCAGGATCTCCGACGCCCGGTGGCCCTCGGCCTCGAGGATGTTGGCGCGCTTCTCGCGCTCGGCCTTCATCTGCCGCGCCATCGAATCAACGAGGTCGCGCGGCGGCTGGATGTCCTTGAGCTCGATGCGGTTGACCTTGATGCCCCACGGATGCGTCGCCTGGTCGACCACCGCCAGCAGCTTGGCGTTGATCTCGTCGCGCTTGGACAGCGACTCGTCCAGGTCCATCGAACCGATCGCGGTGCGGATGTTGGTCATCACCAGCGCGATCGACGCCTGCTCGAGGTTGGACACCTCGTAGGCGGCCTTGGCGGCATCAAGCACCTGGAAGAACACCACGCCGTCGACCTTCACCACGGCATTGTCCTTGGTGATCACGTCCTGGGACGGGATCTCCAGCACCTGCTCCATCATGTTGACCTTGCGGCCTACACCCTGGATCACCGGCATCAGGAAATGCAGGCCCGGGCTCATGGTGTGGGTGTAGCGGCCGAACTTCTCGACGGTCCACTCGTAACCCTGCGGCACCATCCGCACGGCCTTGAACAGCACGATGACACCGGCGAGCACGATGATCGCGGTCAGGATTTCCATGGTTCGCCCTTCCCCTGGGATTGGAAACCCAGTCTAGCTCCCCGGCGCGGTCGCGCGAAGACTCCCGCCGCCCTGCGCCGCCGGCCCGGGACGGGCGCAAACTCGCTGCGACCCTTTTCCGGCTGAGCGCATCCCTACCGCTGTGAACCCCGCCTCGTCCTTCGCCATCGATGTGCCCGCCGCCCTGGTCGACCGCGCCCGCCGCGGCGAGGCCAGCGCGTACGAACAGATCTACCGGCGGTTCGAGCGGCCGGTCTTCACCCTCGCCCTGCGCCTGACCGGCGAACGCGAGGACGCCCAGGACGTGCTGCAGGACACCATGCTCAAGCTGTTCGACCGCATCGGCGAGTTCCGTTCCGAGTCGCCGTTCTGGGGCTGGCTGCGGCAGATCGCCGTCAACGAGGCGCTGATGCGCCTGCGCAAGCGCAGCCGGCAGCCGCTGACCGACGACGCCGACGAGGTCGAGCTCGAAGGCCACGACACGCTGCCGCCGCAGGCGGCCGACGCCGCCCTGCTGGCGCGCGTGCTGCACGGCCTGCCCGACGCCACCCGCAGCGTGCTCTGGCTCTACCACGCCGAGGGCTACACCCACGACGAGATCGCCGGCCTGATGGGCCGCACGACCAGCTTCTCCAAATCCCAGCTCGCGCGCGGCACCCGCCGCCTGCGCGAGCTGCTGCGCATCGAACCCGAGGTGACCCATGCCTGACTTCACCGCCACCGACCGCGGCCCGACGATCGCCGAGGCGTTCGCCGCGCTGCCGCTGGAAACCCCGGACCGCAGCGCCTGGCCCGCGCTGGCCGCGCGCATCGACAGCGCCGCGGCACCCGCGCACCGCGGCCTGCGGCAGCGGCGCTGGCTGTTCGCGCTGGCGGCCGCCGCCGCGCTGGCCGTGGTCGCGCTGATGCCGCGCGCGCTGCAGGGCCCCGACGGCGCGCCGTCCAGCCCGGCCCTGGCGACCACGCCCGCCTCGGCCACGCCTGCCCCCGCCACGACGGCCGATCCACTGGACGCCCTGATGGCCGAATCCGCGCGCCTGGAATACCTGGTGCAGGCGGTGTCCGCCGACGCGATGGCCAGCGGCAGCACCGCCGCGCTGGCCGTCGAATACGAATCGCGTGTGCAGCAGATCGATGCCGCGCTGTCGGACCCGTCGCTGGCCGCCGCCGACCGCACCGCGCTGTGGAGTCGCCGCGTCGACCTGCTGCGCGAATACGCCGGCCTGCAGGGCACCGCGCAGTGGCTGGCCGCCCAGGGCGGCGAATTCGAGGGCGACCTGGTCGCCGTGTTCTGACCCTTTTCCGAAACGAGGATCCCCCGATGAAGCTCCGCCTGCTTTCCCTGATGGTGTGCGCCGCGCTGCTCGTGCCGCTGGCCGGCACCGCCGCGACGCCCGACACCGACGCCGCCCGTCGCGCCGA
>JAKFCL010000295.1:0-17293 GCA_036676665.1 Arenimonas sp. | reverse complement strand
GCGCGGCTGTTCGAGTTCATGTTCTTGATGCCCTCGAGCGTCGACAGGGCCTCCTCGACCGGGCGCACGAGGCTCGTTTCGACTTCCTCCGGCGTCGAGCCCGGGTACGGGAGCTCGACGTAGATGCCCGGGAACGTCACCGCCGGGAACTGTTCCAGCGGCAACCGCACGCCGGCGATCAGGCCGATGACGAGCATCGACACGAAGAACATGATCACCGTCACCGGACGGCGCAGGCTGAACTCGGCGACGGTACTCATGCGGGCGCGCCCTCCGCGCCTTCTTCCGGCACCAGCTCAAGCGGCTTGGCGCGGGCGACGTAGCTCTCGTCGCTGCGGCGGTCGAGAAGCTTGTAGACGACGGGAATCACGACCAGCGTCAGCAGCGTCGACACGGCCAGGCCGCCGATCACCGTGATCGCCATCGGCTGGCGGACCTCGGCGCCCTCGCCGCCGAATACGGCGAGCGGCATGAAGCCGAGCAGCGCCGTCAGCGTCGTCATCACGATCGGGCGCAGGCGCGACTCGGCCCCGCCGACGATGGCCTCTTCCTTCGGCACTCCCGCCTCGCGCAGCTGGTTCACCTTGTCGATCAGGATGATCGCGTTCTTGACCACGATGCCGACGAGCAGGATCAGGCCGATGAACACCACCACGGACAGCGACTTGCCGGTGAGCACCAGCGCCAGCACGGCACCGACCACCGCCAGCGGCACGGTGAACAGGATGACGAACGGATGCACCAGCGATTCGAACTGGGACGCCATCACCAGGTAGACCAGGAAGATCGCCAGACCGAACGCGAACACCAGCGACAGCACCGACTCCTTCAGCTCCTCGCCCTGGCCGCCGATCTTCATCGTCACGCCCGGGCCCAGCGGCTGCTCGGCGACGAACGCCTGGATCGCCGACACGGCCGAACCGAGGTCGCCGTACGCGAGACCGGAGGAAACAACCGCGACGCGCGTCTGGTTGGCGTGGTGGATCTCGCTCGGCCCGACGGTCGCGACGACGTCGGCGACCGCGTCGAGCGTCACCGGCGCCGAACTCTCAGGATTGACGATCAGCTTGCGGATGTCTTCGATGGAAGCGCGATCGGCTTCCTGCGAACGCACCAGCACGTCGATCTTGCGGTCGCGGAAGCTGTAGCGCGTGGCGACTTCGCCGCGCACCTTGCGCACGACCTGGTCGGCGATCTGGCGGGTCGTCAGGCCCAGTGACGCGGCCCGTTCCTGGTCGAAGCGGATCTGGATCTCCGGGTAGCCGTGCTCGACCGTCGACTTGATGTCGACGAAGCGGTCGGAACCTTCCATCAGCGTGACCAGCCGGCGGCCGGCCTTCTCGAGCTCGCCGAGGTCGGCGCCGTGAAGCTCGATCTCGAGCGGCTTCGAGAAGCTGAAGATCTCGGGACGCCCGAACTCCACTTCCGCGCCGGGGAAGCGTTGCTGCATCGTCCGGCGGAGGCGCTCGGTCGCGGCGGATTCGATCTCCTCGGGATCACCCTCGCGCGACATCAGGACGCTGATCTTGCCGACGTTCTCGCCCGAGTCGGTCGGACTCGCGTCGAGACGCGTGCCGGTGCCGCTGACGGCGTACAGCGCTTCGATGCCTTCGTCGTCGGCATGCGCTTCCTGTACCGCGCGCACCAGGACGTCGGTGTCGCCCAGCTGCGTTCCGGGCGGAAGCCGCACGGTCATCTCGAAACGGTCCTGCGCGAGCTGCGGGATCAGGTCCAGCCCGAGCGTCGGGACCAGCGTGAGCGACAATCCGAATGCGAGGGCGGCGGCCCCGAGCACCAGCACCGGCCGCTTCAGCGCCTGCGGCAGCACGCGGCGGTAGGCGTTCGCCGCGCGATCGTAGATCCAGCCGACCACATCCGCGCCGAAGCCCATCGGGATTCCGATCAACCAGCGCAGGAAGCGGAACACGCGGGTCACCACGACACCGAGCACCGTCAGGAGACCGCCGGCCGCCGTGCCACCGCCGCGGCGCACCGCGGCCAGGGGCTTGAGCACGCGCGGATCGGGTTTCCAGTCCGGATGCGGCGGCTCGGACGGGAACGCCAGGGGCGCCCGCGCCTTCCACGACGACAGCATCGGGATCAGCGTCATCGCGACGACCAGCGACATCATGATCGCGATCGCGATGGTCAGCGCCTGGTCCTTGAACAACTGGCCGGCGACTCCCTCGACGAAGACCAGCGGCAGGAACACCGCCACGATCGTCAACGTCGATGCGACGACCGCCATGCTGACTTCCTTCGTGCCGACGATCGCCGCCTGCAGGATGCCCAGCCCGCGTTCGCGTGCCTTGGCGATGCTTTCGAGCACGACGATAGAGTCGTCCACCACCAGGCCTGTCGCCAGCGCGAGCCCGCCGAGGGACATCACGTTGAGGCTGAGGTTGAACTGGTCCATGAAGAAGAACGTCGCGATCAGCGAGATCGGCAGCGACAACGCGATGACGAACGTGCTCCAGCCGTCGCGCAGGAAGAAGAAGATGATCATGATCGCGAGAATGCAACCGAAGATCGCGTCCTTCTCGACGTCGTTGACGGCGTTCTCGATGAAGATCGACTGGTCCTCGACGACGTCCAGCCCCGCGTCCGGCGGAAGCTCCGCGCGCAACCGCTCGAGCTGGGCCTTCACCTCGCTCGCGACGGTGACGGTGTTCGCGTCGCCTTCCTTGTAGATGGCGAGTTCGACCGCCTCGCGACCGTCGATGCGGATGATCGCCTCTCGCTCCTTGTGGCCCTGCAGGACAGTGGCGATGTCGCGCAGACGGATCGCCTGGCCACCGCCCGCGACGTTGGCGCCGCCCGATGCGGCGCTCTGGGCGCTGGCGGAGGCGGCAAGGGCTTCCGCCGAACCGGTCATCGCCGCGACGCGAGCGGCGGCAGCCGCCGCTTCCTGCGCGGCGCCGTCGCCGCCGCCGGTGGTACGGGCGGTGATCAACAGGTCGCGCATCTGTTCGATGTCGGCGAACTGGTTGATCGTGCGCACGAGGTAACGCTGGGTGCCGTCCTCGATCCGGCCGCCGGAGATGTTGACGTTCTCGGCCTTCAGCCGGTCGATGACCGTGCCGATGTCGAGGTTCAGCTGCGCCAGCTTCTGCTGGTCGATGTGGACCTGGATCTCGTCCTCGAGACCGCCCGAGACCTTGACCGCCGCCACGCCTTCGACGGGCTCGAGCTGCTTCTTCAGCTCGTCGTCGGCGAAGCGGCGCAGCCGCACGAGCGCCGCCTCGGCATCGCCGGAACCTTCCTTCGCCGCCAGCGTCAGGCGCACGATCGGTTCGGTCGTCGGATTGAAGCGCAGAAGCACGGGCTGTTTCGCCTCGAGCGGCAGCCGCAGCGTCTCGAGCTTGTCGCGAACCTCGAGGCTCGCGCGGTCCATGTCCGTGCCCCAGGCGAACTCGAGCACGACGTCGCTCTGCCCGGTACGCGACACGGACTTCAGCTTGCGCAGGCCCTTGACGACGCCGACGGCCTCCTCGACCGGCTCGCTGATCAGCGTCTCGATTTCCGACGGCGCGGCACCGGTGTATTCGGTGCGCACCGTCAGCGTCGGATAGCTGAGGTCGGGCAGCAGGTTGACGGGCAGCGACAGGTAGCCGATGACGCCGAAGAGGATGAACGTCACCGTCACCATCAGGATGGTGATGCGACGCCGGACGGAGAAGTCGACGAGGGACATCAGTTCTTCCCGGCGTCCGAAGCCTGCGCGACCTGCGCCACGTCGCTGGCCGTGCCGGTGGCCGGCGCGTTCAGCACCTCGACCTCGACGCCGTCGCGCAGCGTCACCTTGCCGGCGGTGACGACCTGGTCGCCCTCGACGAGGCCCTTGCGCACTTCGGCCAGTTCGCCGCTCATGTACCCGACCTCGATCGGCATCCGCACGGCCTTCTTGTCCTTGACCGCGAACACGGCGGTTTCGCCGGCATCCTCGAGCAGCGCCGAACGCGGCACGGTCAGTGCATCGCTGCGCTCGTCGTAGACGACCTCGATCCGGCCGAACATGCCCGGGCGCAACCCGCCGGCGCCGGCGAACGCGGTGACCACGCGGAACGTGCCGCTGCCGGCATCCACCACCGGGCTGACGCGGTCGATCGTGCCGTTGAACACCTGGCCGGGCATCGCGTCGACCGTCATGTTCACGGCCAGGCCCTCCTTCATCGTCGCCAGGTCGCGTTCGGGAACATTGAGCACGGCCTCGAGGCGCGAATCGTCGACGATGCGGAACAGCGAGGAGTTGAGCTGGATCAGGTTGCCCGGCTTGGCCATGCGCTGGGCGATCACGCCGCTGATCGGCGCGACGATGTTGGTGTACGACAGCTCCAGCTGCGCCATCTCGTACTGCGCGCGCGCCGCCTCGAGGTCGTAGCGGATCTGGTCGGCCTGCTCGGCGCTGACCAGGCGCGATTCGGCCAGTTCCCGGGCGCGGCGGTAGTTGTTCTCGAGCTTGCGGACCTGGGCGCGGGCGCGCTCCATTTCCAGGCGCGGCCGGTCGGGGTCGATGCGTGCCAGCACCTGGCCGGCGGTCACCTTGTCGCCTTCCTCGGCGAGCAGCTGCAGCATCACGCCCGACGTCTTGGCGACCACCTGGGCCTCGGTCGGCGCCTCCAGGTTGGCGGTGCCGGTGTAGCTGGCCGAGATCGGCCGCTTGGCCACCGAGGCCACCTCGACCGGGACGGCTTCCTCCTTCTTTTCGACCGGATTGCCTTCGGCATCGACCTCGGCGGTCTCGGCGCCCTCGGCGCCCTCACCCTCGGGCTTGTCGCCGCCGCCGCAACCCGCGAGGGCCAGGGAGATCGCCAGGGCCAGGACGGCGCCGGAAAGGGACAGCACGGAGCGACGGGAAGTGGTCATTTTTGGGGGCTTCTGGCTGGGGTGTTGTAGTTGCATAGAACAGTACAGGTCGACGGTGTGAAGGCGCATATGCCGGAAGTCGCTATGCCCTCCAGGGACGCGGCGCCCGTCCGGGTCGAAACGCCCCCTGTCCGGGCTTCGGATGCTCCGGCTATAATTTCGGTTTAACGCGCCTGTCCCTTGCCTGTCCGACCCACGAGCCGGAATCCCACTGATGAAGCGAACCCTGATCGCCGCCGCCGGCCTCGTGCTGGCCCTTTCCTCCCTGCCCGCCGCCGCCAAGGGCGACGTGGACAACGGCAAGCAGCTGTTCTACACCTGCACGGGCTGCCACGGCATCGTCGATTACAAGAACGCCTACCCTTCGTACCGGGTGCCGAAGGTCGGCGGCCAGAACGAGCAGTACCTGATCGCCGCGCTCACCGGCTACAAGAAAGGCGAGCGCAGCCATCCGACCATGCAGGCACAGGCCGAAAGCTTCTCCGACCAGGAGATCGCCGACATCGCCGCGTACCTTTCCAGCCTGAAGCCGGCCAAGTGAGGAACCTGACCCCCATGCTGCGCATCGCCACCCTCTCGCTGCTCCTCCTCTCGCTGCCCGCGCTCGCCGCCGGCCCGAAAGGCGACGCCACCGCCGGCGCCGAAAAGGCCAAGACCTGCGCGTCGTGCCACGGCGCCACCGGCGACGAAAGCCTCGACGACACCTACCCGCGCCTCGCCGGTCAGTATCCGGAATACCTCGCCAAGGCACTGCACGACTACAAGTCGGGCGCGCGCAAGAACGCGATCATGGCCGGCTTCGCGCAGGGCCTGAGCGACGAGGACATCGACGACCTCGCCGCGTATTTCGCCAGCCAGAAGGGCACGGTGCACGACCTGAGCAAGGTCGACCAGCGCTGATCCCCGCCGGCATCGCGGCCCCCGGAAGCCCCGCCTCGCGCGGGGCTTCTTCGTTTCGTGTCCGCCTCGCGGCGCGGAGCCGCGTCAGCCCGGCGGCATCGCGTCAGCCCGGCGGCGCCGTGTCCTTTTCCAGCGGCTTGCGGCAGCTGAATTCGTAGAGCTCGCGCGTATGCCGCCACGTGTCCTGGTCGTCGGCCGCGACGATCTGGTCCCACCACGCGCGACACTGGGCGTCCTCTTCCGGATCGAGCGTGTCCGGATCGTCCAGCGACACCACGTAACCGTCGTTCTTGTTGCGGATGCCGCAGCCGCCCCCCATTGCCAGCACGGACACCGTGCACACCAGCTTCGATCCGGGGCTGCCCGGGATCGGGATCTCGACGGTGCCGGTGGTGGCCTCCACCGCCTTTTCCAGCACCGACGTCAGGATGTCCTTTTCCGGGATCCAGTACTGGTCGAACCGGGTCGGCTCGTACACCAGCACCGGCTGCCGGTCCATGAATCGCCCCGACTCCATCAGGCCGGGCATCTGGAAGTCGAACTGCCGCTGGTCGCCGTCGACCGCGTCCAGCCGCGCCACGACGTCGTCCGGAAGCTGCAGCGAGCCATCGGCATCGAAAAGGCGCAACGGCTCACCGGGGCGTGGCGCCGCCTCGACCGCAACCATCGGCCGCGTCGTTTCGCGGGGCGATTCGGGACGCGATTCGGGTACCGGCTCGCGGGGCGCGGACTCCGGCGCCTCCGCCACGGCCGGTGCCGGGGGTTCTGCGGGCGCGGGCGTCGCGGGGACCACGGGTTCGGGCGATGCCGCGCGCGGCGGAGGTTCGGCGACGGGGGGGCTCGCGGGCTCGACCCGCGGCCGGGCCGGCGGCGGGTCGGGAAGCAGGAACACCAGCGTCGTGGTTTCCGCGGAAACGTCCGGCAGGGAAATGCGGCTGCTGCGTTCGAGCATCCAGAAGCCGACGAGATGCCCGAGCGCGATCAGCAGCAGCAATCCGCTTCGGCGCCATCGCGGCATCGCCGGCTCGGGCCGGTCCAGCGGCTGCGGTTGCCAGGGCCCGACGGCGGCTTCCCATTCGTCGATGCGGTCGTCGTGCTCGGAATCGAGTGTCACAGGCACCGCGCGGCAGTGAAGGCCGCGCGAGACTAGCGTTCGCCCCCGGCAAAATTAGGTTAAGCGCGACGCCGCGTGTGAATCCCGTTCAGCCGCGAGCTATGTACGGCGCGCTGCCGGTGCTGTGGTCGGTGGCATCGCGCACGGCGGTGACACCGGGCACCTTCTCGACCAGGGACCTCTCGATGCCCTGCTTGAGCGTGACGTCGACCATGCCGCAGCCGTGGCAACCGCCGCCGAAGCGCAGGTACACCACGCCGTCGGCATCGATCGAGTCCAGCGCCACCCTGCCCTTGTGCGACGCCAGCTGCGGGTTGATCTCGGTTTCGATCAGCCACTGCACGCGCTCGACCAGCGACGCGCCTTCCGCCGGTTCCTCGCCCTTGATGCGGGGCGCGCGGATCGTCAGCTGGCCGCCGGTGGCGTTGTCGACGTAGTCGATCGTCGCGGCCTCGAGGAACGGCGCGCTCGGCGCGTCGACGTAGAGGGTGAAGCCGGTGCAGTCGATCGCCCACTCGTCGCCGAGCAGATCGCCGTTCTCGGCGAACTCCAGCCGCGCGTCGGCGCGCGGCGTGCCCGGGTTCACCGCCGACAGGCGGATGCCGACCGCATCGCCGCCCTGGGACTGCAGCAGGCGGAGGAAGTAACCCTGGGCGTTTTCGCTGATATCGATCATGGCGCGCATTGTAGACCCGCGGCCTATACTGCTGCCCCAACGGAACCGGAACGCTGTCATGACCTCGACCGCCGAACTCGCCTCCCGCCGCTGCCAGCCGCTCAAGGGCCCGCAGCACCGGCTCTCGGACGAGATGCTGGGCCGCTACATGGAAGTCCTGCCGGCCTGGGACATCATCGACGGCGGCACGACGATCTGCCGCACCTTCCGGTTCCCGGACTACCACCGGACGATGGCCTTCGTGAACGCGCTGGCCTGGATCGCCCACACCCAGGACCACCACCCGGACCTGGGCGTGCACTACGACCGCGTCGTCGTGCGCTTCAGCACCCACGACGTCGGCGGCCTCAGCGAGAACGACGTGATCTGCGCCGCCAAGGCCGATGCGCTGGTGGCCGCCTAGGCCAACCGGTCCAGCACGGCCTTCAGGTCGTCGGGCAGCGGTGCGTTGATCAGATAGGGCTGGCGGCCCTGCTCCAGCGCGAACTCGATC
Source organism: Arenimonas sp. (assembly GCA_036676665.1). GTDB lineage: Bacteria > Pseudomonadota > Gammaproteobacteria > Xanthomonadales > Xanthomonadaceae > Arenimonas. The sequence goes on along the minus strand of JAKFCL010000295.1, from coordinate 9,244 downwards.
GACGCCGCATGCAGGAACAGCCGCTTCAGCCCGACCTGCCTGGCCAGACGCTTGTTGGCCTCCGGATCGCCGTATTTCTCGTCGCCGGCGATCGGAAAACCCAGGTGCGCCGCATGCACGCGGATCTGGTGGGTGCGCCCGGTTTCGATCCGCACCTCGCAGAAGCTGCAGCCGCCACGCCGCTCGAGCACCTTGAAGTGGCTGACCGACGGTTTGCCCGACGGGTCGACCCGGACCGAGCGTTCGCCGCCCTGCAGCACCGTCTTCTGCAACGGCGCATCCACCGTCAGCGTGCCGTTGGGCACACGGCCCACCAGCAGCGCCAGGTATTGCTTGCCCGGGCCCTCGTCGTCCTCGCCGCCGCGCATCAGCGCCTGCAGCTCCAGCAGTGCCGCACGCTTCTTGGCGACGATGATCACGCCCGAGGTGTCGCGGTCGAGCCGGTGCACCAGCTCCAGCGGCTCGCCGGGTCTCAGTGCCCGCAGCGACTCGATCAGGCCATGGCTGATGCCGCTGCCGCCATGGGTGGCCAGGCCGCTGGGCTTGTTCACGGCGAGCAGGCGGGCATCCTCGAAGACGATGCTGGCTGCCAGCCGGTCCAGCAGCCCCTGCGGCGTCGGCCGGGTCTCGCCCGGTTCGCCGAGCTTGACCGGCGGGATGCGCACTTCGTCGCCGCCGGCCAGGCGGCTGTCGGCCTTGGCGCGCTTGCCGTTGATGCGCACCTGGCCGCTGCGCACGAGCTTGTAGACCAGGCTGCGCGGGGCGCCCTTGAGCTGCAGCAGCAGGAAATTGTCCAGTCGCTGGCCGTCCCGGTCGTCCGGCACGCGGACCATCCGGACCCCGCCCGGGGTGTCATTTGCCGCCATGGGGGTTGCCCCTATACAATCGCTTCGCGAGATAACGCCCTGATTTCGAAGGGGCTTGGCCGAAAGCCAGCCCACTGCGAATCCCGAGGAACCGCTACCACACCCCACGGGGGTGACCATGTTAGCCGGTGCCGGAGGCGGACGGATATCGCCGCGGACCTGCGGGTCCTGCGAACACCGGAACACGCCAGGCGCGTTCCGGGCCCTTAGGACGAAACAAACCAACAAGCGCTCCCGCGGGCCTTTGCCCAAGGTAATGAAGCGCTGGAAGTTCCTGCCAGGCCCGGGTGCGCATCGCGCCCCGGGTCGGAAACATCGGGCGGAGACCCCGGCGTTCCTCGCGGTAAGAGCGCGTGAGGAATCCACCATGAAGCGTATGTTGATCAATGCCACGCAGGCCGAAGAATTGCGCGTGGCGATCGTCGATGGCCAGAACCTTTACGACATCGACATCGAGCAACCCTCGAAAGAGCAGAAGAAGTCGAATATCTACAAGGGCCGGATCGTCCGGCTGGAGCCGTCCCTCGAGGCGGCCTTCGTCGAATACGGCGGCGAGCGCCACGGCTTCCTGCCGCTGAAGGAAATCTCCCGCGACTACTTCGTCCCCGGCGTCGACCCGAACAAGGCCGGCCTGAAGGAATACCTGCGCGAAGGCCAGGAAGTGGTCGTCCAGGTCGACAAGGAAGAACGCGGCAACAAGGGCGCCGCTCTGACCACGTTCATCTCCCTGGCCGGCCGCTACATGGTGCTGATGCCCAACTCCCCGACCGCCGGCGGCGTTTCGCGCCGGGTCGAGGGCGACGACCGCGCCGCGCTGAAGGAAGCGATGGACGCGCTGACGATCCCCGAGGACATGGGGGTCATCATCCGCACCGCCGGCGTCGGCCGCGCCGCCGACGAGCTGCAGTGGGACCTGGACTACCTGCTGCAGGTCTGGAAATCGATCACCGATGCCGCCCTCGCCAAGCCGTCGCCGTTCCTGATCTACCAGGAATCGCGGCTGATCATCCGCGCGCTGCGCGACTACCTGCGCGCCGATGTCGGCGAGATCCTGGTCGACACCCGCGAGATGTACGACGAGGCCAAGGACTTCATGTCCTCGGTGATGCCGCAGAACCTGCGCAAGCTCAAGTTCTACGAAGACCCGACGCCGCTGTTCAACCGCTACCAGATCGAGTCGCAGATCGAGGGCGCGTACGAGCGCCAGGTGCGCCTGCCGTCCGGCGGCAGCATCGTCGTCGACCAGACCGAGGCGCTGACCGCGATCGACGTGAACTCCTCGCGCGCCACCAAGGGCAGCGATATCGAGGAAACCGCGTTCAACACCAACCTGGAAGCCGCCGACGAGGTCGCCCGGCAGATGCGCCTGCGCGATCTGGGCGGCCTGGTGGTCATCGATTTCATCGACATGGGTTCGGGCAAGCACCAGCGCCTGGTCGAGGAACGCCTGCAGAACGCCCTGAAGCAGGACCGCGCCCGCGTGCAGATCGGCCGCATCTCGCGCTTCGGCCTGCTGGAAATGAGCCGCCAGCGCCTGCGTCCGAGCCTGGGCGAATCCAGCCAGATCGTCTGCCCGCGCTGCGAGGGCCACGGCCGCATGCGCAGCGTCGAGTCGCTGTCGCTGTCGATCCTGCGCCTGGCCGAAGAACATGCGATGAAGGAGAACACCGGGCAGGTGCTGGTGCAGGCTCCGCCTGAAATCGCCACGTACCTGCTCAACGAGAAGCGCCGCGCGCTGATCGAGATCGAGCAGCGGCACGAGGCGCCGGTCGTCATCGTCGCCGACCACCAGCTCGAGACGCCGCACTTCAACATCAGCCGCGTGCGCGAGAACGAGCTCGGCGAAGAGACCAGCAAGCCCAGCTACCACCGCACGACGCCGCGCAAGCTGGCGACGCATGCGCTGACCAAGGCGCATATCAACGTGCCCGACCTGCCGGCCGTCACCGCCGTGCGGCCGCCGAACCCGGCGCCCGTGCGCGAAGAGGAGCCGGTCGAACTGGAAGTGGCGCCGCCGCCGGTATTCGCGAATGCGCAGCCGCAGGCCAAGCGCGGATTCTTCGCGCGGTTGATGGCGGTGTTCACCGGCGACGAAGCGTCGACGCCGGCGGCACCCGCCGCGACGCCGGCCACGCCGGCGCGCGCCGATCGTGGTGAACGTTCCGACCGTGGTGATCGAGGCGATCGTGGCAACGGTGGCCGTCGCGACCGCGGCGAGCGCAGCCGTCGCGACCGGGGCGACCGCCCGGAGCGCGCCGAACGCAGTGGCCGTGGCGGCGCCCCCGGCGCGACCCCGGCGCAGGCCAAGGCGCAACCTCAGCAGCAGCAGGCCAAGGCACCCCAGGCACCGCGCCCGCCGCAGGCCGCCCGCCCCGAGCGCAGCGAGGACATCCGCAAGCTCGACGACGGCAAGCGCCAGGAGGCCTTGCCGGGTCGCGAGGAACCGGCGAACAAGGATGCCGAGCGCCGCGAACAGCAGCGCCTGGAAAACCAGAAGCGCGAGGCCGATCGGCGCGAAGCCCGGGCTGCCCGCCTGGCCGCGCAGGCCGCCGGTGGCGAAGCCGCAGCGACCGACGAAGCCCGCGACCCCATCGTCGCCCCGATCGACGCGCAGGACGTTGAAGCTGGCGAAGCCGTCGCTGCCGCGACCGCCGAGTCCGCCGAAGCCGGTGGCCGCCGCCGCCGTGGTCGTCGCGGTGGCCGTCGGCGCCGCCGCCAGGACGGTACCGGCACGGAAACCGGCGCAATGGGCGAAGGCATGTCGGCCGATGGCGAGTTCGAGGACGAGGAGCCGGAGCTGCAGGATGACGGCAGCGCGCCGCGTGCCGCCGCCCCGACCGTGACCGCCGCGGAGTCGGACTTCGACGATCTCGGCCCCGCGCCGGTCGCCGCCGCGCCGGCGCCGCGCCGCGAGGCGCCGCGTCCGGTCGCCGCGCCCGTTCCGATGGTGGCGAGTGCACCGGTGGTGATGCCGCAGGCCGCCGCGACCGTGGAGCAGATCGTGGCGCTCGCCGCCCCGATGGATGCCGTCGAGGCGATGCCGGTCGAGCCCGAATCGATCGCCGAACCGATGGACGTCGCTGCTGCGCCGGCCATCGACCTGGCACCGGCCGTCGATGTCGCACCGGTCACCCCGACGGTCGAAGCCGCGCCGGTCGTGGCGGTCGCTCCGGCCGTCGTCCCGGCACCGGTCGCCGCGATCGCGCCGCCCCTGGTGCTCGCCGAGCCGGCACCGATGCCGGATCCGACGCCGGCGCCGCCGGCGGCACGCGTCGAGACGGCGCCGGCGTTCGCGCTCGCGCCGGCGCCCGCCGCGCCGGTCCAGGCCAGTCTGATCCCGGACGACACGCAGGCGCGCACGGCAGCCGCCGAACCGTCCGCGAATCCGTTCGCCGACCACACGCCCGAGGCGCTCGACCTGGCGCCGCCGGCGGAAGCCGCGCAGCTCGAGGCCGTGGCCGACCTGGTCGAGGCGATGCCGGAGGGCCTGCTGGCCGAAGCCATCAACGAGCCGGTGGTCGTCCCGCCGGCGCACGAGTGGACGCTGGAACACCCGGACGAACCGCCGCAGGCGGGCAAGGCCGGCTGAAGCGGGGCCGCATCGGCCCGCGTGAACGAAGGGCGCCGCAAGGCGCCCTTCTTCTTTGGCGCCAACGCACGCTGCGGACGCCCTGCCCGCAACGACAGGCGTTCCGCTACAACGCGTACGCCGGCTCCGACACCCCGTGCTGCGAGGCGAGCCGCGCGAGCGCGACCGTGTCGCGGATGCCGAGCTTGTCGTAGAGCCGGTACTTGTGCGTGGCCACGGTCTTGCCGCTGAGGCTCAGCCGGCGCCCGATCTCCTCCATGCGCATGCCGGTGCACAGCATCCGGGCGACCTCCAGTTCGCGCGGCGACAGCATGTCGAACGGCGAGCCCTCGCCGTCCAGGCGCGACAATGCCAGCTTCTGCGCGACATGGCCGGCCAGGTACCGCCGGCCGCGGGCGACCTCGCGCACGGCCCGCAGCAGCTCGGCCGCATCGCACGCCTTGCCGACGTAGCCCGAGGCGCCGGCTTCCAGCAGCCGGCGCGGCAACGGCCCGTCCTCCTGCACCGACACGATCAGCACGCGGCTGCCGAAATCGCCGCGCACGACGCGTTCGGTGACATCCAGCCCGCTGATGCCGGGCAGGTGCAGGTCGCAGATCACGACCTCCGGGCGCAGGCGCCGGATCGCCGCGAGCCCTTCCTCGCCCGTGCCTGCCTCGCCGACGACCTCGATGTCGGCCTCCTTCTGCATGATCATTCGGTAACCGGTGCGCACCAGCGCGTGGTCGTCGACGATGTAGACGCGGATCATCCGTTCCCCTCCCCCCGAGATGTCGTGATCGACCCTACCCGCCGACGGCCCGCTCCGGCAGCGGAGACGCTCCGCGGCGGCGGTAGGAAAAGCGATTATTTCCGCCGCGGCGGATGCGTGGCCGGATGACGCGCGTTCTGCCGCATCCGGCTAACGGGGTGAGCCATCCTGAGAAGATGCGCGCGCCGCGGCCGTCGCGATGGCAGAACGCCGACGGCCCATGCACGATGGCCCCGACACGTCACGCTGCGAACGTCCGCATGCCGAGCCGCGCCGAGGAAGCCAGCCCCCTGCCCGCCACGCCATCGGTGGTGCCGCCGGTGCGCGCGGTCGCCCTCGCCCTGCTGGTGCCGCTGGCCGTCACCGTCCTGGGCCTGCTGCCGTGGCGCGTGCTGCCTCATGTCGACGGGCACGATCGCGCGCTGGTATGGATCGCCGGAAGCGACGGCGCGTTGCGCGACGCGGCGACGGCGGTGGCCGGCGAACCGGCATTTTCCGGGGGTGCAACGTCCGCTTCGCCCGCGCGCCCGACGGGCTGCCCGCGTGGCGCCCTTCGCCTGCATTTCGACTTCGCCCGCACCGACCAGGCGCAGGCCGCGCGCGCGGCGCTCGAACACATCGCCGCCGACGCCGGAGCGCAGGTCTGCGCCAGCCACCGCTTCGAACTCAATCGCGAGGACGCGCGCCCCGCCGTGTGGCTGCCGTTGGCCGCCTCGCTGCTGCTGCCGGTGGGCCTGCTGCTGGCCGTGCGCACGCTGCTGCCGACCGCGGCACCGGAACCGGCGGACGCGCTCGCGATGACGTCGGCCGCAAGGCAGGGAATCGCGCTGCTGTCCGCCGGCCTCCTCGCGACCTGCGTACTGCCGCTGCCCGGCGCGGCCGCCGACGCCGGGAGCGGTGCGCTGCTGATGGCGATGGCAATGGGGCCGCCGGCGATCCACGAAGCGGCATTCCGCGGCTGGCTGGTCCCGCGCCTGGCCGCCGTCGTCGGCGCACCGGCGGCGCTCGCCGGCTCGTTCGTCGCGAGCGTTGTCGCCGCGGCGCCCGTCGCCGGACCGGCTGCGCTGGCGGCGACGCTCACCGCCGCGGCCGGCTGCGTCGCGTTCGCATGCACCCGCTCGCTGCCGGCGTGCATCGGTGCGCACCTGCTGCTCGCCGCATTGCTGCGGCTAGTTCCGGGATCGTGACGCGGCGCACGCCACGGGCCGCACGCCGCGCTGAAATCCCTTGCTGATCCGTGAACGCGCCATCGGCCGGTTCACCATGAAATCACTACGGCGCCGGGAAGGTTTTGCGCAGCCGAAACCACGGAGCGAGCCGCATGGCCCGGAGCATCCTGACCACGCTGAAAGGCGAACACGATCTGCTGCGAAGGCTTTTCGTCGAGATCGAACAGAGCAGCGACCGCGCGGCCATGACCCGCGCCGACCTGCTCGAGCGCATCGAGAGGACACTGATCCCGCACAGCCGCTGGGAAGAAACGGTGTTCTACCCGGCCTTCGTGCGCCGCGCCGATCGCGAGGGCCATCGCGCGCACGCCGAGGCACTGCTGCATCATGCGGTGATCACCCGCACGGTCCTGCCGACGGTGAAGGCTTCGGACACGGCCACCCCGGAATTCGCCGGGCGCGCGAAGGCATTCGGCGAACTCTTCCACCACCACGCCCGCGAGGAGGAGCAGACGATGTTCCGGCTGGCGCGGCTGATGTTCACCAGCGAGGAACTCGTGCGCATGGACGAGGAATACGAAGCGTGGAAGACCTCGCCTTCGGCCACGCTGGCATTGCTTCTCGAGGAAACCTGCAGCGGGCTGAGGGCTTCGCTGCAGCGCCTGGCGGACTGAACGGCGGAAGCGGAGCCGGCGCGACGCGACGCTTCGCCGATTGTGAATGGTTTCGAAAGCGGAATTCCGTACAGCGGGCGTTATGGCAATTTCAACGTGACGCGCACATTCGCCTGAGCAGACTCGGATCCAGTTCAAACCGACTGGAGTCCGCGCATGAACCGCCCAACGCCACGCCACACGGATGTCACCCAGGGCTCCGGTTCTTTCCCGCCCGCGAGCGCGTCGACCGCGCAGTCGTCGCTCCTCCTGCTGGGAGCGACGCTGCTGCTCGGCGCGCTCGCACTGTTCGACGCGGGCGACGCGCACGCCGCCGACGAGCCGCGGACCGCCGACAACGGCATCGAGTGGAAGCCGGAGCGTTCTCCCGCCGGACCGATGCTGGTGGTGGTGGGCATCGCCGAACAGCGCGCGCAGATCTACCGCAACGGCGTGCGCATCGGCAGCACGCCGGTGAGCACCGGCAAGAAGGGCCACGACACCCCGACCGGCCTGTTCTCGATCCTGGAGAAGAAGCGCAAGCACCGCTCGAACCTCTACAACGACGCGCCGATGCCGAACATGCAGCGCCTGACCTGGGATGGCGTCGCACTGCACGCCGGCCGCATCCCGGGCTACCCGGCCTCGCACGGCTGCATCCGGCTGCCGCACGACATGTCCGACAAGCTGTTCGGCGTCACCTCGCGCGGCACGCTGGTGGCGGTCGTCGACAGCTTCCCGGACACGGCCGTGGTCGACATGACGCGCGTGCCGATCGGCGCCGACGACGACCCGAACACCGACGCGATCCTGCCCAGCCCCGCCGCCGGCAGCTACGGCCCGGTCAGCGTGGTGCTGTCCACCCACGACGGCGCGATCGTGGTGATGCGCAACGGCGTGCGGATCGGCCATACCACCGTCGACATCGAGCCGGGTTCGACGCCGGGCGAGCGCCTTTATGTCGGCCGCGGCGCCGGCCATTGGGAAGAGCTGCCGCTCGGCGACACGCCGCTGGCCGGCACGGGCACGACCTTCGACACCGCGCACCTGCGCGTGGATCCCGGCTTCGGCCGGCAGCTGGAAGCCCTGCTGGTGCCCGGCACGACGGTGATGATCACCGACCAGCCGCTGCACGGCCCGACGTCGCACGGCCTGGATGACGCCATGCTCGCCTCGCCGATCGCCGCCGAGTTCGGGTCGACGATCGAAGCGGCGCCGTAACACGAAGGCGGCCGGCCGACCCGGCGTGGGCGGTCGCGCGCGTGGCACACTCGATGCCGGGCACCGGCGTCGGGACTTCGATGGCATCGCGCGGCACCAGGAAGAAAGGCTCGAAACGGTCGACGGAACACCCCGCGGGTGAACCGCCCGCTCCGGGCGCGTCGATCGTCGACGATGCCCGCGGCGTGCTGCACCTGGCGCTGGAAGGCGTCGTCGGCGTCACCGACATCGTCGAGCACCTGCACGCGACGATCGGCGAAGGCCGGATGCCGTGGGCACCCGCGGTGGACACGCCGGCGCCCGGCCTCGCCGGCCATGTGTATCGCGGCGTGCGCGGCGTCGTGCGCGGGGTCGGCCGCGGCATCGATGCGGCGTTCTCGCCGTTCGGCGGCGCCCTGCGCATCGACCTGCCGGAACGCGAACATCTGCGCGCCGCCCTGAACGGCGTCCGCGGCGATCGCCTGGCCGCCGCCGGCAATCCGCTGGCGATCCCGATGCGGCTGGGAACGGCCGAATCCGACCGGACGAGCCGCCTCGTCGTGTTCGTGCACGGGCTGTGCATGCACGACCGGCAATGGCCGCGGACGCCGGCCAGCATGGACGCCGCCGCGCGTGCGATGGGCTACACGCCGGTCTACCTGAACTACAACTCCGGGCAGTCGGTCGACATCAACGGCGCCGAATTCTCGCGCCAGCTCGCGCGGCTGGTGGCATCGTGGCCCAGACGCGTGACACATCTTTCGATCGTCGCCCACAGCATGGGCGGGCTGGTCACGCGGCACGCGGCGGCACATGCCGAACGCACCGATGCGGCGTGGCTGGAAAGCCTGCGCAGCGTCGTGTTCCTGGGCACCCCGCACCTGGGCTCGGGCCTGGAGCGGGCCGGCACGCGCATCGATTACGCACTGGCGATGAGCCCGTACAGCGCCCCGTTCGCGCGCATCGGCGGCGCCCGCAGTGCCGGCATCCGCGACCTGGGCAAGGACTATTCCGGC
>JAKFCL010000294.1:0-9096 GCA_036676665.1 Arenimonas sp. | reverse complement strand
ACCAGCACTTCGGCGGCATGCAGCAGCGCCTTGGACGGGATGCAGCCGACGTTGAGGCAGACGCCGCCGAGGCTGGCGTAGCGCTCGACCAGCACGGTGTCCATGCCGAGGTCGGCGCTGCGGAACGCGGCGGTGTAGCCGCCCGGGCCGGCGCCGAGCACGAGCACCTCGCATTCGAGGTCGGCTTTCCGGCCGCTGTCGGCGGCGGGCTTCGGGCCCGCTGCCGTGGACGGAGCCGCCGTCGGCGGGGTCGCGGCGACAGGTTTGGCGGTGGCGGCGCCCGTGGCCGGTGGCGACGCCGCAGCTACCGCGGCTGGCGCGGCACCGGCGACGGGTACGGAAGCGGGCTTCGCGGGGGGTGCCGTGGCCGGCGCCTCGCCGGCGCCCTCGGCCTCGACGACGGCGATCACGTCGCCGGCCGACACGGTGTCGCCGAGCTTCACCTTCAGCGCCGTGATCCTGCCGGCCGCGCTGGCCGGCACTTCCATCGTCGCCTTGTCCGATTCCAGCGTGACCAGGCCCTGGTCCTTCTTCACCGTGTCGCCGACGGCGACCAGCAGTTCGATGACCGGCACGTCCTTGTCGTCGCCGATGTCCGGCACCCGCAGTTCGATCGTCGGCATGGGTCTTCCCGTCAGAGCAGCAGGCGGCGAAGGTCGCCGAGGACCGTCGCGAGGTAGGCGGTGAAGCGGGCCGCGGCGGCGCCGTCGATCACCCGGTGGTCGTAGCTCAGGCTCAGCGGCAGGATCAGCCGCGGATCGAAGCCCGTGCCGTTCCAGACCGGTTTCATCGCGCTGCGCGACACGCCGAGGATCGCCACTTCCGGCGCGTTGATGATCGGCGTGAAGCCGGTGCCGCCGATGCCGCCGAGCGAACTGATCGAGAAGCAGCCGCCCTGCATGTCCGCGGACGTCAGCTTCTTGTCGCGGGCCTTGGCGCTGATCTCGCCCAGTTCCTTCGCCAGCTCGAGCAGACCCTTGCGGTCGGCGTCGCGGATCACCGGCACGACCAGGCCGTCGGGCGTGTCGACGGCGATACCGATGTGGAAGTAGTTCTTCAGCACGAGGTTGTCGCCGTCGAGCGAAGCGTTGAAGTTCGGGTACTTCTTCAGCGCGGCGACGACCGCCTTGATCAGGAACACCAGCGGCGTGACCTTGGTGTCCTTGTTCTCCTCGCCGAGCTTCTTGCGGAACGCCTCCATCTCGGTGATGTCGGCGTCGTCGTTCTGGGTGACGTGCGGAATCATCGCCCAGTTGCGCGCGAGGTTCGCCCCGCTCAGCTTCTGGATGCGGGTCAGCGGCCGGGATTCGACCGGACCGAACTTCGCGAAGTCGACCTTCGGCCACGGGATCAGGTCGAGCCCGCCGCCACCGCCACCTCCGGCGGCGCGCGGCGTTCCGCCGGCCGCCAGTGCGGCCTTGACGAAGGCCTGCACGTCTTCCTTGCCGATGCGGCCGGCGCGGGCCGTGCCGGTGACCTGCGCGAGGTCCACACCCAGTTCGCGGGCGAACAGGCGCACGGCCGGGCTGGCATGCGGCACCTTGCCGGGCATCAGCGCATCGGCATCGAAGGCGACCGGGGGCGTGCGCGTCGGCATCGGCGCCGACGCGGCGGCGGCGGCATCGGTGTTCGCGGACGCCGCCGGGGCGCGCGCGGCGGCGGACGTGTCGACCGCGACCGGCTCGGGGCCCGTCGGCGCGGCAGCGTCCGGCGTCGGCACGTCGACCGGCGCCGCGGAGGACGCCGGCTTCGCGGCAGCCGTGGGACTGGCGGCGGCCGGTTTCGCGGCCGGTGCGGCGGCGGCTTCCTCGCTCGGCTCGATCATCGCCACGACCGAACCTTCCGACAGCGCGTCGCCGATCTTGACCTTCAGCTCGCGCACGATGCCGGCGAACGGCGCCGGCACTTCCATCGTCGCCTTGTCCGATTCCAGCGTGACCAGGCCCTGGTCCTTCTTCACCGCGTCGCCGACGGCGACCAGCAGTTCGATGACCGGGACGTCCTTGTCGTCGCCGATGTCGGGCACGGTGGCTTGCTTGAGCTCGGCCATGTTCGGGGGCATCCGTTCGGGAGGCCGCCATTGTCGCCCCGATGGTCCGCCCGGGCCAAGCGGCCCCTTACCCTGGTCACGGTGACCAAGTGCCCATGGTGCACGCGGCCCCGGGCCGCCTAGGATGCAGGACCCTTCCGCCGCCGGCCCGCCCATGCTCTCGATCCGCAACCTCGGCAAGACCTACGCCAACGGCGTGCACGCCCTGAACGACGTGACGCTGGACATCCCGCGCGGCATGTTCGGCCTGCTCGGCCCCAACGGCGCCGGCAAGTCGTCGCTGATGCGCACGCTGGCGACGCTGCAGGAGGCCGACACGGGAAGCGTGACCCTCGAGGACGGCCAGGGCGGCCTGATCGACGTGCTGCGCGACAAGGACGCCGTGCGCCGCCGCCTCGGCTACCTGCCGCAGGACTTCGGCGTCTACCCGAAGGTCAGCGCCGAGGACCTGCTGGAACACTTCGCCGTGCTCAAGGGCCTGGCCCAGCGCAAGGAACGCCGCGAGGTCGTCGACGGGCTGCTGAAGCAGGTGAACCTGTGGGACGCGCGCAAGCGCAAGCTCGGCACGTTCTCGGGCGGCATGCGCCAGCGCTTCGGCATCGCCCAGGCGCTGCTCGGCGACCCGAAACTGGTGATCGTCGACGAACCCACCGCCGGCCTCGACCCCGAGGAGCGCAACCGCTTCCTGAACCTGCTGGCGGAGATCGGCGAGAGCGTCGTGGTGATCCTGTCCACGCACATCGTCGAGGACGTCACCGACCTGTGCCCGCGCATGGCGATCATGAACAAGGGCCAGGTGCTCCTGACCGGCGAGCCGAACGAGGCGATCGCCGCGCTCGGCGCGCGGGTCTGGCGCAAGCGCGTGGACAAGTGGGCGCTGCCGCACTACGAACAGCACTTCACCGTGTTGTCGACCCGGCTGGTGGCCGGCCAGCCGGTGATCCATGTCTACAGCGACGCGATGCCGGAGGCGGGCTTCGAGCAGGTCGAGCCCGATCTCGAGGACGTCTACTTCCAGCGCCTGCGCCAGCACGCGCGCGCCGCCTGAGCCGGGGCCGGCGATGATCCTGGAATTCTTCCGCTTCGAGCTGCGCGAGCAGCTGCGCGCGCCGCTGCTGTGGCTGGTGGCCGGGCTCTTCGGCCTGTTCGCGTTCTTCGCCGCCGCCACCGACGCGGTGACGATCGGCAGCGCGATCGGCAACGTCAACCGCAACGCGCCGACCGTGATCGTGCAGTTCCTCGGCGTGTTCACCATCCTCGGGCTGTTCGTCGCCGTGATTTTCGTCTCGAGCGCGCTGCTGCGCGATTTCGAGCAGGGCACGGCCGACCTGTTCTTCTCGACGCCGATGCGCAAGCTCGATTTCCTGCTCGGCCGGTTCCTGGCCGCGGTGGCCGCCTGCTCGCTGGTCTACCTGGCGGTCGCGGCAGGGCTGATGCTGGCGCCGCTGATGCCGTGGATCGACGCGGCCCGGCTGGGCGAGTTCTCGCTGGCGCCGTACCTGTGGGGCTTCGGCGTGATCGTGCTGCCGAACCTGCTGTTCACCGCCGCGCTGCTGGCGCTGCTGGCGGTGACGATGCGCAGCCTGCTGGTGGTGTACCTGGGCGTGATCGGCTTCTTCGTGCTGTGGACGATCGCCGGCAGCCTGACCCGCGAGCTGGACAATGTCTGGATCGGCGCATTGATGGACCCGTTCGGCATGCGCGCCTTCAGCCGGATGACCCGCTACTGGTCCGCCGACGAGCGCAACGCCGGCCTGCCGGCGATGGCGGGCTACCTGCTGGCCAACCGCGGGCTGTGGCTGGCCGTGGCGATCGCGATGGCGACGGCGGCGTTCGCATTGTTCAAGCCGCAGCGCACCGGCACCGGCCGCCCCTGGTTCCGCCGCGCGCGGCCGTTGCCGGCGCCCGTGCCGGCGTCGGGACCGGCTTCCGTCGTGCGTCCGAAGCGCGGCAACCCGCGCTTCGATGCCGGCACCACTGCCGCGCAGTTCCTCCGCCAGCTGCGCTTCGACGCCGCCGGCGTGCTGACCAGCGTGCCGTTCCTGGTGATGCTGCTGCTGGCGGCTTTCAACCTGGTCGGGGCGATGCTGACCGCGCAGACGCTGTATGGCACCACCGTCCACCCGGTGACCTCGGTGATGATCGGCGAGGTGCGCGGCGCCTTCAGCTTCCTGCTGATCATCATCGCGCTGTTCTTCGCCGGCGAACTGGTCTGGAAGGAGCGCGGCGCCCGGCTCGGCGAGGTCACCGACGCGATGCCGGTGCCCGACTGGGTGCCGCTGGCGGCCAAGACGACGGTGCTGGCCGGGGTGCTGGTGGTGTTCCAGGCGCTGGGCGCGCTGACCGCGATGGGTTTCCAGCTGTCGCAGGGCCACACGGACCTGGAGCCTGGGCTGTACGCGGCGGCGCTGGGCCTGGATGTCGCCTACTTCATCCTTCTCGGCGGGCTGGCGATCGCGCTGCAGGTGTACACCGACAACAAGTTCATCGGCTACGCGGCGATGATCGGCGTGCTGGTGTTCCAGGGCCTGATGAACTACTGGGACTTCAACCAGAACCTCTACCTGTACGGCGGGATGCCGGGAACGCCGTATTCGGACATGAACGGCTTCGGCCATTTCCTGGCCGGCCGGCTCTGGTTCACCGCCTACTGGGGGCTGGCGCTGGCGGTGCTGCTGATCCTGGCGGCGGCGTTCTGGGTGCGCGGCGTCGCGCCGCGCGGCGCGGAACGGCTGCGGCTGGCGCGGCAGCGGCTGGCCGGCGCGCGCGGCATCGCGCTCGTGGCGGCCGGCGCCGCGTTCGTCGCCGTCGGTGCGTTCGTGTTCTGGAACGTGCACGTGCGCAACGAGTACGTGCCGGGCGACGAGGCGCTGGCCCGGCAGGCCCGCTACGAGCGCGACTACCGCCAGTACCTCGACCTGCCGCAGCCGCGCATCCTCGCCGTGCACAACGTCGTCGACCTGCGGCCCGAGGAACTGTCGGTGCGCGTCGACGGCGAGTACCGGATCCGCAACGGCCACGCCACGCCGATCGAGACGTTCCACATCCAGGTCGGTCCCGAGGTGAAGCTCGATGCGATCGCCTTCGGCGACGCGACGCTGGAGAAGGACGATGCCGAGGTCGGCTACCGCATCTACCGCCTCGCCGTGCCGATGGCGCCGGGCGAGGAGCGCACGCTGACCTGGACGATCTCGTACCGCCACCAGGGCTTCCGCAACGACCAGGGGCAGACCCGCATCGTCGAGAACGGCACCTTCTTCGACTCGGGCTTCCTGCCGTCGTTCGGCTACCAGGAACGCGCGCAGATCGTCGACCGCAACGACCGCCGCGAGCAGGGCCTGCCGGAACTGCCGCGGATGGCGAAACTCGAGGACGAGGCCGCGCGCGCGAACACGTACATCAGCCACAACGCCGACTGGATCGACTTCAGCTCGACCATCTGCACCTCGCCCGACCAGGTGGCGCTGGCGCCCGGCTACCTGCGCAGGGAGTACCGCGAGGACGGCCGCCGCTGTTTCGACTACGCGATGGACCGGCCGATGCTGCCGTTCTACGCCTACCTGTCGGCGCGCTGGCAGGTCAGGCGCGGAGAGCACGACGGCATTCCGATCGAGGTGTACTACGACCCGGCGCACGAATGGAACGTCGACCGCATGATCGAGGCGACGCAGAAGTCGCTGGCGTACTACCAGGCGAACTTCACCCCGTACCAGCACAAGCAGGTGCGCATCATCGAGTTCCCGGGCTACGAGCGCTTCGCGCAGTCGTTCGCCAACACGATCCCGTATTCGGAGGCGATCGGCTTCATCGCCGACCTCGGCGACGCGGACGCCGTCGATTATGTGTTCTACGTCACCGCCCACGAGGTCGCGCACCAGTGGTGGGCGCACCAGGTGATCGGCGCCAACGTGCAGGGCTCGACCGTGCTGTCCGAGTCGCTGTCGCAGTATTCGGCGCTGATGGTGATGGAGAAGGAATACGGCCGGGCGAAGATGCGGCGCTTCCTGAAGTACGAACTTGACCGCTACCTGTCCGACCGCGGCGGCGAGCTGGTCGAGGAACTGCCGCTGTACCGCGTCGAGAACCAGCCGTACGTGCATTACCGCAAGGGCTCGCTGGTGTTCTACCGCCTGCGCGAGGAGCTCGGCGAGGCAGCGGTGAACCGCGCGCTGAAGCGTTTCCTGCAGGACAAGGGCTTCCAGCAGCCGCCGTACACCACGTCGGCCGAACTGCTGACGTACCTGCGCGCGGAAGCGACGCCGGAGCAGCAGGAGCTGATCACCGACCTGTTCGAGCGGATCGGCTTCTACGACAACCGCGTCGAGGAGGCCACCGCGCGCAAGCTCGACGACGGCCGCTACGAGGTCACGCTGGACCTGCACGCCGGCAAGCGCTATGCCGCCGGCAAGGGCGGTGAGACGCCGGCGCCGATGGCCGACTGGGTCGAGGTCGGCGTGTTCGCCCGCGGCGAGTCCGGCGAGGAGGCCGACGAGCGCGCGCTGTACCTGCAGCGGCACCGGATCACCCAGGACCGCCTGGTGCTGAAGGTGATCGTCGACGAGCTGCCGTTCGAGGCCGGCTTCGACCCGTACAACAAGCTGATCGACCGCGTGTCGTCCGACAACCGCCGGCGCATCACGCTGGAGTAGCGGGCAAAAAAGAACCCCCGAGGGGAAACGGGGGCTTCTGGGGAGCGCAAACGTCGGGGCGCGCGTGCTGTTCGCGCCCCGTCGGGGTCAATGGTTGCCCGAGCGCAAGAGGTCGAGGCGGCCGCCGTCGGGCAGCCGGTAATCCATTTCCTGCTCGATCGCGTCGAGCGTGGCGATGCGCCGGCAGAGCGACTCGGCGCGGGACTCGAGCGCGCGGGCGCGGGGTTCGATGCGTCGCTCGACCTCCTTCTCGATGCGGGCGGCACGCGCCTCCAGCGCCTCGGCGCGGGCGGTGTCGCCGGTGAACGCCGCGGTGAGCGCCGCGCGCACGACCTCGCCGATCAGTTCCGGCACCAGCTCGGTCACCACGTCGCCGACCAGTTCGTCGCGGCGGCGTTCGTCGAGCAGGCCGATCGGCCGCCGACGCAGGTCGTCCTCGATGCGTTCGCGGGCTTCGTCGAGCCGGGCGACCGTGCCGTGGCTGTCGTCGAGCAGGCCTTCGGCGACTTCCACCAGGGCCAGGAAGGCGATATCGACCGCCTCCAGCGCGATCGCCGCGACTTCCGGCGCCAGGGCCTGCGCCTCGCGCAGGTACCGCGCGAGCCTGGCGGCATCGCGTTCGCTCAGGGTCTGCAGCTTGCCGTCGACGTGCAGCCTGCCGCCGCGGAATTCGACGACTCCGGGCGAGCCGTCCTCGCGCACGAAGCGCAGCAGGCCGTCCTGCAGGGTGATGGCGTAGTCGCTGTGGACCGAGCAGTGCAGGTCGTCGGCCAGGCCCGGACCGGCGGCGAGGGACAGCGCGAGGAACAGGGCGGCGCGGCGCATGGTCTTCTCCGGGAACCCATCGTTCGGATGCCCAGACTGCGCGGTTTGGTTGCGTCCCGGCGCGTGCCGAAAGGCGGGGCGTCGCGTCGGTCGCGGCCGTTCAGCGCGCCGTTCAGTGTCGTCGTCCGGGCGGCGTGCCGCCGCCCGGACGCCCTCGCCCGTTCAGCCGCGGCGATCGCCGTCGTGGCCGCCGCGCGGGCCGTCGTGGCGCCCGCCGCGATGCTGGCGGACATGGGCCCGCAGTTCGTCGCGGCCCAGCCTGCCGTCCGAATCCGCGTCGATGGCCGCGAACTGCGCGACCCATTCCGGCACCTTGTCGCCGAGCTCGGCCCGGCTGATGGCGCCGTCGCCATCGTCGTCCATGCCCTTCACGAGGCCGGCGAGGAAGGCGCGGCCGCCGTGACGGCCGGGGCCGCCGCGGCCGTGGCGGGCCTTCGCGAGCTCCTCGCGGGTCAGTTCGCCGTCGGCATCGGCATCGAGGCGGTCGAAGTGCCGCGCGAGGCGCTCGCCGGCGGACTGCGCCTCGACGCGGTCGAGGCGGCCGTCGCGGTCGGCATCCGCGGCGACGAAGCGGGCTTCGGCCTTCGCCTTCCACTCGGCGCGACGCGCGTCGCGGTCGGGAGCGCTGTCGGCGGCGACGGCGCCGGTGGCGGCGAACAGCAGGGCGAGGGCGAGGATCGAACGGGTCATCGGGTGTCTCCGGGGTCGCGGCGGATTCCGCGCATGGTCCGTAGAACGCCGGCCGACCCGCGGCGTTGACGGCGGAGGCGGTGCCGTCCAGCCGCCGTTCACGCGCCGCGCTCGCGCCGCGCGCGACGCTGCCGGCACGAACCTGCGGGGAGATCGCGATGGGCCGATGCATGCGCTGGGCGATGCCGCTGCTGCTGGCGATCGGCGGCTGCACGTCGTCGGCCCCCGACGGCGACGCGACGGACGCGAGGACCGGGGCCGCGCTGGCCGATCCGGCCACCCCCGCTCCCGACGACGCGCGGCTGTCCATCGCCGCACCGGCCACCGTGCCCGACAGCGACGCCGAGGTCGCGAACCCGACCCGACCCCACGGCTCCCCGGGCCACGCTCCCGGGACGAAAACCCCGGTGGCGTTCCGCTGCGAAGGCGCCGATCCGGCCTGGACGCTGACCGTCGGCGCGGACGGCGGCACGCTCGCGATCGAGGAGCGCACGCTCGCGCTCACGGGGGCGCTGAAGGTCACGGCGAACGGGGCGTGGACCTGGCTTGGCGTGCCCGACGACGCGCCGGCGCAATCGGTCGCGCTGCTGCTGGTGCCCGGCCAGTGTTTCCCGGCGGACGGCGGCCTGGCCCGGCCCTATCTCGCGGAACTCGGGCTCGTCGACGGCCGCCAGGTCACCGGCTGCTGCGCGCCGGCGGCGGTCGACTGACGCGCCCGACCGGCGCCGATCCCGCGACGGGGCCGGCGATCGCCCCTCAACCGTGATCGACGACACGTCTTTTCCGCCAATTCCGGCGGATTCGACCCGTCGGCGGCGAAATTGGCTGATGTCGCCTGTACGATGACGTTTCCGCCCCTGCCGGGCCGTATCCGCCAGGAGG
>JAKFCL010000293.1:0-7760 GCA_036676665.1 Arenimonas sp. | reverse complement strand
CATCGGGACTCCGGGAACGGAAATGACGAACCGAAACTAACGCGCCCGGTGTGGAGGCGTTGACGCGGACCCGTTCCGGGGTCGGACGCGGTTCAGCCGGCCTGCACGCCCGGGAACGTCAGCGTGGCGATCGTGCCGCGTCCCGGCGCGCTTTCCAGTTCCACCACCCAGCCGTAACGGCGCGACAGCCGCCGCACGATCGACAACCCCAGGCCCTGGCCTTCCTTCCTGCCGTCGCCGTCGTAATAGGGCTCGAACGCGTGCGACAGCGCCTCTGGACTCATTCCGACACCGGTGTCGGCGATCGTGACCCGGCCGCGGTCCAGCGTCACCGTGATGCTGCCCTGGTCGGTGTGGTGGCTGGCGTTGCGCAGCAGGTTGCCGACCAGCACCGACAGCACCCGCGACGGCGCCAGCAGGTGGAAATCGGTGTTCTTGACCAGCTCGATGCGCACGGGCTTGGAGGCGAGCATCACCCGCGCCTTCTCGATCTCCTCGTCGAGGATGTCGCCCACGGCGAAATCGTCGTCGGGCAGGCCGGTGTCACCTTCGCGGGCGAGGATCAGGAAGGCCTCGATCAGCGCCTCCATGTCGCGGCCGGCGCCCTGGATGCGCTTGAGTGCGCGCCGCGACATCGGCGACAGCGCGTCGTCGCCGGCCATCATGTCGCCGGCGACGCGGATCACCGCCAGCGGCGTGCGCAGCTCGTGCGAGGCGTCGCGGGTGAAGTCGCGTTCGCGCTCGACGAAGGCGCCGATCCGGCTCGCGTAATCGTGCAGCGAGGACGCAAGCACCAGCGACTCGCCCTCGACGTCGACCGGCAGGTTTTCCGGGCGCAGCACGCTCGACTCCGGATTCTTCGGGTCCCAGCGCTTGACCTGGCCGGCGAGCCAGATCACCGGCGACACGGCCCGCTTGGAAGCGCGATAGGTCGACCAGGCGATCACGTAGATCACCACCAGCACGATCGCCAGCGGCACGACACCGAACCAGAACGCCAGGTCGTCCATGCGCTGCGCCTTGAACAGCAGCACCAGTGTCCGGCCGTCGTCGCCCTTGTCCACCAGCACCAGCGAGCCGCCCTCGCGGCGCGGCAGGCTGTGGTAACCCTCGGGCAGCGCGCGCAGCGGCGCGGGCAGGACCGCGCGGTCGCCGCCGGGTTCGATCAGGAAGCCGTCGAGGTGGAAGGTTTCGGGCAGGCGCGCGGCGGGGTCCAGCGCGCTGGAGTCCCAGAAGTGCGCCGCCTCTTCCTGCAGGGCCCGCTTGATCAGCACGTGCTTGAGCACGACGGACGCGCCCCAGACGCCGAGGACGGCGGCGAAACTGATCGCCGCCGCCTGCAGGATGAAGGCGACCCAGATCTTGCGGCGCAACCCCGTGCGCTGATTGGGCATGACGCTCTACCCGCGGCTCAGGCCGCGGGCGGCGAGTCGAGATCGGCGATGCGGTAGCCGGCGGTCTGCACGGTATGCAGCAGCGGCCGGTCGAACGGTCGGTCGATCGCCTTGCGCAGGTTGTACAGGTGGCTGCGCAGCGTGTCGGAATCCGGCAGGCCATCGCCCCAGATCTCGCGCTCGATGTCGCGGCGCGTGACCACGCGCGGCGACTCGCGCATCAGGATGCCGAGCAGGCGCAGGCCGATCGGCGACAGCGCGATCTCCTGGCCGGCGCGGGTGACGCGCAGGCTGGCGGTGTCGAGCACGAGGTCGGCGACCTTCAGCACCTCGGCACTCACCTGGCGGCGGTCGCGGCGGATCAGGGCGCGCACGCGCGCCTCCAGCTCCTGGATCGCGAACGGCTTCACCAGGTAGTCGTCGGCGCCGGCCTCGAGGCCGACCACCTTGTCGTTGAGCGTGTCGCGTGCGGTCAGCATCAGCACCGGCGTGGACTTCTTGGCCTCGTTGCGCAGGCGGCGGCAGACTTCCAGGCCGTCCAGGCGCGGCAACATCAGGTCCAGCACGATCACGTCGTAGCTGTTGTCGGCGGCCAGGCGGTAGCCGTCCATGCCATCGCTGGCGTAATCGACGCCGAAGCCTTTCGACTCCAGGTACTCGCCCACCATCTCGGACAGGTTGCGGTTGTCTTCCACGACAAGGATCAGGCCGGCCGGGTCATCGCGTCGCATGGTCGTTCCTCACAAAGGGTCGGGGTGGTCTTCAGCTTTGTGAAACTTAGGCAGGTGCCGGTGATTCGGGCGTGAAGCCGTGAAGACATCGCCCAAGCCGTTGATTTGTCGTTCATTACGGCGCTTTCCGGTGGCGTCCGATGCGCGCCGCGGCACGCCGCCTTACGCTGGCGGCGATCCCCCTGCCGGCCCCGCCCATGCCCGTTTCCGCCTACGTCACCCCGGTCCTGCTGCTGCTGGCTTCGAACGTCTTCATGACGATCGCCTGGTACGGGCACCTGAAGTTCAAGACCAGTCCGCTGTGGATCGTGATCTTCGCCAGCTGGGGCATCGCCTTCTTCGAGTACTGCCTGCAGGTGCCGGCGAACCGTTTCGGGCACGCGGTCTATTCCGCCCCGCAGCTCAAGGGGATGCAGGAGATCCTGACGCTGCTGGTGTTCGCGGGCTTCTCGGTCTGGTACCTGGGCGAACCGGTGAAGTGGAACCACATCGCCGCGTTCGTGCTGATCGTGGTCGCCGCGTTCCTGCTCTTCCTCGACTAACCGCGCGCCGCGTGTTCCACCGCCGCCTGCAACAGGCGCGGGGCGACATAGCGGCGATGCGTGGCATCGATCGCGGCAAGGTAGAAACGACCAAACGCGTTGAGCGTTCGCACACGCGTCGCCAACCATGCGGTCGCGGCGCCGCCGGGGTCGCGACGGATGCCGACGACCGAGCGGAACTGAAGGTGACGGTCATCGGCGCCGAGCAGGACTTCCGCGTGTCCCGGTTCGATGCGGGCGTCGCGCACCGGGAATCGCCCAGCGAAACGCCGGCACGGGCCGGTGCCCAGCAGGGACGACACTGGACAGCCGATCGGCGAGGTACGCAGTTTCCAGGGTGCGACGAGCCGGTTGCGCGTGGACATCATCCAGCCGATCGCACGCGGACGGTTGGCGAGAAATCCATCGAGAATCGTGGCCAGCAGCTCTTCGTCGCCGAGCGAAGCCGCCAGCTCGGCCGGGACCGCCACGGCCACACAATCGGTGTGTTCTGCCGCTTCGTTCAACTCCGCCACGAGCAGCGAATCGACCGGCAGCGGTGCCGGCCGTGGCCACGCGCCGGCGCGGGCGCGGAATCCCCTCGCCGCGCGCATCCGCGCGGCACGGGTTCGCCAGCGTCCGGCGACCTGGCGCGTGACCGCGCACAGCCTGGCCATCATCGAGTGCGGCGCCTCGTGCAGCGACAGCGCGACCGTCGGCACGTCGTCCGCATCGACCGCCGCCGCCCGGGCCGCGCACGCCGGTGGCAGCACGTCGGTCAGCGTCGGCAGGTCGGCCTCGTTGGCCTCCACGCGCGCTCGCAGGTCGCCATGGAGGTCGCCTCCAAGCTCGTTCGGGTGGCACGACAACGCGAACAGGGCCGGATGCCCACCGCGCCGCAGGGGCTCGAAGCGATGCCATGTCCCGCCGCCGAACCGCACGGTGAACACGCAGTCGGGCGGGATCGTGACATGGCGAAGCGCGCGCACGAACGCCTCGGGATCGGCGTCCATCTGCTGCGGCGACGCGGTCGAGAACCGCAGGCGTGCGCCCGCGCTACCCGATACGGCGGTGAACATGCGATCGCCGGCGTGGCGGTGGAACGGATGCCCTTCCGACCCGACGACGAAACTGTAGAGCGTGCTCGCGTCGCCATGCGCGAGGCTCATCGCGCCGAGGCGGACGGAGGGTTCATCCAGCGCATCGACGAAGCCGTCGTGGTGACGCTGACGGTCGCCGGAGCGCCCGATCAGGTGATCGCCCTGCCCGATCCCGAGCTGGGCGATGAGCGCGACCTCCACCGGCCGCCCTCCGCCGAGATGCGGCAGCCGCGCGGTGGGAAAACAGGCCAAACGTTCGACGGCGGCGCTCATGTCTTCGCCCTCGTCTTCCGCTCGTTCTTCAGGGGACCGGCGACCGGGCACAGCTCGGCCGCCCATGCGAACACGGTGTTCGCGATCTGGTCGGGCACGAGCCGGAAATAGACGAACTGCCCGCGCTTCTCCCGCTGCACGAGACCGGCCTCTTCGAGGATCCGCAGATGACTCGAGAGGGCCGGCTTGCTGAAGTCGAAACGATCGCCGATCTCCCCCGCGGTGAGTTCGCCGGCGTGGAGATACGCGAGAATCTGGCGGCGCGGCATCGAAGCCAGCGCGGAAAAAACGCGGTCCATCGCCCCTCCAAACAGTTAACTATCTAATTAACTGTTTACGCCTGCGGTCGGGGGCGAGTCAAGCCCCCCCCCGCCCCGGGTCAGAAGGGAATGCGCCGGGTGAGGATGTCCTTGAACATCACCCAATCCCCGAGGAACGAATAGAACGGGTGCTTGAAGGTGGCCGGGCGGTTGTGTTCGAAGAAGAAGTGCCCGACCCAGGCGAATGCGTAGCCGCTGACCAGCGCGCCGAGCAGCCACCACGGGTTCGTCGTGAAGATCGCCGTGGCGAGGAAACCGAGCACGACCCAGCTGCCGACGAAATGCAGCCGCCGGCAGGTCGGGTTGGCGTGTTCGCCGAGGTAGAACGGGTAGAACTCGCGGAAGCTGGCGAAGGTTGCGGGCATCGGCAGGCACTCGCAGTGGCGGCGGGATCTGGGATCCAGGATCTGGGTAATAGTGAAGCAGCCCACGCCTCGGACTCTACTACCACGTAAATCCTGAATCCTATATTCCGCTTTGTCGTTCTTCCGCTTTCGCCCGGTTCCAGTAGCCGTCCTGGTCGTCGAGCGACAGCCCGGCCAGCGTCGTGCCGTCGGCAGCCGCAAGCGCCTCCATCCGGCGGAACCGCCGTTCGAACTTGCCGTTGGCGCGGCGCAGCGCGGCACCGAAATCGATCTTCGCGTGCCGGGTCAGGTTCGCGGCGACGAACAGCAGGTCGCCGAGCTCGTCCTCGAGGCGGTCGAGCGCCGCCGCCTCGCCCGGCGCCGCGGCCACGGCCGCGAACTCGACGCGAACTTCCTCGATCTCCTCGTGCAACTTGGCGATCACCGGCTCCGGGCCCGGCCAGTCGAAACCGACGGTGGCCGCACGCTTCTGCAGCTTCACTGCGCGCTGCCATTCGGGCAGGCCACGGGCGATGCCGGCGAGCACGCTGGTGTCGGCGTCGCCGTTGGCGGCCCGCTCGGCGCGCTTGAGCGCCTCCCATTCGGCCAGCTGCGCCTCGGCGCTGTCCTTGGGCACGTCGTCGCCGAACACGTGCGGATGCCGGCGAACCAGCTTGTCGCTGATGGCGGCGACCACGTCCGCGAAGGCGAAGTGGCCGGCCTCCTCGGCCATGCGCGCATGGAAGACCACCTGCAGCAGCAGGTCGCCGAGTTCGTCGCGCAGCTCCGGCATGTCGCCGCGCTGGATCGCGTCGGCGACCTCGTAGGCTTCCTCGATGGTGTACGGCGCCACCGAGGCGAAATCCTGCTTCACATCCCACGGGCAGCCGCGCTCCGGGTCGCGCAGCCGCGCCATGATGTCGAGCAGGCCGTCGATCTCAGCCATCGGCGCGCGCGCCCAGCCAGTCGCGCCACGGCAGCGAGCCGTCGCCCAGTGCGATGAAGTCCGGGTTGAGGATGTTTTCCTTCAGCCCGTAGTCCAGCGGCGTACCGTCCAGGCGCAGCACGACGCCGCCGGCCTCCTCGAGCACGCACTGGGCCGCGGCGGTGTCCCATTCGCTGGTCGGGCCGAAGCGCGGGTAGACGTCGATGCGGCCCTCGGCGATGCGGCAGAACTTCAGCGACGAGCCGAGGCCGTGCCGTTCGGTTTCTCCCATGCGCTCCAGCGCGGCGGCCGTGCGCTCGTCCAGGTGCGAGCGGCTGGCGGCCACGCGAAGCGGCGTGGTCGCCGGCCGGCGCGTCTGCAGCGCGATGTCCTCGCCGCGCTGGCGCAGCCAGGCGCCTTCGCCGCGGGCGGCGTGCAGCATGTAGTCGAACACCGGCGCGAACACGACGCCAAGCACCGGCCGGCCCGCTTCGACCAGCGCGATGTTGACGGTGAACTCGCCGTTCTTCTTGACGAATTCGCGGGTGCCGTCGAGCGGATCGACGAGCCAGTGGCGGGCCCAGGTGCGGCGGACGTCCCACGCGATGCCGGCATCCTCCTCGCTGAGGATCGGGATCTGCGGCGCCAGCGCCCGCAGGCCGTCGACGATGACGTGGTGCGAGGCCATGTCGGCCTGCGTCAGCGGCGACTCGTCGCCCTTGAACTCGACTTCGAAGTCGCGCGCATACACCTCCATGATCGCCTGGCCGGCCCGCTGCGCCAGTTCCACGCAGGCCTCGCGCAACGCGCTCATGCCCGCGACCTCACCAGCTCGCGGACGATGAACAGTGCGGCCAGCGACCGGCCCTCCGAACAGTCGTCGCGCAGCATCAGTTCATGCAGTGAATCGAGCTTCCATGGCAGCACTTCCAGTTCCTCGGGTTCGTCGCCGGGCAGGCGTTCGGGATACAGGTCCTCGGCGAGGACCAGGTGGATCTCGTGGTTCATGTAACCGGGGGCCAGCGTGATCGAGCGCAGCCAGGTCAGCTGGCGGGCGCCGAAGCCGCATTCCTCCTTCAGCTCGCGGTTGGCGGCTTCGAGCACGCTCTCGCCGGCATCCATGCGCCCTTTCGGCAGGCCGATCTCGTAGCGGTGCACGCCGGCAGCGTATTCGCGGATCAGCAGCACGGTCTGCGGGTCGGGCAGCGCGGCGATGATCACCGAGCCGTGGCCCCCGCTGCGGACGCGCTCGTAGCGCCGGCGCTCGCCGTTGCTGAATTCCAGGTCGATCGTCTCCCGGCGCGAATCCCCGCCCTGCTCCTGGCGGCCGTGGATGATCGGCAGCGGGCGCATCAGCGACCTGCCTCGGGACGGGCGACGGAACGGGCGGCGATTCGGCGGGCAGGCATGCGGGAATTCTAGCCGCTGCCCCGGCCCCGGGTCGCGCCCGGGCGCCGACGGGCGTGGACGCGCCGGCCGCGGACGCGGATCATCCACGCATGGACGATTCCCGATCCCGCCGCCAGGCCGAAGCCGACGCCTGGCGCGACCGCGACCTGGCCGTGGTCTGGCACCCGTGCACGCAGATGCGCGAACACCCCGACACGCTGCCGCTGGTGCCGATCCGGCGCGGGCGCGGCGCCTGGCTGGAGGGCGTCGACGGCGTGCGCTATCTCGATGCCGTCAGCAGCTGGTGGACCAACCTGTTCGGCCACGCCGAACCGCGCATCGCCGAGGCGATCGCCACCCAGGCGCGCGAACTCGAGCACGTGATCTATGCCGGTTTCTCGCACGCGCCGGGCCTGGCGCTGGCGGAGGCCCTGCTCGCCGTCGCGCCGCCCGGGCTGGCGCGGGTGTTCTACGGCGACAACGGCTCGGCGGCGATCGAGATAGCGCTGAAGATGAGTTTCCACAGCCACGCCAACCGCGGCGACGGCTCCCGCACCCGTTTCGTGGCGCTGCGCAACGGCTACCACGGCGAGACGATCGGCGCGCTGTCGATGGGCGACATCCCGCTGTACCGCCGCGTGTACGCGCCGTTGCTGCTCGAGCCGCTGTTCGCGCCGTCGCCCGATGCGTTCGACGCCGAACCGGGCGAGAGCGCCGAGCAGTGCGCGCTGCGTCGCGCCGACGAGCTGCAGGCGATCTTCGC
>JAKFCL010000292.1:0-13069 GCA_036676665.1 Arenimonas sp. | reverse complement strand
GCGCTGGTGCAGGAGGACATGAAGAAGCTGATCGCGTACTCGTCGGTGGCCCACATGGGCTTCGTGACGCTGGGCACCTTCATCGCCTTCGCGCTGGTGCGCGAGCTGGGCAACACCGACGCGGCGCAGCTGGGCCTGCAGGGCGCGATGGTGCAGATGATCTCGCACGGCTTCATTTCCGGCGCGATGTTCTCGTGCGTCGGCGTCGTCTACGACCGCATGCACAGCCGCATGATCCGCGACTACGGCGGCGTCGCCAACACGATGCCGTGGTTCGCCGCGTTCTTCGTCTTCTTCGCGATGGCCAACTCGGGCCTGCCGGGTACTTCCGGCTTCGTGGGCGAGTTCATGGTCATCCTGGCGGCGTTCCAGCACAACGCCTGGGTCGCCTTCGGTGCCGGATTCACGCTGATCCTCGGCGCCGCCTACACGCTGTGGATGGTCAAGCGGGTGATCTTCGGCGAGGTGGCCAACCACCATGTCGCCGAGCTGACCGACGTGAACTGGCGCGAGGTGCTCGTGCTGGGCGTGTTCGCGCTGGGCACGCTGGCGCTGGGCGTCTATCCGAAGCCGCTGACCGACCTGATGGAAGCGCCCATCGCCCAGCTGCTGACGCAGCTCGCCGCCACCAAGCTGTAAGGGAAGAAGAATGGCCCTGCCGATGCCAACCATTGCCGACCTGGTGCCGCTGGGCCCGGAGATCTTCGTCTGCGGCGCCGCGTTCGCGCTGCTGATGATCGACCTGTTCCTGTCGGACCAGCGCCGCGGCCTGACGCATTTCCTGGCGCTGTTCATCCTCGCTGCCGCCGCGGTGCTGACCGCGCGCGACATGGCGATGGAGCCGGTGTGGGGCTTCGCCAACATGTTCGTGCGCGACACCGCCAGCGACGTGCTCAAGATCGGCGTCTACATCACCGCCGCGATGTCGTTCGTGTACGCCAAGCCCTACCTGCAGGACCGCGACCTGTTCAAGGGCGAGTTCTACGCGCTTGGCCTGTTCGCGGTGCTGGGCATGATGCTGATGATCTCGGCCGGCAGCATGCTCACCGTCTACCTGGGACTGGAACTGCTGGCGCTGAGCTCGTACGGCCTGGTGGCGATCGACCGCGACAACGGCCGCTCGTCCGAGGCGGCGATGAAATACTTCGTGCTCGGTTCGCTGGCCTCGGGCCTGCTGCTGTACGGCATGTCGATGGTCTACGGCGCCACCGGCAGCCTGATGCTCGGCGAGATCCACGCCGCCGCGGCCAGCACCGGCGACCGCACGCTGCTGCTGTTCGGGGTGGTGTTCATGCTGGTCGGCATCGCCTTCAAGTTCGGCGCGGCGCCGTTCCACATGTGGCTGCCGGACGTCTACCACGGCGCGCCGACGGCGATCACGCTGTTCATCGGCTCGGCGCCGAAGCTGGCCGCCTTCGGCATGGCCTACCGTCTGCTCGAGTCGGGCGTCGGCCCGCTCGACGCGCAGTGGCAGGACATGGTGGCCTGGCTGGCGGCGCTGTCGCTGGTGATCGGCAACCTGGTGGCGCTGGTGCAGGCCAACCTCAAGCGCATGCTGGCCTATTCGACGATCTCCCATGTCGGCTTCCTGTTCATGGGCCTGGCGCACGGCGGCCAGGAAGGGTATTCGGCGGCGATGTTCTACGCGATCAGCTACGCGCTGATGTCCACCGCGGCCTTCGGCGCGATCATCCTGCTGTCGCGCCGCGGCTTCGAGGCCGACAACGTCGACGACTTCCGCGGCCTGTGGGCGCGCAGCCCGCTGCACGCGATGCTGGTGATGTTCGTGATGGCGTCGCTGGCCGGCGTGCCGCCGTTCCTGGGTTTCTGGGCCAAGCTCGAGGTCCTGCGCGCGGCGATCGATGCCGGCCTGATGTGGCTCGCCGTCGTCGGCGTGGTCTGCGCGGTGATCGGCGCGTACTACTACCTGCGCGTCATCAAGGTGATGTTCTTCGACGAGCCCGAGGGCGACGGCGCCCAGCTGCACGCCGACAGCCATCTGCGCGTGCTGTTCGCGGTGAACGCGGCGGCGCTGCTCGTGCTGGGCGTGTTCGCCAACTGGATCCTGGCCTGGTGCCGGCTGGCTTTCCCGGCCTGAACGGTTCGTCGAACATCGGGGTTGCGCCGGACTCTGCGCGGCCCCTATAATGCGCGTCTACTGCTGCGGGGTGGAGCAGTCTGGCAGCTCGTCGGGCTCATAACCCGAAGGTCGCAGGTTCAAATCCTGCCCCCGCTACCAGTTTCTGGCGATGTGTTCCGAAGGGAATCACCGCTCAGGCTTGTTCTCCGGTTCGGCCTTCCTGGCGGACCGAAGAAGCCGGAACCTGGATGTACCGGAAAAGGGCCTCACGGCCCTTTTTTGTTTTCCGAATTCGAGAAACCGAGGCTCAGGACCGACCCGATGACCGGCAAGGCGACCGAAATCAGCCAACTGCTCGCGCCCACCGTGGCGGCGCTCGGGCTGGAACTGCTGGGCGTGGAATTCGCGCCCACCGGCAACAGCGCGCTGCTGCGCCTGTACATCGACGCGCCCGGCCGCCATGTGGCGATCGAGGATTGCGAGGCGGTCAGTCGCGAAGTGGCGGCGGTGCTCGACGTCGAAGACCCGATCGCCTCGCAGTACACGCTCGAGGTGTCGTCGCCGGGCATCGACCGCCCGCTGTTCACGCCGGAGCAGTTCGCCCGTTTCGTCAACGAACAGGCGAAGCTGACCCTGCGTCTGGCGCAGGACGGCCGCCGCCGGTTCCAGGCCCGCATCGTTTCCGTGCAGGACGACCGGATCACGCTCGACCACCCGGCCGGCGAGCTGGTGGTCAAGCACGACAATATCGAGAAGGCGCGCCTGGTCCCCGACCTGGTCGCCCTGGGCCTCGCGGCCCAGCCCAAGCCCACCGGCCCGGGCGGCACCCGCCGCGCGAAGCCGAAGAAAGAATCCTGATCAAACCCGGGGCGGCATCACCGCCCCCGACGGAGCTGCGGAAGATGAGCAAGGAACTGTTGCTGGTTATGGAAGCGGTCGCCAACGAGAAGGGCGTGCCGCGCGCCGTGATCATCGAGGCCATGGAGGCCGCGTTGGCCTCGGCGGCGAAGAAGCGCTACCACGAGCAGGACGTCAACGTGCGCGTGTCCATCAACCCGAAGGACGGCAGCTACGAGACGTTCCGCCGCTGGGAAGTCGTCGCCGACGACGTGGTGATGGAATCGCCCGACCGGCAGATCCGCCTGATGGACGCCGTCGACGAGAAGGAAGGCGCCGTGGTCGGCGACTACGTCGAGGAACAGGTCGAGAACGCCGAGTTCGGCCGCATCGCCGCCCAGGCCGCCAAGCAGGTGATCGTGCAGCGCGTCCGCGAGGCCGAGCGCGCGCAGGTCGTCGATGCGTGGAACGAACGCATCGGCGAGCTGGTGAACGGCATCGTCAAGCGCGTGGAGCGCGGCAACGTGTTCGTCGACCTCGGCGGCAACGCCGAGGCCTTCATCCCGAAGGACAAGGCGATCCCGCGCGACGTGCTGCGTCCGGGCGACCGCGTGCGCGGCTACCTGCTGGACGTGCGCGCCGAAGCGCGCGGTCCGCAGCTGTTCATCAGCCGCACCGCGCCGGAATTCATGATCGAGCTCTTCAAGCTCGAGGTGCCGGAAGTCGGCCAGGGCCTGGTCGAGATCAAGGCTGCCGCCCGCGACCCGGGCGACCGCGCCAAGATCGCCGTGCTCGCGCACGACCACCGCACCGACCCGATCGGCGCCTGCATCGGCATGCGCGGTTCGCGTGTGCAGGCCGTCAGCAACGAACTCAACGGCGAGCGCATCGACATCGTGCTGTGGTCGGACAACCCGGCCCAGTTCGTCATCAACGCGATGGCGCCGGCGGAAGTCCAGTCGATCATCGTCGACGAAGAGAAGCACTCGATGGACCTCGCGGTCGCCGAGGACAAGCTCGCGCAGGCGATCGGCAAGGGCGGCCAGAACGTGCGCCTCGCCAGCCGCCTCACCGGCTGGCAGCTCAACGTGATGACGCAGGACCAGGTCACCGCCAAGTCCGAGGGCGAGCAGGCCGCCGCCCGCCAGCTGTTCATGGACAAGCTGGAGGTCGACGAGGAGATCGCCGGCATCCTGGTCGCCGAGGGTTTCAGCACGGTCGAGGAAATCGCCTACGTGCCGGCCGCCGAGCTGCTGGCGGTCGAGGGCTTCGACGAGGACATCGTCGAGGAACTGCGCGCCCGCGCCCGCGATGCGCTGCTCACCGAGGCCCTGGCGGTCGAGGAAGAGATCGAGGACCACAAGCCGGCCGACGACCTGCTGTCGCTCGATGGCATGGATGAAAGCCTCGCCTACGCGCTCGCCGCGCGCGGCGTGGTCACCCGCGACGACCTGGCCGAACTCGCCACCGACGAGATCACCGATCTCGAAGGCGTCGACGCCGAGCGCGCCGCGAAACTGATCATGGCCGCGCGCCAGCACTGGTTCGAGTAAGGCATATCGATATCGAGACACCCGGAATCACCCGCGCGCCCGCCGCGCAGCCAAGGAATAGCCAACACATGTCCGAAGTCACCGTAGGTTCGCTGGCCAAAGTGCTGGGAATGCCCACCGAGAAGCTGCTCGAGCAGCTGGCCGGCGCCGGCATGACCTTCAGCGGGCCGGATCAGGTGGTCAGCAGCACCGAGAAGATGAAACTCCTCGGCTTCCTGCGCCGCACGCACGGCAAGGACGACAAGCCGGCCGAGGCCGCCGCGCCGAAGAAGATCACCCTGCAGCGCCGCAAGCAGGAGGAGCTGACCGTCAACGCCGGCAAGACCCGCTCCACGGTGACCGTCGAGGTCCGGCAGAAGCGCACCTACGTCAAGCGCGACGAGGTCGAGTCGCCGCCGACCGACGAGCGTGCCGACGCCCTGCGCAAGCTGGAGGAATCCCGCGCCCGCAACGACGCCGAGCTGGCCGCGCTGAGCGAGGTGGACCGCAAGCGCCGCCTGGAGCGCGACGCCGAGGAAGCGCGCAAGGCCGCCGAGGAGGCCGCCCGGGCCGCCGCGGCCGCCGCTGCCGCGACGCCCGACGTGGTCGCGCCGATCATCATCGAAGAGCCGCGCAAGGCGCGCAGTGCCGAGGACCGGCCGCGTCCGGCCGCCGCTTCGCCGCGTCCGGCCCCGCGTCCTTCGACGCCGGGCCCGAACCGGCCGCCGGCCGGTGGCGCCAACAAGCAGGCGCCGCCGAAGAACAAGGCCGTGCGCGGTTCGCACGCCATGGTCGACAACGAGGGCGAGGAGGGCGCCGCCAACCGGTTCGCCGCCGGCCAGCTGCACCTCACCGATTCCGAGCGTGCCCGCCGCGGTGCCGCCGGCAACCGCAAGAAGCCGCGCGCCCGCGCCCCGGAGCCGTCGCGCACGGCCAGCGGCGCCCACGGCTTCTCGCGCCCGACCGCGCCGATCGTCCGCGAAGTGTTCATCGGTGACAGCATCACCGTCGCCGACCTCGCCGCGAAGCTGGCGATGAAGGGCGGCGAAGTCGTCCGCGCGCTGTTCAAGATGGGCGTGATGGCCACGATCAACCAGGTGATCGACCACGACACCGCGGTGCTGGTGGTCGAGGAACTGGGCCACCGTGCCAGCAAGACCGCCGAGGACGACGCCGAGGTCGCGCTGGTCGCGCACGTCGACGAGATCCAGGGCGAGCGCCGCGTGCGCCCGCCGGTGGTCACGATCATGGGCCACGTCGACCACGGCAAGACCTCGCTGCTGGACTACATCCGCCGCACCAAGGTCGCCACCGGCGAAGCCGGCGGCATCACCCAGCACATCGGCGCGTACCACGTGCAGACCGACAAGGGCGTCATCAGCTTCCTCGACACCCCGGGCCACTCGGCGTTCTCGGCGATGCGCGCCCGCGGCGCCAAGCTCACCGACATCGTCGTGCTGGTGGTCGCCGCCGACGACGGCGTGATGCCGCAGACCGCCGAAGCGGTGCAGCACGCACGCGCCGCCAAGGTGCCGCTGCTGGTCGCGGTCAACAAGATGGACAAGCCGGAAGCCAACCCGGACAACGTCAAGCAGGGCCTGGTCAAGCTCGAGGTCGTGCCGGAAGAGTGGGGCGGCGACGTCCAGTTCGTGCCGGTGTCGGCCAAGACCGGCGACGGCATCGACGCGCTGCTCGAGGCGATCTCGGTGCAGGCCGAGGTCATGGAACTGACGGCCGTCTACGACGCCCGCGCCACCGGCGTGGTCATCGAGTCCTCGCTGGACCGCGGCCGCGGCCCGGTCGCGACGGTTCTGGTGCAGCAGGGCACGCTGAAGAAGGGCGATTTCCTCGTCTGCGGCGTCCACTACGGCCGCGTCCGCGCCCTGTTCGACGAGAACGGCAAGCAGGTCGATTCGGCCGAGCCGTCGATCCCGGTGCAGGTGCTGGGCCTGTCGGGCGTGCCGGACGCGGGCGACGATTTCGTCGTCGTCGCCGACGAGCGCCTGGCCAAGGAAGTCGCGCAGCAGCGCGACACCAAGCGCCGCGAATCGCGCCTGGTCGCCACCGCCGGCAGCCGCATGGAAGACATCATGGCCTCGATGGGCCAGGGCAAGGACCAGGTCACGCTCAACCTGCTGGTCAAGGCCGACGTGCAGGGTTCGGTCGAGGCGCTGCGCCAGTCGCTGGTGGGGCTGTCGAACGACCTGATCAAGATCAACGTGATCAGTTCGGGTGTCGGCGGCATCACCGAGTCGGACGCCACGCTGGCGGCGACGTCGAAGGCCGTGATCATCGGCTTCAACGTCCGCGCCGACGCCAGCGCCCGCCGGATCATCGAATCCAACGGGCTGGACCTGCGCTACTTCTCGATCATCTACGACGTCATCGACCAGGTGAAGCAGGTCGCGTCGGGCATGCTCGGCAAGGAAGTGCGCGAGGAGATCATCGGCATCGCCGAGGTCCGCGACGTGTTCCGCAGCTCCAAGTTCGGCGCGGTCGCCGGCTCGCTGGTCATCGAGGGCACGGTCCGCAAGTCCAAGCCGATCCGCGTGCTGCGCAACAGCGTGGTCGTGTTCGAGGGCGAGCTGGAGTCGCTGCGCCGCTTCAAGGACAACGTCGAGGAAGTCCGCTCGGGTACCGAGTGCGGCATCGCGGTGAAGGCCTACAACGACGTGCAGCCGGGCGACCAGATCGAGTGCTTCGAACGCATCGAGGTGCAGCGCTCGCTGTAAGCGGGCGCCCACCCCATGGCGAACAAGAGCTTCCATCGCACCGACCGGGTCTCGGCGCAGCTGCGCCGCGACATCGGCACGATCGTGCACGAGGCCGTGCGCGAGTACGGCCTGCCGTCGGTCAGCGTCTCGGACGTCGAGGTCACCCGCGACCTCGCCCACGCCAAGGTGTTCGTCACCGCGCTGATGGCCGAGCAGGGCCCGGCGGCGGTGAAGGCGCTGAAGGAAATCGCCCCCGAGCTGCGTTACCGGCTCGGCCAGGCCGTGCGCATGCGGCACGTGCCCGAGATCCATTTCCACTACGACGATTCGGTCGACAAGGGCGAGCGCATCGAGAAGCTGCTGCGGGACAACCCGCCCGCGGCCGCGGACGATGCCGGCGAAACAGCAGAGGACTGAGCGGGCCCCGCGCGAGGACCGCATCCGGTTCCGTCCGCTGGACGGGCTGCTGCTGCTCGACAAGCCCGCCGGCCTGAGTTCCAACCAGGCCCTGCAGATCGCCCGCCGGCTGTTCCGCGCCGAGAAGGGCGGCCATACCGGCGCCCTCGATCCGCTCGCCACCGGCCTGCTGCCCCTGTGCTTCGGCGAGGCGACCAAGATCGCCGGCCTGCTGCTGGGCGGGCGCAAGGCCTACGAGGCCGGCATCACCCTGGGCACCGTGACCGACACCGACGACGCCGACGGCACGCCCCTGCGCCGGCGGCCGGTGCCGGCGCTGGACCGCGACACCGTGCTGCGGGCGCTGGCGCCGTTCGTCGGGCGGATCTCGCAGCGCCCGCCGATCTACTCGGCCCTCAAGCAGGGCGGCGAGCCGCTCTACGCCAAGGCCCGCCGCGGCGAGGTCATCGAGGTGCCCGAACGCGAGGTGACGGTCGAGGCGATCGACCTGCTCGCGCTGGACGGCGACCGCCTGCGGCTGGCCGTGACCTGCGGCTCCGGCACCTACATCCGCAGCCTGGCCCGGGACCTGGGCGAGGCGCTGGGCTGCGGCGCCCATGTCGACACCCTGCGGCGGACCTGGGTGGAGCCCTTCCAGGCGCCGGCGATGCACCGCCTGGACGCGCTCGAGGCGCTGGCGGCCGACGGCCTGTTCGCGACGATGGACGCCCTGCTGCTGCCGATCGAGGCCGGCCTGGCGCATTTCACGGCGGTCCCGCTCGACGCCGACGGCGCCCGCCGGATCGGCCAGGGGCAGGCGGTGCCGGTCGCAGCCACCGATGCGACCGGGACCGTGAACATGGTCGGTCCGGACGGCCGCTCGCTGGGCCTGGGCACGCTCGGCGAGGACGGCCTGCTGCGCCCGAAGCGCCTGTTCAACCACTGATCCGGCTTGTCCGGGAACCCCCTTTCCCGATACAATCCGCCCGCTTTTTCCGAAGCATCCCCAACCGGCGAGTCGAGCGGTGCGGCGCCAATCCTGGCCCGTTCCTGCAGGCTGCGCATCACAAGAGAAAACACCATGTCCATCGATTCCGCGAAAATCATCGAAGAATTCAAGCGCGTTCCCAACGACACCGGTTCGCCGGAAGTCCAGGTGGCGCTGCTCTCGGCCCGCATCGACCAGCTGGCCGACCATTTCAAGGCGCACAAGCAGGACCACCACTCCCGCCGCGGCCTGCTGAAGATGGTCAACCAGCGCCGCAGCCTGCTCGGCTACCTGAAGAAGAAGGACGCCGCGCGTTACCAGACCCTGATCGAGCGTCTGGGCCTGCGCCGCTGATCCAAGCGATACCCCGACGCGGCGCCGATGGCGCCGCGTCGCATTTGGGCGCTGCCCGAATGCACGGCCGGCGGGCAGGGTGCCCGTCCGGAATGAAGACCGGAAAATAAGGAATTTACATCGTGGCGAAAGTAACCAAGACGTTCCAGTACGGGCAGCATCAGGTCACCCTCGAGACGGGCGAGATCGCCCGCCAGGCGGGTGGCGCGGTCGTCGTGAAGTTCGGCGACACCGTCGTACTGGTGACGGCGGTCGGCAACAAGAATGCGAAGGAAGGCATGGACTTCTTCCCGCTGACCGTCGACTACATCGAGAAGTTCTACGCCGGCGGCCGCATCCCGGGTGGCTTCTTCAAGCGCGAAGGTCGCCAGACCGAGCGCGAGACGCTGGTGTCCCGCCTGATCGATCGCCCGATCCGCCCGCTGTTCCCGGAACACTTCCGCAACGAAGTGCAGGTCATCGCCACCGTGATGTCGATGAACCCGGAAATCCACGGCGACATCCCGGCGCTGATCGGCGCGTCCGCCGCGCTGGCGCTGTCGGGCATCCCGTTCGCGGGCCCGATCGGCGCCGCCAAGATCGGCTACGCCAACGGCCAGTACCTGCTGAACCCGACCAGCACCGAGCTCAAGACCTCGGACCTGGAACTGGTGGTCGCCGGTACCGCCAACGCCGTGCTGATGGTCGAGTCCGAAGCCCGCGAGCTTTCCGAGGACGTGATGCTGGGCGCCGTGATGTTCGGCCACCAGCAGATGCAGGTCGTGATCAACGCGATCAACGAGCTGGTCGCCGAAGTCGGCGTCAACAAGTGGAACTGGACCGCCCCGGCCAAGCTCGAGGCCGAGGCCGCCGCGCTGCGCGCCGCCATCGGCGACAAGCTGTCGGGCGCGTTCCAGATCAAGGACAAGCTGGCCCGCCGCGACGCGATCCAGGCCGTCAAGAAGGAAGTGCTGGCCTCGCTGGCGCCGCAGTGCGAAGCCAACGGCTGGAATCCGGCGGACCTGTCGAAGGAATTCGGCGAGTTCGAATACAGCACGATGCGCGACTCGGTCCTCAAGACCCGCACCCGCATCGACGGCCGCGACCTGGTCACCGTCCGCCCGATCACCGTCAAGACCGGCATCCTGCCGCGCACGCACGGCTCGTCGCTGTTCACCCGCGGCGAGACGCAGGCGATCGTCGTGACCACCCTTGGCACGGCGCGCGACGGCCAGATCATCGACGCCGTCGAAGGCGAGTCGAAGGACCACTTCCTGTTCCACTACAACTTCCCGCCCTACTCGGTGGGCGAAGCCGGCCGCATGATGGGCCCGAAGCGTCGCGAGATCGGCCACGGCCGCCTCGCCCGCCGCGGCGTCCAGGCGGTGATGCCGTCGATGGAGTCCTTCCCGTACACGATCCGCGTCGTCTCGGAGATCACCGAGTCCAACGGTTCGTCGTCGATGGCCTCGGTCTGCGGTTCCTCGCTGGCGCTGATGGACGCGGGCGTGCCGATCAAGGCGCCGGTCGCCGGCATCGCGATGGGCCTGATCAAGGAAGGTTCCGACTTCGCCGTGCTGTCCGACATCCTGGGTGACGAAGACCACCTGGGCGACATGGACTTCAAGGTGGCCGGCACGCAGAACGGCATCTCCGCGCTGCAGATGGACATCAAGATCGACGGCATCACCGAGGAGATCATGAAGGTCGC
Organism: Arenimonas sp.; assembly: GCA_036676665.1. Lineage (GTDB taxonomy): Bacteria > Pseudomonadota > Gammaproteobacteria > Xanthomonadales > Xanthomonadaceae > Arenimonas. Next base: position 2,478 of record JAKFCL010000292.1, on the reverse strand, counting down.
CCTGGCCCAGGCCAAGGACGGTCGCCTGCACATCCTCGGCGAGATGGCGAAGGTCATCAGCACGCCGCGTTCGGAAATGTCCGAATACGCGCCGCGCCTGCTGACGATGAAGATCCACCCGGACAAGATCCGCGAAGTGATCGGCAAGGGCGGTTCGGTGATCCAGGCGATCACCAAGGAAACCGGCACGCAGATCGACATCCAGGACGACGGCACGATCGTCATCGCCTCCGTGAACGCCGCCGCCGCCCAGGCCGCGAAGGCGCGCATCGAGTCGATCACGTCCGACGTCGAGCCGGGCCGCATCTACGAGGGCAAGGTCGCCAAGCTGATGGACTTCGGCGCTTTCGTCACGATCGCCCCGGGCAAGGACGGCCTCGTGCACGTGTCGCAGATCTCCAACGAGCGCGTCGAGAAGGTGTCCGACAAGCTCAAGGAAGGCGACATCGTCAAGGTGAAGGTCCTGGAAGTCGACAAGCAGGGCCGCATCCGCCTGTCGATCAAGGCGGTCGAGGAGGGCGAGGGCGTCTGACGCCCCGCCGTCACGCGCGCTGCCGAAAAGGCGGGCCACTCGGCCCGCTTTTTTTTTGTCTCGACGGCGGCTCCGTTTTTGCTAGATTCGCCCGAACCGGCACGGAGAACGCGACGATGGCATCGGCGACGCAGGACCTGGACCAGTTCGTGCGCGAGGCGCTGGCGCGCGGCCAGTCGCGCGAGGCGATCGCCGCGGCACTGCAGACGGCGGGCTGGGCGCCCGAACAGGTTCGCAGCGCGCTGGCCGCGTTCGCCGACGTCGACTTCCCGGTGCCCGTGCCGCGCCCGCGGCCGTACCTGTCGGCGCGCGAGGCATTCATGTACCTGCTGCTGTTCGCGACGCTGTACGTGGCGGCGTGGAACCTCGGCAGCCTGCTGTTCGACCTGATCAACCGCGCGCTGCCCGACGCCGGCGATCCGCAGTGGCTGGCCGAACATGCCGGCGACTCGATCCGCTGGTCGATCGCCTCGATCGTGATCGCATTCCCGGTGTACCTGTTCCTGGCGCACCTGATCGGCCGCGACCTGGCCGCGAACCCGGAGAAGCGCCTGTCGCCGGTGCGGCGCTGGCTGACCTACCTCACGCTGTTCCTCGCGGCCGGCGTGCTCATCGGCGACATGATCGCGCTGGTGAACAACGTGCTCGGCGGCGAACTGACGCTGCGCTTCGTGCTCAAGGTGGCGGTGGCCGCGGCGATCGCCGGTGGCATCTTCGGGTATTACCTGTGGGACCTGCGGCGCGAGGAGCGCACGCCATGAGCGCCGCCGGGCCGGGACGCCCGTTGCTGGTGGCCGCCAGCCTGGTCGTCGGCGCGGCGCTGGCGGCGGGCCTGTGGGTGCTCGGCACGCCGTCGGCGCAGCGCGAGGCGCGGATGGACGAGCGCCGCGAGCGCGACCTCGCGGCCATCTCCGTGCAGGTGGATCGCTACCACGTCCGCGAAGGGCGGTTGCCGGCCGACCTGGCGACGGTCGCGGCGCAGCCCGGACTGCGCCTGGCGCTCGCCGATCCGGTCGACGCCGCCCCGTACGGATACACGCCGACGGGCGCCGATCGCTACCGCTTGTGCGCGACGTTCGCGACCGATACGGCCCGGCCGGGTGCGGGGCGGCGCCACGGCCCGGATCACGACTGGCTGCATGCGGCCGGGCCGGCCTGCTTCGACCGGGTCGTGGATCCCGACCACGCCGACTGAGCGCACCTGAACCGCAGCCGCCCCCGGTCTTCACAAAGGACGCGGGTTTCACGCGCCCGTTTCGATACTCGTCGCATTCCGCCACGAGGTCATCACCATGCGCACCCAGTTCCCGTTCGCCCGCACGCTGCTGTTCGCCGCATTGATGGCCTCGCTGCCGCTGGCCGCCCAGGAAGACGGCGACGCCGCCGCCACCAGCGAAACCACCGTCGAGGAGGACGTCAGCGAGGACGCCGTCGAGCCGCTCGGCGATACGACGCACGGCGACGCACCGGCCGAAGCGATCCGCGACGCGGTCGCCGACCAGATCCCGCCCGTGACCGATCCGGACACCGTCGAGTCGACCACGACGTCGACCGAAGCCGAGGCGAAGGCCGATGCCGGCGGCGGCGAAGCCGCGTCCGCGACGACGACCGATGCCGATGCGTCGGCCGGTGCGGGCGTCGAAGCGACCGATGAAGCCGGGGCCGAGGCCGCCGCACCGGCGGCTGCCGCAGTCAGCGAGGAGCGCACCGACCTGCGCGCGCAGGTGCTGCTGGACCGGGCGCTGTTCTCGCCGGGCGAGATCGACGGCGTCGTCGGCACCAACCATCGCCGCGCCGTCGCCGCGTTCCAGCGCTCGCGCGACCTGCCGGACACCGGCGAGATGGACGACGCCACCTGGGCCGAGCTGGAAAAGGACGCCGTCGCCACGCTGGTCGACTACACGCTGACCGCCGAGGACGTCGCCGGCCCGTTCCGCGAGCTGCCG
>JAKFCL010000291.1:0-2267 GCA_036676665.1 Arenimonas sp. | reverse complement strand
TCGTCCATCAGCTTGAAGCTGTTGAACACCAGCCAGATGCCGATCAGCGCGGCGATCCACGGCAGCGGGTTGAAGCCGCCCTGCGCGCGCGCGCCGCGGCCATTGCCGCCCGACCCCCCGCCGAACATGCCCTTCAGGCGGTTCAGGAAGGCTTCGACCTCGTTGCCGGGGTCCTTGCCTTTCCAGGGATCTTGGTTGCCTTTGCCAGGCTGGTTCCAGGCCATGCGTGCTCCGTGGCGCGCGCCGCGACCGGCATCTGGCGAGGGCCAGGCCGGGCAGCACACTCAGTCAGTGTCGGGATTGTAGGTAGGGGCGTCAGGGGCCACAAGCAAGAGGGCCTGCAGCGGATGGCCGCCGGCTTCGCCTGCCAGCCGCTCGGCGGCGGCCAGCGGCAGGTCGAGTTTCAGGGCCCAGCCGTGCTCGTCGGAGACCTCGCCGGTGACCGCGCCGGCGGCGTGCAGGCGCGAGCGCAGGCGGCCCTCGGACGGGCCCAGGCGCAGCTCGCCGGTCAGCCGGCGGTCGACGAAACGATTGGCCAGCAGTTCGCGCAATCCTTCCAGGCCGATGCCGTCGCGCGCCGACAGCCACACGCGGGCGCGGCCCTCGACTTCCGGGTCGACGCGCGGCAGCGCGCCCTCGATCCGGTCGATCTTGTTGAACACCAGCACCTGCGGGATGTCGCCGGCACCGATCTCCTCGAGCACCTTGTCGACCTGGCCGATGCGCTCGTCGCGCAGCTCGTCGGCGGCGTCGACGACGTGCAGCAGCAGGTCGGCCTCGCGCGCCTCGTCGAGCGTGGAACGGAACGCGGCCACCAGCTCGTGCGGCAGGTCGCGCACGAAGCCGACGGTGTCGGACAGCACCAGCGGCGCGACGCCGTCGACCCGGCGCACGGTCGGGTCGAGCGTCGCGAACAGGCGGTCGTCGGCGTACACGCCGGAGCCGGTCAGCGCGTTGAACAGCGTCGACTTGCCGGCATTGGTGTAGCCGACCAGCGCGACGCGCGGCACGGCGTTGCGGATGCGGGCGCGGCGCATCTGCGTGCGCTGCACCTCGACCTTCTCCAGCCGGGCCTGCAGCGACTCGAGCTTTTTCTGCAGCATCCGGCGGTCGAGCTCGAGCTGGGTCTCGCCGGGTCCGCGCAGGCCGATCGAACCGCCACGCTGGCGTTCCAGGTGGGTCCAGCCGCCGCGCAGCCGCGTCGCCCAGTGCTTGAGCTGCGCCAGCTCGACCTGCAGCTTGCCCTCGTGGGTGCGCGCGCGCTGGGCGAAGATGTCCAGGATCAGCCCGGTGCGGTCGACGACCCGGCGCTTGAGCACCTTCTCGAGGTTGCGCTCCTGGCCCGGCGTCAACGAATGGTTGACCAGCACCAGATCGGCGCCGGTGGCCTCGCAGGCGGACTGCACTTCCTCGAGCTTGCCGGTGCCGATGTAGGTCGCGGCGTTCGGGCGTTCGATCCGCGCGGTGACGGTGCCGACCACGGTGGCGCCGGCCGACCCCGCCAGCTCGGTGAACTCCTCGAGCAGGGCGTGGTCCTGCTGGCCCGGCGGATACGGCTGGACCAGCAACGCACGTTCGCCCTTGCGGGCGCGCTCAAACATCGGTCACTCCCGGGCCCGGACGGTCAATCGTCCTGGCCCGCCTCGTCGTCGTCCTCGCCACCGCCGGCCGCCGCCACGGCGCCGCCGCCCGGCCCGACCTTGACGTTGCGCGCCGGCACCACGGTGGAGATCGCATGCTTGTAGACCATCTGGCTGACGGTATTGCGCAGCAGCACGACGAACTGGTCGAAGCTCTCGATCGTTCCCTGCAGCTTGATGCCGTTGACCAGGTAGATCGACACGGGGATGCGCTCGCGGCGCAACGCGTTCAGGAAAGGATCCTGCAGGGACTGACCTTTGGACATGCGGACTCCGTTCTTCTTCTTGTGGCGTGCCCCCAGGGGGCGCGATCGGGCGGCCAAAGGGTCCGGGCCGCCAACGCCGCGATCTTACCAGCAGTCGGCGTCAGGGACGGGTGGACGCCGGGCCCGCCAGGAACAGGTTCAGCGCCTCTTCCAGCTGCCCGCGATCGGTGGTCGGGTCGAACCAGCGGACATCCTGCAGCCCGCGCAGCCAGGTCAGCTGGCGCTTGGCCAGTTGCCGGGTCGCGGCGATCGCCTGCGCGCGGAACGTCGCCGCGTCGGTGGCGCCGTCCAGGTGTTGCCAGGCCTGGCGGTAGCCGACCGCGCGCATCGACGGCAGGTCCGGATGCAGGCGCGGGTCGGC
>JAKFCL010000290.1:0-9330 GCA_036676665.1 Arenimonas sp. | reverse complement strand
TCCGGCAGAAACCGCGGCAGCGCCTGCGCTTCGAGGAGCTGCCGCTGCTGGTGCTGCGCCTGCTGTTGATCGCGGCGATCGTGGGGTTGCTGGCGCGGATGGTGCTGGTCGGCGGCGCGGGCGATGCGCCGTGGCTGGTCGTGCATCCGGCATTGCCGGCACCGGCGCCGGTCGACGGCGATACGCGCGAACGGCGCTGGCTGGCGCCGGGATTCCCGACGCTCGATTCGCCGCGCCCTGCCACGCCCGTCGCCACTTCGAGCCTGCTGCGCCAGCTCGATGCGGAGCTGCCGGCAACGACCGCGATCAGCGTGCAGGTGCCGGAGATCCTCGACGGAGTCGACGGCGAGCGGCCGCGGCTGTCGCGCGCGATCGACTTGCAGGTGCGCGCGGCGCCAGCGGCCGCCACGGCGGAGACCGTCGCGGAAGAGCGACCCGCCCCGGCCCTGGCGATCCGCCACGACGAGGCTCATTCGACCCAGCTGCGATGGCTGCGCGCGGTCGCGATCGCGTGGGCGACCCCGGCGACCGCCGGGGGCGAAGTCACGGACGCATCGATCGACATCGGTGCACCATCGGCGCCTTTGCCGGCACCATCCGGCACCGCGCTGGCATGGTTCGCCGAAGGTCCGCTGCCGGCTGCCGTGCGGGAGTGGATCGAGCGCGGCGGCACCGCGCTGCTGGCGAAGTCGGCGACCTGGCCAGCGCCGGCCGCGGGGGCGGTGGCCTGGAGCGATGAAAACGGCGACGCACTGGCCGTGGCGGCGTCGTTCGGCCGCGGGCGGGTCGTGCAGCTGCGGGTGGAAATGCAGCCGGTGACGCTGCCGGCCCTGCTGGAACCGACATTCCCGCGCCAGCTGCAGGCGCTGGTGCAGCCAGCGCCGCCCGCCCCGACTCGCGTCGACGCCGCCGCGCACGCGCCGCTTGCCGGCGGTGCCGGATTTCCGCCGACGCCACGCGCGCTCGACGATCTGGTCGCGTGGCTCGTGCTGGCGCTGTTCGCGCTCGAACGCCTGCTGGCGACCGGCCGGCGAGCGGAGGCGCCGCCATGACGCTGCCCACGCCGCTGCCGGCGGTTTTCGCGGCCGCGAGGCGGCGTGCCGTCGCCCGCGTCGTCGCCGTCGCGCTGCCGCTCGTGCTGGCAGCGAGCGTGCTCGGATGGCGCCTGGCCGGCGCGCCCGTCGCGATCGGCATCGCCGTGGCCGCGCTGGCGATCGTCGCGGTGTTCGCGACGCGGGCGCGGCGGCGACTCGGCCCGCGCTGGTTCGCCCGGCACCTCGACCGCGATCCGGACTTCGAGGACAGCGCCGACCTGCTTTTCCGCGCACCGGAATCGCTCGGTCCGCTGCAGCGCCTGCAGCGCGAGCGGCTGCTCGCACGACTGGGCAGCGGCGCAGCACCCGACCTGCGCACGCCCTGGCCCCGCCGCCGGCTGATCGGCGCCTGGCTCGCCGGCGCCGTGCTGGTCGCGGCCGCACTGCTCTGGCCCGCGCCCGGCAGCCGCGATGGCGCGGACGCGCTGGCGCCGCCCGCCGCGGCCGTCAGGGCGACCCACACCACGCTGCAATCGGCGCGCCTGCAGCTGCAGCCTCCCGCGTACACCGGCCTCGCGGTCAGCGAACAGGCCGAACTGTCGGCGAAGGTGCCCGTCGGTTCGACGCTGCGCTGGTCGCTGCGGCTGACGCCGCAGCCGCGGGCCGTGTCGCTGGCGATGCACGACGGCACCCGCGTGGCGCTGGTTCACGACCGCGGGCATTGGACCGGCCAGCATGTGCTGGTGCGGCCGATGCTGTATCGCATCGAAGTGGATGCCGACCTGCCATTGCCTGACACCACGTTGCATCGCCTCGATGCCGTGCCCGACCTGCCGCCGCAGATCCGCGTGCTGGTGCCCGAGCGCAACCTGACGCTGCGCACGCCCGGGCAACGGCACTGGGCGCTGCAATTCGAGGCCAGCGACGATCACGGCCTGGGCGATGCGCGGCTGGTGGTCACCCTGGCGAAGGGCAGCGGCGAACAGGTCGAGGTCAGCGGCCGCACGCTGGCGGTGCGGGGCGAAGGGGACGGCAAGCGGCGCCGCTACACGCCGTCGCTGGACGTCGCCGCGCTCGGCCTGGGCGAAGGCAGCGACCTGATCGTGCGCCTGGAGCTTGCCGACAATCGGCTGCCGTCGCCGCAGCGCGCCCGCAGCGCCAGCCTGATCCTGCGCTGGCCGCCGCCGGCCGCCTCCGAATCGACCGGCATGGAAGGACTGGTGAAGCGGGCCTTGCCGGCCTATTTCCGCAGCCAGCGGCAGATCATCATCGATGCCGAGGCGCTGGTCGCCGAACGCCGCGCATTGGCGGCCGACACGTTCGAATCGCGCTCGGACGCCATCGGCGTCGACCAGCGCATCCTGCGCATGCGCTACGGCGAATTCCTCGGCGAGGAGAACGCCGGCCAGCCCGACGCCGCCGGACACGAGGAAGCCGGGCACGATGACGAGCCGCCGACGGGCTTCGGCGAAGCGTTCGACGCGATGGCCGAATACGGCCACACGCACGACGACGCCGAGGCGGCCACGCTGCTGGATCCGGAAACCCGCGCGATCCTCAAGGTCGCGCTAGACGCGATGTGGCGTTCGGAAGGCGAACTGCGGCTGGCGCAGCCCGAACGGGCGCTGCCGCATGCGTACCGGGCGCTGGCGGCGATCAAGCAGGTGCAGCAGGCCACCCGCATCTACCTGGCGCGCGTGGGCCTGGAGCTGCCGCCGATCGACGAAGGCCGGCGCATGACCGGCGTGCGCGCCGGCCTCGGCGATCGTCGCGACGGCCTGCGGGCGGCGGAGTCCGGCGATTCGCCGGCGCTGGGGCTGTGGCAGGCGCTGGCGTCGGCTCCGGTCGATCCAGCCGCGATCGAGGCGTTCGCAAGCTGGCTCGTCGCCCACGAAAGCGAAGTGGACGACGCCCTCGGGCTGCTGGCGGCGATCGAGGCGCTGCGCGTCGAGCCTGCCTGCGACCAGTGTCGCGAAACGCTGCGTGCGCGACTGTGGCCGCTGCTGCCGGCACAGGTCGCCCCGCCCGCCGGGCGCGCGGCGGCCGATGCCGCGGGCCGCGCCTATCTCGACGCGCTCTCGCGTGGGGACGAAGCGCCATGACCCCTGCCCTGCTCGCCGGGGTGCTGGCCGCCATCGCCCTGCTCGGCATGGCGCGGCAATGGCGGCGGTGCGCGCGCGGCGACGATGCCGGCTGGCGGCGGGCGCTGCTGCTCGCGGGCCAGGCGGCCTTGGCAGCCGCGCTGTTCTTCCTGTTGCTGCCGCCGTCGTCGCCGGGAGCGTCGTCGACGCTGGTCGTGCTGACCGAAGGGGCTCCCCGCCGCGTCGCCACGGCCGGGGGCGAACGCATCGTCGCCCTGCCCGGTGCCGATGCCGCCGCCGGCATCGAGCGGGTACCCGATCTCGGCACCGCACTGCGTCGGCATCCGGGCGCGACGTCGATCCGTGTGTTCGGCCACGGCCTGCCGCCACGCGACCACGACGCGGCGCGTGGTCACCACGTCGAATTCATGCCGGCGGAGGCTGGCGTCGGCCTGGTCGAACTGCGGACGCCGGCGGCGGCGGTACGAGGCCACCGGTTTTCGGTGCGCGGCCGCTTCGCCGGCGCAGGGGGCAGCGCAGTCACCCTGCTCGACCCGGCGGGTGCACGCATCGCCCACCAGGTTCTCGACGCCGACGGGCGTTTCGCGCTGGCGGCTGTCGCCGGTCCGGCCGGACGCATGGCCTGGCGGCTGCAGCGCCGCGATGGCGACGACGCGGTGGTGGAGGACGTCGCGGTGCCGCTGCAGGTCATCGACGGCGCACCGCTGCGGGTGCTCGTGCTCGCCGGCGGCGTCAATCCGGAATCCAAATACCTGCGCCGCTGGGCGACCGATGCCGGACTGGCGCTGCAGTCGCAGGCGGCCCTTGGCGGCGGCGTCGACATCGGCTCGCCGGTGCAGGCGCTGACGGCAGCACGGTTGGCCGAACTCGATCTCGTGATCCTCGACGACCGCGCCTGGCGCGGTCTCGGCGACGGGGGTCGCGCGCAGCTGCGCGACGCGGTGCGCGCCGGCCTGGGCGTGCTGCTGCGCTTGACGGCCGATCCTGGCGGCGACGACCGCGCACTGCTGCGGGCGTGGGGATTCGAAGTCGTCGCGGCCGAGGTCGGGCGCAGCGTCACCCTCGCCGGCACCGGCAGCGCCGATGCGACGCCGGCGGGCACCGCATCCTCGGCTGCATCACCCACGGGCGGCGCCGACCAGGCCGCCGATCCGACGCCGGTGCTGACGCGACGCGCGCTGGCCCTGACCGCCACCGACGGCCTGCCGCTGCTGCGCGACGATGCCGGCGCGACGCTGGCGCTGTGGCGCGTGGACGGCCGGGGCCGCGTCGCGGTCTGGAACCTCGCCGACAGCTTCCGCCTGCAGCTGACGGGCCGGCGCGCCGCGTACGCCAGCCTGTGGGCGGATGCGGCGGCGACGCTGGCGCGCGGCAGCGACGCCTACCCGCCGGCGCCGGCGGGCGCGGAGGACCGGCGGGTCGGCGAACGCAGCGTGTTCTGCGGTATCGGTGCAGCGGCGAAGGTGCGCGCCCCCGATGGCAGCGAAGTGGCGCTGGCGCGGGATGCCGATGCCGGCGGTTGCGCGGCTTGGTGGCCGTCCCTCCCCGGCTGGCACACGCTGCACGACGGCGGATCGACGACCGCCGTGCTGGTGCGCAGTTTCGACGATGCGCCCGGGCTCGCCCGCACGGCACGCCGTATCGCGACCGCAGCGCTGGCGGCACGCGGCCGCCCCGCGGAGGCGACGGCGACACCGGTTCCGGTGCGTGGCCCACGCTGGCCGTGGGCACTGGCGTGGCTGACGATCGCCGCCGGCCTGTGGTGGCTTGAACGTTCGCGGCGCGGACGTGGCGCCAGGGCCACCTCGACGGGCTAGTGCATGCCGCGCGATCACAGCAAAACGGAGGACCTGCGCGCTGCCGGCCAGGCGCGGAAGCCCGACGACCCGTTTCCGGAAAGAATCCGTCGAAATGCGACGCCGCCCCTTCCAAGCCAGCGTGCGGGGACGCAGAATCGCAGCGTCCACGGCCCCTGTCGCCGCGGAACCGACGTGGCGTCGGTCGCATCGCCAGCCCTGGGGGTTTCACCATGCGCTTCAATGCCAGAAAATTCCTCGCGCTCGTCGCGTTCGTCGGCCTCGCGGCAACCAGTACCGGCGCATTCGCGCAGGCGACCCGCACGTGGGTCTCCGGCGTCGGCGACGATGCGAACCCTTGCAGCCGAACGGCTCCGTGCAAGACGTTTGCCGGTGCGATCTCCAAGACCGCGGCGCGCGGCCTGATCAACGTGCTTGATCCGGGTGGTTTCGGAGGCGTGACGATCACCAAGGCCATCACGATTGACGGTGGCGGCATCTCTCATGGCGGAATCCTCGTGTCCGGAACCAACGGCATCGTCATCAATGCCGGCGCCACTGACGATGTGCAGATCCGCAACCTGAACATCATCGGGACGGGAACCGTCGACCAGAACGGCATCCGCTTCCTCTCCGGCAAGTCGCTCCATGTCACCAACGTCGAGATACAGGGCTTCGAGGGGCGCGGGATCGATTTCCGGCCAACCTCGACGTCGCGCCTGTTCATCCGAGACAGCTATATCCACAACAACGGCAACACTGCTGATGCCTTCAGCGGCGGCATCGCCATCACGCCGGGCGCCACAGCCAGCACCAATGCTTCGATCGTCGGTTCGCAGATCAGCGACAACAACGGCACCGGCCTCCGGGTGGACACGCGCTCTGTCGTCAGCCTCCGCGACACAGTGGTCGACGGCAATTTCACATTCGGCATCTCGGCGGTCGCCACCTCGGACTTCGCCATCGTCTCCGCCAGCGACTGCGACTTCTCGGGCAACGGGTTCGCAGCGATGGCCGGGCATTCCGGCGTCCTCTCCCAGGGCGCCGCCGCCGACGTGCAGCTTTCGACCAGCACGATTTCCCACAACGACACCGGGCTTCGTTCCGTCAGCGGTGGCGCAATTCGGTCGTACGGCAACAATCGTGTCTTCGACAACGATGTCGACGGCGCGCCGACTGCGACGATCAACGAATTGTGATCGGGAGCCCGCCCGGCCCTGGCCGGGCGGGACGTCCTCAGCGCTGGACTTCGCCCGCCGCCAGTTCGGCAGCCAGGTCCGCCGAGACTCCCGGGATGCGGCTCCAGTCGATGTCGTCGATCTGCTCGGGCGGCAGGAAACGGCGCGCGTAGTCCAGGTAGACCCGCTCGCGCAGGAACACATCGAAAAGGTCCGGGTCGACGTGGTGGTCGAGCTTCATCCGGCCCAGGATCGTCAGCGATTCGGACAGCGTCTTGCCGGGCTTGTACGGCCGGTCGCTCGCGGTGAGCGCCTCGAAGATGTCGGCGATGCCCATCACCCGCGCCTGCACGCTCATCTGCTCCCGGGTCAGGCCGCGCGGATAACCCTTGCCGTCCATGCGCTCGTGGTGGCCGCCGGCGTATTCGGGCACGTTCAGCAGGTGCGCGGGCCAGGGCAGCGCCTCGAGCAGGCGGATCGTCATCGTGATGTGGTGGTTGATGACGTCGCGCTCGGCCATCGTCAGGGTGCCGCGGCGGATGGTCAGGTTCTCGACCTCGTCGGCGCTCAGGAACGGCTGCTCGCTGCCGTCGGGTCCCCGCCAGCGGTGCGTGGCGATGCGGCGGATCGCGTCCACCTTGGCATCGTCCATGAACTCGCCGCCGGTGTTGGCCTGACGGATCGCGGCGCGGTCGGCATCGAGCTGGGCCAGCCGCTCGGTGTAGGTCACCGTGTCGAGCTCGCCGTGCAGGTGGGCGATCTGGGCATCGCGCTTGAGCACCTCGAAGCGGGTGTCCAGCAACTCGATGCGGTCGAACAGCGTCTGCAGCTTGGTCGCCTTGTCCACCACGTGCACCGGCGTGGTGATCTTGCCGCAGTCGTGCAGCAGGCCGGCGATCTTGAGTTCGTAGCGGTCGGCCTCGTTCATCGTGAAGTCGGCCATCGGCCCGACCGACGTGCGCGCCACCGCGTCGGCCAGCAGCGACGTCAGCGCCGGCACGCGCTCGCAGTGGCCGCCGGTGTACGGCGACTTCTCGTCGATCGCGGTGTTGATCAGCTTGATCAGCGATTCGAACAGGCGCTCGAGCTGGTCGATCAGCAGGCGGTTGTTCAGCGCGATCGCGGCCTGCGAGGCCAGCGACTCCACCAGGTGCTGTTCGGCGACGCTGAACGGCTCGACCCGGCGATCGGGCGTCATCGCGTTGATCAGCTGCAGCACGCCGATCACCCGGCCGTCGTGGTCCTTCATCGGCACGGTCAGGAAGGACTGGGAGCGGTAGCCGGTCTTGGCATCGAACGCGCGCGTGCCGCTGAAATCGAAGCCCTCGGCGGCATAGGCGTCGGGGATGTTGACCGTCTGCCCGGTCAGCGCGGCGTGCGCCACCACCATCGCGTGGTTGCCGCTGCCGTCGGCGGCGTACAGCGGCAGCGGCGCGAAGGTGATCGGCGAGCCGGTGCGGCCGCCCATCACCGCGCCCAGCGTGTCGTTGCGCAGCACCTCGAAATGCAGCTGGTCGCCCTCGACCCGGTAGAGCGTGCCGCCATCGGCGCCGGCGAAGCGGCGCGCGGCCTCAAGGATGCGCTCGAGCAGGGTCGGCAGGTCGCGTTCGGTCGACAGCGCGACGCCGATCGCGTTGAGGGTTTCGAGGCGGTGCAGGATCTGTTCTTCGCTGGTCACGGCGGCGGGCCCGGCGGTCGATGGCGCCAACAGTGACGGCAAATCCGGCACCGCGCAATCGCCGCCGGATGACCGCGCCGGCCGGGTCACGCTATCGTCGGCAAACCTTTCCGCCGGTGCCTGCCATGAGTCGTATCGCCGTGATCCTGCTGCTGTCGCTCGGCCTGTGCGGGGTGGCTGCGGCCGGGCCGCTGCCCGCACCGGAGCGGCGGGCCGAGGCGATGTTCGGACACTGGCTGGCGGCGTTCAACGCGTCCGACCGCGCCGCACTCGAGCGCCTGCAGAAGGATTTCGTGGAACCGGAGGCCATCGACGACACGCTGGCCTTCCGCGACTTCACCGGCGGCTTCGACCTGCTGGAGCTGCGCGACGCCGCGCCCGCGCCGCTGGTCGCCCGGGTGCGGCAGCGTGGCGGCATGATGGCGCCGATGCGGCTGACGATGACGCTGCACGACGGCGAGCCCGCGCGCATCGCCGCGCTGGCGGCGGAGGCGCTGGACGTGGAACGCCTCGACCGGGACGCGGCGCTGGCCGGCCTGGCGGAACGCGCCGGGACGCTGGCCGCCGCCGACGCGTTCGCCGGTGCCTGGCTCGTGGCCAGGGACGGCGCCGTGCTGGCGCAGGGCGCCGCCGGCCTGGCCGACCGTGCGGCCGGCACGCCGAACACCGTCGACACCCGCTTCCGCTACGGCTCGGCCGGCAAGATGTTCACCGCGGTGGCGGTACTGCGGCTGGTCGAGGCCGGCACCCTGTCCCTCGACGGCACGGTGGACGACTACCTCGAGGGTTATCCGAACGCCGACGTCGGCCGGGTCACGCTGCGCCAGCTGCTGACCCATACCGGCGGCACCGGCGGCATCGATGTCTTCGGGCCGGAGTTCGCGGAAAACCGCCGCACGCTGCGCACGCATGCCGATTACCTGGAGCACCACGCGGCCCGCGGCGTCGCCTTCCCGCCCGGCACGAAGGTCGACTACTCGAATTACGGCTTCGTGCTGCTCGGCGCGATCCTGGAGAACGCCACCGGCCTGGAATACGACGCGGCGATCCGCCGCGAGGTGTTCGACCCGGCCGGCATGGCCGCCAGCGGCCACGAACCCGAGTCGGTGCCGGTACCCGGCCGCGCGGTGGCCTACCGGAAGCTCGACGGCGCCTGGGTCGACGCCGCCGACACCCTGCCCTTTCGCGGCATGGGCGCCGGTGGCGGTTACACGACCGTCGGCGACCTGCTTAGGTTCGCCAACGCGCTGCAGGCCGGCAAGCTGCTGTCACCGGCGATGCTCGCGCAGGCGACATCGCCGCAGATGGACGAGAACTGGTACGGCTTCGGGTTCATCACCGTCGGCGACGGCCCGCTGCGCCGTTTCGGCCATGGCGGCGACGCCGACGGCATGAATGCCGATTTCCGCGTGTTCCCGGAATCGGGATGGGTGCTCGTCAGCCTGAGCAACCTGGACCCGCCGTCGGCGTACGAGCTGCTGCGCTGGTTCGAGCCGCGCATGCCGCTGGAACGGGCCGCCGGGCGCTGAGGCGCGCCGTGAC
>JAKFCL010000289.1:0-9332 GCA_036676665.1 Arenimonas sp. | reverse complement strand
GCCGCCGGCCTGCCTGGCCGCCAGACCCGCCATCTGCGGGTCGTCGACGGGGCGCCGCTGCCCGAGGCCGGCGAGTTCGCCGGCGTGCTGGTCACCGGCTCGGGCGCGATGGTCACCGAGCGGCTGGACTGGAGCGAACGTACCGCCGCGTGGCTGCGCGACGCCGCGCAGGCCGGGCATGCGCTGTTCGGCATCTGCTACGGGCACCAGCTGCTCGCGCACGCGCTCGGCGGCACCGTCGACTGGAACCCGCGCGGCCGCGAGATGGGCACCGTGCCGCTGTCGCTGGCGCCCGGCGCCGGCCGCGACCCGCTGTTCTCCGGGCTTCCGGCGACGATCCACGCCCACACCACGCACCTGCAGACGGTGCTGGCGCCGCCGCCGGACGCGCAGGTGCTGGCGACCTCCGCGCGCGACGACTGCCAGGCGTTCCGCTGGGGCGAGGCGACCTGGGGCGTGCAGTTCCACCCCGAATTCAACACCGGCGTGATGCGCGGCTACATCGCCGCGCGTTCCGATGCCCTGCGCGAGGAAGGCAGCTGCCACCGCCGGATGCTGCAGGACGTGCGGCCGGCACCGCAGGCGCGCCGCGTGCTGCGTCGATTCATCCACGTGGCGCAGCATCGCGCCCGCAAAGGGAGCAGGGCGTGACCGCGAAATCCGTGACGATGGGAGCCCCGTTCGCCTGGCTGATGAAGGCACTCGACGTGGGCCGGCGCAATCCGGGCGCGCTGTTCGGCGGCTTCCTGCTGGTGCTGGTGGTCGGGCTGGTGCCGTCGGCGCTGCAGCTGCTCGGCGACGCGATCAGCACGCCGATGGCGCCGGTCTGGGTGGTGCTGTACGCGATCTCGGTGCTGGCCAGCATCGTGATCATGCCGCCGCTGGTCGGCGCCGCGTTCCGGCTGCTGCACGCCTGCGAGACCGGTGCGCCGGCGCGGGCGAGCGACGTGCTCGCCGGATATGCCGACCGCGAATTCGCCGTGCGCATGGTCCTGGTCGCGCTGTCCTTCATGGCCGTCTACATCGTCGCCCTCGGCCTGCTCTACGTGGTGCTGCCGGGCAAGGAGGCGCTGCTGGAGATCTTCCAGCGCTTCGCCGCCACGCCGCCGGGCGGGCAGCCGGACATGACCGGGCTGCAGGCGCCTCCGGGCGGCCTGCTGTTGTGGCTGCTGGCGGCCACCGCGCTGCTGCTGGTGCTGGGCAATGCCTACATGCTGGCCTTCGCGCAGGCCTCGCTGGGCGGGCGCGGCGTCGGCGACGCGATGAAGGACGGCTTCGCCGCCGCCTTCCGCAACCTGCTGCCGTTCACCGGCTTCGCGATCGCGGCGTTCTTCGTCGGGTTCGTGCTGCTGCTGATCGCCAGCATCGTGATCGGGGTGATCGCCGCGCTGCTGATGGCCATCAGCCCGACGCTGGCGTTGGTGGTGGCGGTGCCGCTGTACCTGGTGCTGATGCTCGGGTTGTACGTGGTGATGTTCGGGTTCTACTACCACGCGTGGCGCGAGGTGTTCGGCGAGCCGGGCCTGGGGGCCGGGCCGGCGGCGGCGGACGTGATCGTCGCCTGAGCCGCCCTCAGCCCAGGCCGCCGGACGCGGCTTCCACGAGCAACCGGGCGTAGCTCAGCAGCACGAAGCCCGACAGTCCGAAAAACGCCGCCGCCTGCAGCAGCAGCCACGCGCGCGCCCACGGCGGCAGCCGCGGCTCGACGCCCTCGCGCAGCTGCACGCGGGTGCCGGCGATCAGGTCGTGCAGCGCACGCTTTTCCTTCGTCCAGGCCGCCATCGCGTGGCCCAGGTGCAGCAGCAGCCACGACGGCACGCCGGCGACGAAGCGCAGCGCCACGCGTCCCGGCGACGGCCGTCCGCCGGTGAGGTCGGTGACCCGCAGCCCGAGCAGGGCCTTGCCCGGCGTCGCCTGCCGCCGCGAGGCCTCGAAGCCGACGAACCACAGGGCCGCGATCGCCATGACGATCGCGGCGGTCAGCAGCGTCGCCCGCGTCAGCAGTCCGGCCAGGTCCTCGAAGCGCGCGCGCAGCACCGGGTCGGTGGCCCAGCGCAGCGACAGCTGCCACGGCGTGGTGCCCGCGGCCAGCGTGGCGTCCTGCAGCGAGGCGTCGAAGAGTTCCCAGATGCGCATCTGCAGCGCGTCCATCGTGGCCCGAAGCGCCGTCGGAAAGGCCCGCAGCAGCCACGCCAGCGGCGCCAGCGCCAACGCCAGCACGATCGCCACATCCAGGCTGTAGGCGGCGTAGCGGCGCCAGAACGGGGCCGGCGTGCCCATCGCTCAGGCAGTCGCCGATCGGCGCAGCAGGGCGCCGGCGATGATGCCCATCTCGTAGAGCAGGCACATCGGGATCGCCAGCATCAGCTGCGACACCACGTCCGGCGGGGTGATCACCGCGGCGACGATGAACACGCCGACGATCACGTAACCGCGGTATTCGCGCAGCTGCGCCGGCGTCACCACGCCCAGCAGCACCAGCACGACGACGGCGACCGGCAGCTCGAAGCTCAGCCCGAACGCCAGCAGGATCACCAGCACGAAATCCATGTACTTGCCGATGTCGGTCATCATCGCCACGCCGTCCGGCGTCACGGCGGTCAGGAACCCGAACACCGTCGGCAGCACCAGGAACCACGCGAACGCGCAGCCGATGTAGAACAGCGCCACCGCCGCCACCAGCAGCGGCCGCGCCAGCTTCTTCTCGTTCTGGTACAGCCCCGGCGCGACGAACGCCCAGGCCTGGTACAGCAGCACGGGCATCGCCACCAGCACGGCGACGAAGAACGCCAGCTTCATCGGCGTGAAGAACGGCGAGGCGACTTCGGTGGCGATCAGCTGGCCGCCGGTCGGCAGTTTCTCCAGCAGCGGCTCGATGAACTGCGCATACATCCGGCTGGCGAACGGCAGCAGCGCGACGAACACCGCCAGAACCGCCAGCACGCCCTTGAGCAGGCGCGCGCGCAGTTCCAGCAGGTGGCCCATCAGGGTTTCGTGCGGCGCGGCGTCGGCATTCATCGCGGGGGATCGTCGGAATGGAGCGTGCGGTAGAAATCCAGCGCGGCCTGCGCCGGATCGACCGGTGCCCCCGTTTTCGCCGCCGGACGCCCACCGTCGGCAGGCACGTCGGTGGACGAATCGTCGTGCGTTTCGGCAGGCGGTTCAGCGGCCGCCTCGTCGGGCGGTGCGGTCGCCGGCTCGTCGGCCGCGACGGGCGTCGACGGTGCCGGCGCGGTCGCCGCCCCGGCATCGGTGTTGCGCAGCGCGTTGGCCGCCTCGTTCGCGCCGGTGCGCATCTCCCGGTCGACATCGGCGACGCTGGCGCGCACGTCCCGGCCGGCCTGCGCGACCTGGTCGCGCAGCTGCGCGGCGGGTTCGGCCAGGCTGCGCCGCAGTTCGTCGGCGGCCATCTCGCGCTCGAACTCGGACTTCACCGAATACCACTGCGCGCGTGCCTTGCGCACCCACAGCCCGGCGAAGCGCGCCGCCTTCGGCAGCCGCTCGGGCCCGAGCACGATCAGGGCGACGACCGCGATGACCAGCAGTTCGCTGAAGCCGATATCGAACATCCGGACGCTCCCGGCCGCGGGCCGGACTCAGGCGTCCTTGCGCGGCGTGTCCTGGCGGTCGGCATCGGTCGACGCCGGCGTGTCGCGGCGGTCGTTGCCGAGCTGGCCCGGCTTCTCGTCGCCCTTCATGCCTTCCTTGAAGCCCTGGATGCCCTCGCCGAGGTCCTTGCCGAGGTTCTTGAGCTTCTTGGTGCCGAAGATCAGCACGACCACGACCAGGACGATGATCCAGTGCCAGATGCTGAAGCTGCCCATGTGCGTGATTCCCGCGTGGTTTCGGATGCGCGCAGGATAGCGCAGGCGGCGGGGCGCCGCCCCGGCCATTGGTTGGCCGTCAGTCCTGCGGGACGGTGTTTTCCTCGAGGCGGTCCCGGAAATCCACCACCGCGGTCGGCGGCGGGTTGGCGCGGCCCTCGAAAATCGCCCGCGGCGTGGTGTTGCGGCCGTAGACGGCGGCATTGGCCTTGTGGTCGATGCGCAGCCAGGTGCCGTCCAGCGACACGCCGGCGAACAGGCCGCGGGCGCGCGAATAGCTGTAGATCTCCGCCTTCAGCTGCTCGTCGGTGCTCGCCTGGGCGCTGCGGCCGACCGGGCCGGCGGCCACGCTGGCGTCGCCGCCGAGGGTGAACTTGCCGTTGACGATGTTCTCGACGCCGCGCGGGCTGCGGAACACCAGGATCACGTCCGAGGACTGCACGCCGGCCTGGAAGCCGAAGCTGCCGCCGCCCAGGCGCATGAAGCTGGGGTTGGACCAGGTGCCGTCCGGGCTGCGCACCGAGATCAGGCCCTTGCCGCCGCGGCCGCCGAACACCAGCCCGGCCTTGACGACGTCGGGCACGACCGCGATCGCGTAGGCCTCGTCGAACATCTTCTCGGGCACCGCCGTCTCCGGGATGCGCATGATCTCGGCGAGCACGCGGGCCGCGTCCTGGGCCTTGGCCTCTTCCTTGACGCCGGCGTGGGCCGGGACGGGGAGCAGCAGCGACAGCGCGAGCAGCGCGGCGAACGGAGCCAGCAGACGAGTCATGGGGGGGTTCTCCGGAGCAGGCGGGATCGGTCGAGTATCGGCGGCGGCGCTGAACCGGGTGTGAGCCGTGGCCGGCACCGGATGATAGTTTGTGCGGCGAAGACAAGGACAGTTCCCGGATGACCCTCGAACAAAACGGCTCCGTCCGATCCCCGCGGCGTCGGCCCTATCGCGATGCGCCGGCCGTCCCCGGCCCCGGCCGGACCGCGCTGCTGCTGGTGAACCTGGGCACCCCCGATGCACCGACGCCCGCGGCGGTGCGCCGCTACCTGGGCCAGTTCCTGCACGACCACCGCGTCGTCGAACTGACGCGCTGGCTGTGGTGCCCGTTGCTGCACGGGGTGATCCTGCCGCTGCGCTCGGGCCGGGTCGCACGCAACTACGCCAGGGTGTGGATGCCGGAGGGCTCGCCGCTGCTGGTGCACACCCAGCGGCTGGGGCGCGCGCTGCAGCAGGCGCTGCCCGACATCGAGGTCGCGGTGGCGATGCGCTACGGCAACCCGGCGATCGCCACGGCCCTGCGCGCGCTCGAGGCCGAGGGCGTCACCCGGCTGCTCGTGCTGCCGCTGTACCCGCAGTATTCGGCCAGCACCACCGCGGCGGTGTTCGACGGCGTGGCGAAGGAGCTGCAGCGCTGGCGGCGCGTCCCCGAGGTGCGCTTCGTCGCCGACTACCACGACGACAGCGGCTGGCTCGATGCGCTGGAAGCGCGCGTGCGCGCGCACTGGGACCTGCATGGCCGCGCCGCGCACCTGCTGATGTCGTTCCATGGGCTGCCGCAGCGCTTCGAGCGCGCCGGCGATCCGTATCCACGCCAGTGCGAGGCCGGCGCCCGCGCGCTGGCCCGCCGCCTCGAGCTTGCGGAAGGCGACTGGGCGCTGACCTACCAGTCGCGCTTCGGTCGCGAGAAATGGCTCGAACCGGCCACCGACGCCAGGCTCCGGGAACTCGCGCACAGCGGCATCGACAGTGTCGACGTCGTCTGCCCGGGCTTCGCCGTCGACTGCCTGGAGACGCTGGAGGAGATCGCGATCCAGAACGCCGAGGTGTTCCGCGAAGCCGGCGGCGCCGAACTGCGCTACATCAGCGCCCTCAACGAAGAGCCCGGCCATGTCGCGGCGCTCGCCGGCCTCGCGCGCCGGCACCTGCAGGGCTGGCCGCACGGATGACGGCGGCGCTGCACGAGATCCGCCTGCCGTCGGCACGCGGCGAACTGGCGGCGCTGCGCGGCGGCACGCCCGGCGGGCCGCCGCTGCTGTGCCTGCATGGCTGGCTCGACAACGCCGCCAGCTTCGCGCCGCTGGCGCCGGCCCTCGCGGCGTTCGACCTGGTGGCGCTGGATCTGCCCGGGCACGGCGCGTCGGCGCACCGCGCCGCCGGCTACGACTACGCATTCGTCGACTGGATCCACGACGTGCTCGACGCGATGGACGCGCTGGGCTGGGACCGCGCCGACTGGCTCGGGCATTCGATGGGCGGGGCGATCGCCAGCGTCGTCGCCGCCGCCGCGCCGGCACGGGTGCGCCGGCTGGCACTGATCGAGGCGCTGGGACCGGTCGCCGGCGATCCGGCGCTGGCCGGGCAGCGGCTCGTCGACGCGGTCGCCGCCCGGCGCGCGCCGTCGACGCGGGCGGCCCGGGTCATTCCCGACGTCGAGACCGCGGTCGCGGCCCGGCTCACCGCCAGCCGGATGACGCCCGACGCCGCGCGGCTGATCGTCGAACGCAATCTGCGGCCGGTGGAAGGCGGCTTCGTCTGGCGCAGCGATCCGCGCCTGACGTTGCCGTCGGCGCTGCGGCTGACCGAGGAAACGGTGCAGGCGGTGCTGCGGCGGATCGCCGCGCCGGTGCTGGTGATCGCCGCGGACCCGCCGCCGGCCTATTTCTCCGCCGCCACGCGCGCCGCCCGGCTCGCCTGCCTGGCGGACGCCCGCGTCGAGGTGATCCCCGGCGGCCACCACCTGCACATGGAACAGCCCGACCGCGTCGCCGCGCCGCTGCGCGACTTCCTGCGCTGAGGTCAGCGGGACGCGGGGACCTGCGGCTGCAGGCTCAGCGACACCAGCGTGCGGCCTTCCATGTCCGGCCGGAAGTTGGCGAGCACGCCGCGGCTGTCCTTGCGGAAGCCGAGCATCGCGCCTTCGACGCCCTGCATCGACACGGTCTCCTGCCAGCCGCGCGCGACCTGCCCGGCCCGGAACTGCTCGAACAGCGTCGCCATCGCCACGTCGCTGCGCAGCACCACCGACTGCGACGGGCCCATCGTCATCACCGAAACCACCACGTAATCCTCGGGCAGCACGATGTCGACAGGAAAACCGGCCGGGAGTTCGAGGTTTTCTCCGGCATCGCGCTGGTATCCGCCCTGCGCGGGCCGCCCGCCGACCGGTTCGGCCGCGGCGCGGGCGGTTTCCGCCAGTGCTTCGCCGGCATCCGGTGCGCCGCCGCACGCGGCGAGCAGGCACACGACGACGAGGGCCAAGGCGGAGCGCAGGGGCATCGTTCGATCCGGGGCGTCGGGGTCCGCGATCGCGGACGCTTCAGCCGGTCAAACGCGACAGCCTCGCCTTCAAGGCCAGTCCTTCGCCGCGCAGGTAATCGCGTTCGCTGCGCCAGTCGGGCCAGCGTGCCTCCACTTCGTGCCAGAAGCGGCGCGAGTGGTCGGCGTGGATCAGGTGGCAGAGCTCGTGCACCAGCACGTATTCGAACGCCGACGGCCGACCGAGCACCAGCGACAGGTCCAGCGACACCGCGCCGGAAGGGCTGAGCGATCCCCAGATCGACGACAGTGCCCGCAGGCCGATGGTGCGCGGCGGCCGCGGCAGCCCGGGCAGGTAGCGCGGCATCCACGCCCCCAGGTCGGTGCGTGCCTGCTGCGCGTAGAACTCGCGCAGGGCCGAGCGCGCCTGCGCGTCGCCGGCGCGCTCGGGCAGCTGCAGTTCGACGCCGTGCTCGCCGAGGTGGGCGCGGGCGTAGCGGCCCTCGCGCCACACCAGCGGCACGTCGGCACCGCGCAGGGGCAGGCTGTGGTCGCTGCCGCGGGAGAAAGGCGCCTGCGCCGCCGGCTGTTTCGCCAGCTGCGCGGCCAGCCAGTCGCGGTGCAGGTCGAGGAACTCCAGCGCCGCGCGCCGCGACGCCGCCTTCGGCAGCGTCAGCCGCGCCCCGCGGTCCGACACCAGCAGCCGCAGCCGGCGTGCGCGCGGGTCGCGCACCCAGCGCACGGGCACTTCGCGGCCGTCGGCGAGACGCAGGGGAACGATTTCCTCGGCGGGCGGGGCGGGGCGGAGGAGGCGGAGGAACATGGGGCCAATCTAAAGTAGTTTGGAGCCGGGAGTTCGGAGTCTGAAGAAGGTGGGCTCGTTCCCGCCAGCTTGTGGGCTCGACTACCTCCTCCGAACTCCCAGCTCCGAACTCCCAACCACTATGCGTCGGCGCGGCTCAGTTTCAGCGAGGTCTCCAGCAGCGCGAACAGCCGCTTGAGTTCGCCCGACATCAGCGCGTAGCGGGCGTCGAGCTCGGCGTGCAGGGAGTCGCGCTCGGTGTTCTCGAGCTGGTCGACGGCGCCGTCGAGGAACTTGAGCTTGCGCACCACCAGGTCCTCGCCGAGCACGAAGCCGACGTGGTCGTCGAGCACCAGCGCCAGCTTCGTGACCTGCTTGCCGGAATCGAGGTGCTTGCGGATCTCGTCGGTCTGCAGCTCGTGCTTGGAGCAGCGCACGACGGCGCCGCCGTCGACCGGATCCTTGAGCTCGCATTCGTCGCCGAGCGAAAGCCCCGCGGGCAACGGCTCGCCGGCGACCCAGCCGGTCATGATCGTGCGCACGGCGACTTCGGCGTTCAGAGGCAGCGCCGGGAAGCTGCCGAGCGCGTGCCGCAGCTCCGACACCAGGTTTTCGGCCGACTTGCGCGAGCTCGAATCCACGGCGATGAATCCGTGCTGCAGGTCGATCGTCGCGCCGGTGCGCACCGGCCGCACGAACGCGCGCGGCAGCAGTTCCATCACCAGGTCTTCCTTCAGGCGCTTGCGCGCGCGGCCGCCGAGCTTGCGGCCTTCCTTTTCCTCGACCTCGGCGATCTTGCGGCCGAGCAGTTCGTTGACGACGGCGGACGGCAGCAGCCGCTCCTCGCCGCCGAGGGTGATCCACACGGCGTCGCCGATGCGGTGGCTCATCGCCGGCTCGTCGCGGCCGAACGGCGACACGAAGCCGCGCGAGGCCAGTTCGGACGGGCCGACGGGCTTGAGCCGGCATTCCTCCAGCCGGGCGTCGAGTTGATCGAAGGATTTGGCGAGGGAAGCGGGGAAGCGGAAGAACGTCAGGTTGCGAAAGAACATCAAGTTTCCATGTCTTGGGAATCGGGATCGCCGGCGAGCCAGGCGTGGGCGTCGGGAAGCGGGGCGTCGCCGCGCCTGCCGAGCGAGAGGAAGTCGAAAAGCGAGGCGTCGGCCAGCTGCGCGGGACGCACGTCGGCCAGCGCGCGGGCGATGGTGTCGACGCGCCCCGGCGACTCCCGGTCCCACGCCTCCAGCATGCGGCCCACCTGCCGGCGCTGCAGGTTCTCCTGCGAGCCGCACAGCGTGCACGGGATCAGCGGGAACTGCTTCCAGTCCGCGTACGCGACGATGTCCGCCTCGCGGCTGGTCGCCAGCGGCCGGATCACCACGTGCTCGCCGTCGTCGCTGAGCAGCTTGGGCGGCATCGTCGCCAGCTTGGCGTGGAAGAACAGGTTCATGAAGAA
>JAKFCL010000288.1:0-34220 GCA_036676665.1 Arenimonas sp. | reverse complement strand
GGACATCCGCCACCCGCTGCGCGAATACGACCTGCAGATGCTCGACTTCGCCGTCCGCCGTGGCCTGCCGGCGCACTGCCTGCTGACCAAGGCCGACAAGTTCGGCCGCGGCGAGCAGGGCAATACGCTGCTCAAGGTGCGCAAGGAACTCGGCGAGCGGGCCAGCGTGCAGGTGTTCTCGGCCGACGCGAAGACCGGCGTGGACGAAGCGCGCGGCGTCGTGGCGCGGTGGCTGGAGCTGGGCGGAACCTGACGAGGTTCCGCGGGCCGCGTCTCGCCGCGGCGGCCCCTTGGGACCACCGCCGACGGAGTCGGATTTCCCCGAATCCGCGGTTCAGGGCGCGGGGGTGATGTCCCGCGTTCCAGCCTGGCGCAATCGCACGAAGGCGCCGAGGATCCCGCGGTGCCCGAGGATCAGCCACAGGGCAATCGCCATCTCGAGCGCGGTGGCGACCGTCGACGCGGTGTTGTCGGCGCCGTACGAAGCCAGGTTGCCGTCCAGCCGCACGGTCATGAAGGCGAGCGTCAGCCAGTAGAAGAAGTCGCCGAGCGAACTGGCGAGAAGCCAAAAGCCGATCAGCGCCAGGCCGATCTCCATCGCCCCGGCCGAAGCCCACGCGACGGGCGTCCCGGGCGTCTTCATCACCGGCAGCAGCTTGCGCGCCACCGTCAGCGGGAACACCCACAGCAGCCACGCGATCAGCAGCATCGGCACCGCCGCTCCCATCATGTACAGCACGGCGGGATCCTCTTGCATCTGCCGCCATGCGGCGTAGCTGGTGAAGACATGCCGGATCGCCTGGATCCCGAGCCAGACAGCGAACAGACGGGTGGCGATGGCGACGAAATCTTCGCGGCTGGGCATGGCTCAGGGATCCTTGGCGTCCAAGGCGGACGCCGGCATGTTACCGAGCGGCCATCGTCGAAGCGACGCTCAGGACGCCTCGGCATCCCGCAGCCGCGGATCCATCCACCCCCGCAGCGCATCCACCGCGACGTTGATCACGACGATCGCCGCGCCGACCGCCAGCACCACGCCCAGCACCAGCGTGTAGTCGCGGTTGAGCGCGCCCTGGACGAAATAACGGCCGATGCCGGGAATGCCGAACACCTGTTCGACCACCGCCGAGCCGCTGACGACATTGATCAGCGCCGGGCTCAGCCACGCCGCCACCGGCAGCAGCCCGGGTCGCAGCGCATGCGAAAACAGCAGCCGCGCGCCGGAGATGCCGCGCCCACGCGCCGCGCGCAGGTAGTCGGCGTCGAGCACCTCGAGCATCGACGCCCGCGTCAGCCGCGCGCAGTACGCCAGGTTCGGCAGCGCCAGCGCGACGATCGGCAGCACCGCGCTGCGCCAGGTGCCGTCCCAGCCGCCGGCCGGCAGCCACTGCAGCGTCACCGCGAACAGCAGGATCAGCAGCGGCGCGGCGACGAACTTCGGCACCGCCAGGCCCAGCCCGGCCCCGAACATCAGCACCCGATCGATCCACGCCCCGGAACGCAGCGCCGCCCACACGCCGAGCGGCAGGCCCAGGCCCAGCGCCAGCAGCAGCGCCAGCCCGCCGTTCACCAGCGAGATCGGCAGGCTCGCCGCCAGCAGGTCGTTGACCGTGTAGTCCGGGTACTGGAACGACGGCCCGAGGTCGCCGCGCAGTACGTCGCCGAGCCAGTGCCCGTACTGCGACAGCAGCGGCTGGTCGAGCCGGTACTGCGCCGCCAGCGCCGCCTCGACCTCCGGCGGCGCCGCCTTCTCCGCATCGAACGGCCCGCCCGGCGCTGCCCGCAGCAGCACGAAGCACAGCGTCGCCAGCAGCCACAGCGTCAGCAGCGCCTCGGCGGCGCGGGTGGCGAACAGGCGAAGGGACGGTGGCATCCCGCGACTGTGCCGGAAGCGCCCGACGCGGGCTAGCTGGTACATTCACGCGATGCCCGAACACGTCCCCGGACCACTGGTCCTGATCCGCAACGCCGATGTTTACGCCCCGGAGCCGCTCGGCCTCCGGCAGCTGCTGGTGGGCGGCGGGCGGGTGCTCTGGATCGGCGCGATGGACGCACCGGCGCCGTCCGGGCTTGCACTCGAGGTCGTCGATCTCGGTGGGCGCCGGCTGATCCCCGGCCTGGTCGACGGCCATGTCCACGTCACCGGCGGCGGCGGCGAAGGCGGTTTCGCCTCGCGGGTACCGGCGCTGCCGCTGTCGCGCTACACGGCCGGCGGCGTCACGACGGTGATCGGCCTGCTCGGCACCGACGACGTCGCCCGTTCCACCCGCGAACTGGTCGCGACCACGATGGCGCTGCGCGAGCAGGGCCTGAGCGCGTGGGCGCACTGCGGCGGCTACCACCTGCCGCCGGCGACGATCACCGGCAGCGTGCGCGGCGATATCGCGTTCGTCGATTGCCTGATCGGCGTCGGCGAAGTGGCGGTCAGCGACCACCGCTCCAGCCAGCCGACGCTCGACGAACTGCTGCGCCTGGCGTCCGAGGCGCATGTCGCCGGCCTGATGACCGGCAAGGCCGGCATCGTGCACCTGCACCTGGGCGACGGCCCGCGCGGGCTCGACCTGGTGCGGCGTGCGCTCGACACCAGCGAGATTCCTCCGCGCGTGTTCAACCCGACCCACGTGAACCGGCGGAAGGCACTGTTCGAGGAAGCGGTCGACCTGGCGCGGCGCGGCTGCACGATCGACGTCACCGCGTTCCCGGTCGCCGACGGCGAAGACGCGTGGAGCGCCGCCGACGCGCTGCAGCGGTATCTCGCCACCGACGCGCCGCGCAGTCGCATCACGGTCAGCTCCGACGCCGGCGGCTGCCTGGCCTGTTTCGATGCCGACGGCCACCTGTGCTCGTACGGCGTCGGCGACCCGCACGCACTTTCGGCGACGCTCGCCGAGCTGCTGGGCCGCGGCCTGGCGCTGGAAGACGTGTTGCCGTCGTTCACCGCCAACGTCGCCGCGCTGCTGCGGCTGCCGCGCAAGGGCCGCATCGCCGCCGGCGCCGATGCCGACCTCGTCGCGCTCGATCCGCAGCACCGCGTGCACGACGTGATGGCGCGTGGCGCCTGGCATCTGCGCGACGGCGCGCACGTGCGTGCCGGCGCCTTCGAATCGCTCCCCGATCTTTCCCGTTCAACGTTCACGCAAGGAAGCTGAAGCAATGCCCAGCAGGATTCCCGATGGCGGCCAGCGCGGCTGGATCATCCCGATCGGCGGTGCGGAAGAAAAGGAGAACGGCCCGGAGATCCTGCGCCGCTTCGTCCAGCTCTGTGGTGGCCTCGAAGCCGACATCGTCGTCATCCCGACCGCCAGCCGCCTGCGCGACACCGGCACGCGCTACGAAACCCTGTTCCGCGAGCTCGGCGCCGGCCGCGCCGAGTCGATGGACTTCGACACGCGCCGCGACGCCGAGGAGCCGAGCCGGCTCGAACGCCTGGAACAGGCCACCGGCGTCTTCTTCACCGGCGGCAACCAGCTGCGCATCACGTCGCTGCTCGGCGGCACGCCGGTCGCCAAGCTGATCCGTACGCAGAATGCCCGCGGCGTGCACGTGGCCGGCACCAGCGCCGGCGCCGCGGTGCTCAGCGAGCACATGATCGCGTTCGGCGAGGAGGGCGGTTCGCCGCGCGCCGGCTCGGTGCGGCTGGCGCCGGGCCTGGGCCTGACCAACCGCTTCATCATCGACCAGCATTTCCGCCAGCGCGACCGCTTCGGCCGGCTCGCGACGGCGCTGGCATTCAACCCGTTCGCGATCGGCATCGGCCTGGACGAGGACACCGCGGCCTTCATCGGCCCGGACAACGACATCGAGGTCGTCGGCAGCGGCGCGGTGACCGTGGTCGACGCCGCCGGCCTGCAGTTCTCGTCGATGGACCAGCTCGAGGAGGGCCAGCCGGTGTGCATGCTCGGCCTGGCCGTGCATATCCTCGTCGCCGGGTCCACGTTCAACCTGCACACGCGCCGGGCATCCGCCGGCACGCTGACCCGAATCAAGGAATAGGAGACTGCGATGCGCATCCTCGACCGTTCCATCTTCGTCGGCCCGTCGGTCCATGCGCATTTCCCGGTGATCCGGCTCGAACTGGACCTGGGCGAACTCGAGGCGTGGCCGACCGCACGCCTCGGCCCCACCTTCGTCGACGGCCTGGTCGCCGCCTTGCCCGGCCTGGCCGAACACGGCTGTTCGTACCGTGAGCCGGGCGGCTTCATCCGGCGCATGAAGGAGGGCGAAGGCACCTGGCTCGGGCACGTGCTCGAGCACGTGGCCATCGAGCTGCAGAACGTCGCCGGCGAGGACGTCACGTTCGGCAAGACCCGCAGCATCGACGGCCGCCCCGGCGTCTATTCGGTCGTCTACGAATACGCGCAGAAGGAGGAGGGCGTCGCCGCCGGCGAGCTCGCGCTCAAGCTGCTGACCTCGCTGCTGCCCGAACCGCTGCGCAGCGAGAGCATCGTGCCGACCGACTGGCAGTGGCAGCCGGCGCGGGACGAGTTCATCCGCTATGCGCAGCGGCGTGCGCTCGGCCCGTCCACCGCGTCGCTGGTGCGCGCCGCCGAGGAACGCGGCATCCCGTGGCTGCGCCTGAACGAGCAGTCTCTGGTGCAGCTGGGCCATGGCAAGTACCAGCAGCGCATCCAGGCCACGGTGACCGGCCGCACGCCGCACATCGCCGTCGAGCTGGCCAGCGACAAGGAAGAGACCAACCGCATCCTCGGCTCGCTGGGCCTGCCGGTGCCGAAGCAGGAGCTGGTGCAGAGCGAGTCGGCGGCGATCCGCGCCGCCCGCCGCCTCGGCCACCCGGTGGTGACCAAGCCCTACAACGGCAACCACGGCCGCGGCATCTCGATCTGCCTGCGCACCGACGACGAGGTCGCGGCCGGCTTCGCCGCCGCCCGCGAGCATTCGCGTTCGGTGATCGTCGAGACCTATCTGGAAGGCGACGACCACCGCCTGCTGGTGGTGAACGGCGAACTGGTCGCGGCGACGCGGCGCACGCCCGGCCACGTCGTCGGCGACGGCACGCGCACGATCGCCGAACTGGTGGAGATCGTGAACCGCGACCCGCGCCGCGGCGTCGGCCACGAGAAGGTGCTCACCCGCATCGAACTCGACGCCCAGGCGACGATGATGATGGAGCGCATCGGCGCCACCGCCGACACGGTGCCGGCCGACGGCCAGGTCGTGTACCTGCGCTCCACCGCCAACCTGTCGACCGGCGGCACCGCCACCGACGTCACCGACATCATCCATCCGGACAACCGCGACATGGCGGTGCGGGCGATCCGGGCGATCGGCCTGGACGTCGGCGGCGTCGACTTCCTGTCCACCAACATCGCCGAGTCCTACCGCAACATCGGCGGCGGCATCTGCGAGGTCAACGCCGCGCCGGGCTTCCGCATGCACGTCGCGCCGAGCGAAGGCACGCCGCGCGACGCCGCCGGACCGGTGATCGACATGCTGTTCCCGCCGGGCACGCCGTCGGCGGTGCCGATCGCCGCGATCACCGGCACCAACGGCAAGACCACCACCGCCCGCATGCTCGCGCACATCTGCAAGATGGCCGGCTACACGCCGGGCATGACCACCACCGACGGCGTCTACATCGACGGCCAGCGCACCGTCGAGGGCGACATGACCGGGCCGGTGTCGGCGCGCATGGTGCTCGCCGATCCGCAGATCGACCTGGCCGTGCTCGAGACCGCCCGCGGCGGCCTGCTGCGCGCCGGCATGGGCGTGCGCCACGTCAACGTCGGCGCGGTGCTGAACGTGCAGTCCGACCATCTCGGATTGAAGGGCATCGACTCGCTCGAGCAGCTCGCCGAGGTCAAGCGGATCGTCGTGGAAATCGCCACGGACTGCGCCGTGCTCAACGCCGACGACCCGAACGTGCTGCGCATGTCCGGCTACACCGAGGCCAAGGTGATCTGCTACGTGACGATGAACCCGCAGCACGGCCTGGTGCGCGAACACATCCGTGCCGGCGGCCGCGCCTGCGCGCTGGAGGCCGGCGTCAACGGCCAGATGATCACGCTCTACGACAAGGGCAGCCACATCCCGCTGCTGTGGACGCACCTGATCCCGGCGACGATGGAAGGCAGGGCGCTGCACAACGTGCAGAACGCGATGGTCGCCGCCTCGGTGGCGTTCTCGCTGGGCATCAAGCTCGACGCGATCCGCCAGGGCCTGCGCACGTTCGACACCACCTTCTTCCAGGCGCCGGGCCGGATGAACGTGTTCAACGAACACCCGTTCAAGGTGCTGTTCGACTACGGCCACAACGCGCACGCGGTCGGGGTGATGGCCGACCTCGCGCAGCGGCTCGATGTCGCCGGCCGGCGCA
The DNA here is from genome assembly GCA_036676665.1 of Arenimonas sp. Lineage (GTDB taxonomy): Bacteria > Pseudomonadota > Gammaproteobacteria > Xanthomonadales > Xanthomonadaceae > Arenimonas. The sequence goes on along the minus strand of JAKFCL010000288.1, from coordinate 27,886 downwards.
TCGTCGTGCTGGCCGGGCCGGGCGACCGTCGCGACGAGGACCTCGTCGCGATCGCCGAGGCCGTCGCCGGCCGCTTCGACCACTACATCTGCCGCCGCGACGACTCGCTGCGTGGCCGCGACGGCGACGAGGTGCCGCGCATCCAGGCCAAGGCGCTGATGGCGGCCGGCGTCGACAGGGACGCGATCTCGATCATTCCCGACGAACAGGCCGCGATCGACGCGGCGCTGCGCATGGGCCAGCCCGGCGACCTGCTGCTGGTGTTCGCCGACGCGCTGACCCGGTCGTGGAAGCAGATCATCAAGTTCCGCCCCGAAGGCGCCGCCGAACCGGTCGCGGCGCCGGTGCGGGCCACGTCGGCGCCGTACGACGCGCCGCGCGAGGAACCGGCGCTGAGCGACTTCGAAGGCGTGGTGATCGACGAGCGCGGCGTGCACCTGTCGCGCGAGGAATCGGACTGAGCGCGCGCCCGCCACCGCCTGCGCTGCCGCCACTGCCGTTCGAGGACTCGCGCCGCCTGACCGGCCCGAACCTGTACTTCGCCGGGGTCGGCGCGGTGCTGGAAGTGGTCGGTGCCGCCGACGACGTCGACTTCGACGGCTGGCGCGGACGCGTGCGGCGCATGGCGTCGGCGCTGGGCTGGGCCGATCCGGCGCCGGTCGTGCGCGTGCACCGCAGCGGCGCCGCGCTGGCGTTCGCCGCGCCGGTTGACCGCCTGTTCGCCGCGACCGAGCTCAACGAATGGGCGTGGGGCGCGCAGCGCGGCGTGGCCGTGCTGCACGCGCCCGGCCACGCCGCCGCGTGGGACGAGGCCGCGGCGTTGCGCACCCTGCAGGCGATGTCGGACGCCGAGTCGGCGCCGGCGCTGCGGGCGCTGCTCGAACATGCGCGGGGCCTCGGCCTGCCGACGCTGCTCGACGACGACCGGCTGACGCTGGGGCTGGGTGCGGGCGGCCGCAGCTGGCCGCTCGCGGCGCTGCCGGCCATCGCGGACGTGCCGTGGTCGGCGCTGCACGCGGTCCCCACCGCGCTGGTCACCGGCTCCAACGGCAAGACCACGACCGTGCGCCTGCTGGCGGCGATGCTGCGCGCGCACGGCTGGCGCACCGGCCATTCGTGCACCGACGGCGTGTACGTCGACGGCGAACGCCTGCACGACGGCGACTGGTCCGGCCCGGCCGGCGCCCGCAGCGTGCTGCGCGATCCGCGCGTGCAGGCGGCGGTGCTGGAGACCGCGCGCGGCGGCCTGATGCGGCGCGGGCTGGCGCTGGCCCAGGCCGACGTCGCCGTCGTGACCAACATCAGCGCCGACCATTTCGGCGAATACGGCATCCACGACCTGGAAGGCCTGGCCGACGCCAAGCTGACGGTGGCGCGTGCGCTCGGCCCGGCCGGCACGCTGGTGCTCAACGCCGACGATGCCCTGCTGGCGGCGCGCGGCGAAGGGCGCGCGGCGCGGCTGGCGTGGTTCGCGCGCGACGAGGCGCATCCGCGACTGCAGGCCCACCGTGCCGCCGGCGGCGCCACCTGCGGACTGCGCGACGGCGTGCTGCGCCTGCATGCCGACGGCCGCGAACACGGACTGGCCGACATCGCGACGATGCCGCTGGCCGCCGGCGGTGCCGCCGCCTACAACATCGGCAATGCCGCGGCGGCGAGCCTGCTGGCGCACGCGCTCGGCGTGCCGGTGGCGACGATCGCGGCGACGCTCGCCCGTTTCGGCAACGATCCGGCCGACAACGCCGGCCGCCTGCAGCGCTGGCACGTCGGTGGCCTGCAGGTGCTGATGGACTACGCGCACAACCCCGATGGCCTGCAGGGCCTGCTGCAGGTCGCGCGCGCCGCCGGCGGCGGCCGCCTCGGGCTGCTGCTCGGCCAGGCCGGCAACCGGCCCGACGCGGATGTGCGCGCGCTCGCCGCGGTCGCGGCAGGGGCCGGTCCGGCGCGCGTCGTGCTCAAGGACATCGACGGCTTCCTGCGCGGGCGCGCGCCCGGCGAAGTGGCGGCGATCCTGGGCGAGGAGCTGCGGCGGCGCGGCGTGCCGCCGGGCCAGATGAGCACCGTGCTGCCCGAACTCGACGCCGCGCGCGAACTGCTGGAATGGGCGCGGCCCGGCGACGTGCTGGTGATGCCGGTGCACGCGCTGTCGGCGCGCGCGAACGTCGCCGCGCTGCTGGACGAACTGCGGATGCGCGGCTGGCAGGCGGGGCAGCCGCTGCCCTGACCCGGGCTCCGGTGCCGCCGCGCGCCAGACTCAGCTTTTCGTCGACGTGCGGCCGAGCGCCTTGCGCCGCACCAGGTCCATCTTGCCGCGTTCGGTCAGCGACCAGCGGCCGGCGCGCTGCGAGATCAGGCCGAGCTTGGACAGGCGTTCGAGGATCGCCTCGTCCGGGGCGAAGTTCTGCGGCTGGCCGCGGCCCATCGCCTCGAGCACGGCCAGTTCTTCCTTGCGTATCGGGTGTCCGCTCACGGGTCTTCTCCCGAGGGATGTTCGCCACAGTAACAGTGAACGCCGGTCCCCATCGGCGCCGTGAAGACCGAAACGACCGGCTCAGTCCTGCCGTTCCGCGAGCCCGCGGGCGAGCTCGCCGAGCGGGACCTCGCCCGAACGGTAGGCGGCGATCTCGGCGGCGGAAAGTTCGTGCACGCGGACGACATCGACCTTCCGCGGCCCGACGCTGGCGAGGTATTCGAGGAACTCGCGCGGGCCCTCGCACGCCACCAGGTGCCGGCAGTCCCAGCCCGGCGGACGCGGCAGCTTTTCGCGGACCGCGATGTCGGCGTCGTCGTGGCGGATCGTCTCGCCCGTGCGGTCGCGGGCGGGCAGTGCGTCGTGGAACGCGTCGAATGTCTTCCAGGCCGGCACCGGCGGCGTGTAGTCGGGTCGCGGCGCGTACACGGAATGTTCGACCAGTTGCATCCGGTGGATGTAGCGCGGGCAGGCCGGGAAGATCGTCTCGGCGGTCACGCGCACGACGAACACCGCGCCGGGGAAATCCGCCAGCAGCGGATCGTCCGCGGCGACGCGCGCGCGGCCGTTGACGCGCAGGCGCCTGGGGTTCTCGAAATCCACGAACAGCAGGCCGATCCGCGGATTCACCCGCAGATTGCCCCAGGTCCGGTACATGCCGTTGCCGTCGTAGTCGGGGATCGCCAGCGTGCGCTCGTCGAGCACGCGCACGAATCCGGGCAGGCCGCCCTTGTACGAACACTCCGGCTGGCCGGCGCCGTCGGCGGTGGCGACGAAGAACATCGCGCAGCGGCCGATGAAGGCGCGGTCCTCCTCGGAGAAGGAAGGGTGCACGATCGTCTGCGCGAGGCGGTCGGCGAGGCGGCGGGTGTCGCGCGCGTCCTGCAGTTCGCGCATGCCGTCGTGGTACAGCGGATCGCCAGCCATGGGCGTGCTCCCGATGTCGTCAGCCGCGCGAATCGCGCCACACCAGCGCTTCGCCGGTGCGTTCCTGGAAGAACGTCGGGCACTTGCCGTCGCCGCGCCCGGTGAGGCCACCGTCCGGACTGCAGAGCTGCGTTCCCGCGGCGTCGTACAGCGCCGACGGGATGTCGCAGCAGGCCGGCGGCACGTAGAAGACCGTGCGGCCCTGGAAGTCGTAGCGCCAGATCGAACGCGGCGGGTTCGCCACCGGTTCGGACTGGAACTTCTCCATCAGCGTCTCGACCACCGTCGGCGTTGGCGGCGGCCCGGGCGGGGCGGTGGCGCAGCCGGCGAACAGGCCGGCGACCAGCAGCAAGGCGAGGGTGGGTCGGCGCAGGGCGGTCATCGGCGATTCCTCGGGGGAGGGCCCATGATGCGACGGCGCCGGGCGCTTGGGGTGAACAGGGCGGTGCCGGCGGCGCGCAGGTTCACGCCCGTCCGACCCGGCGGTAGGCTGGCGGCAGGGCCGCAGGGCGGGGGGCGCATGGACGGGATCGGGTTCTGGCACCAGGTGCGGCGCGACGCCGGCGGCGAGCTGGCCGTCGCCGTGGCCTATCTGCTGGCCTGGCTGTTCTGCGCCTGGCTGCCCGACGCCGTCGTGCTCGGACTGATGGTCGGCACGGCCCTGCAGTTCTTCGTCGTGACAATGGTGCTGGGCGCGATCACGCCGCGCGGATTCGCCGGCATCGCCGCTTGCGTGATCGGGCATGCGCTGCTGTTCGCGTTGATGGCCTGGATCGCGTCGGCCGACGGCCGGCAGGCACCCGACTGGCTCGCCGTGGGCTTGGCGCAGGCGCCGCTGCTGCTGCGCACGCTGGCGCGGCGCGCGCGCCCGGCCTACGAGCCGCGGTTCATGCTGCTGGAGGCGATCGGGCCGTTCTTCCTGCTGATGCCGGTGCTGCTGCTGACCGCGGCCTTGCTGGCGATCCTGCCCGACACCGGGCTGGCGCCGCGCACGCTGACCTTCCGCCACCTCGCGCCGCTCGACGGCGAGGACATCGGCTTCGGCCTGCTCGGCGGCGCGGTGTATTTCGCGCTGTACGGCATCGCCCGCACGGCGATGGAGCGCCTCGGCGGCGACATGCACCGTCGCGCCGACCTCGACATCGCCACGATCAGGAAATGGCGCGAGGACTACCTGCGTTCGCGCGGCGGGAAGTGAATCAGGCGGTGGCGCGCGCCGACGGCGAACGGTAGCCGAGCAGGCGCGCCGGCAGGAACAGCAGCGCGCGCAGCAGCGCGAACGCCGCATCGAGCACGATGCCGATCGCGCGGAACGGCAGCGACAGCAGCCACAGCACCGGCCACAGCACCAGCACCGCCACGGCCAGCGGCCAGGCGAGCACGAACAGCAGGCACCAGCAGGTCACGACGAGCAGCGTCTTCATGGCGTCCTCCGGGAACGTGCGCCGAGTCTAGCGCCGCGCGGACGCCGCGGCGCCCCCACTGATGGCAGGGGTCGGCGCGCCGTCCGGCGGCCGCAGCGTCAGGAACCGCGACGGGTGCCGGTCGAGCGGGTTGGCCTCGAAGCCGCCCACCTCCGGCCGCACCAGGTGCTTGGACGTGTAGAAGTAGATCGGCACGATCGCATGCTGTCCCAGCAGCCGCTGTTCGGCCTCGCGCAGCAGGCGCGCCCGTTCGGCCAGGGACGGCGCCGCGTCGGCGGCGTCGAGCAGCGCGTCGAACCCCGGATCGTCCAGCCCGCTCCAGTTCGAGCCGCTGCCGGCGCGGAACCCGTCGAGGAAATTGCGCGGGTCGTCGACGTCGGCGATCCAGCCGCCGCGGAACACCTGGGTGATCGTCCGCTGGCGGCGCGTGCCGACGAACACCTTCCACTCCTCGTTGCGCAGGCGCACGCGCGCGCCGAGCACCTCGCGCCACATCGCCGCCACCGCCAGCGCCAGGCGGCGGTGCGGGGTGGAGGTGTTGTAGCGGATCTCGACCTCGAGCGGCCGCGCGGCCGAATACCCGGCCTGCGCGTAGCGCCGCCGCGCCAGCGCCTCGCGCTGGACCTGCGTCGCGTTCGCCCAGCCGAGCGTCGCGGGCGTGTACCCGGCCACGCCCGGCGGCACGAGGCCGTAGGCGGGCGTTTCGCCGAGGCCGGTGACATGCCGGGTCAGGATGTCGCGGTCGATCGCCAGCGACATCGCCTCGCGCAGCGCCGGCTGGTCCTTGAACGGCGGCTGCGTCAGGTTCAGCCCCAGCCAGAACGTGCCCAGGTACGGGCCGATTCGCAGGCGGTCGCCGAAGCGCGCGCGCAGCGGCGCCAGCGGCTGCGGCGGCACGGTTTCGGTCAGGTGCAGGCCGCCGGCCTCGAAGCGCTTGAGCTCGCTGCCGGCGTCCTCGGTGACATGGAAACGCACGCCGGCAATCGGCGCGGGCTCGCGGAAATGCGGATTGCGCGCCAGCGTGATCGTCGCCTGCGGCAGCCACGCCTCCAACCGGTACGCGCCGTTGGACACCAGCTTGCCCGGGCGCGTGTGCTGCGCGCCGTGCGCGGCGAGCGCCGGCAGGTACACCGGCCACGCCAGCGGCAGCGTCAGCAGCCGCGGCAGGTCGGCGCTGCGCGACAGCGTGAACACGACGGTGCGCGGATCGGGGGCCGCGATCCCGAGCCGTTCCGGCGCCAGCTCGCCGCGCTGCACCGCGCCGGCGTTCGCGATCGCCTCGAAATGGCCCGCATACGGCGCTGCAGTCGCCGGCAGGAAGCCGCGCCGGAAGCTGGCGACGATCTGCGCCGCGTCGAGCGGCTCGCCATTGGACCAGCGCAGGCCGTCGCGCAGGTGGAAGGTCCACGTGCGTCCGTCGGCCGAGACCTGCCAGCGCGCCGCCATGCCGGGAATCAGCCGGCCGCCACCGTCCTCGGCCACCAGCCCCTCGTACAGGTCGCGCAGCACGTTGGCGCAGGCCACCTCCGGGCAGCGGTGCGCATCGAGCGTCGACGGCTCGGGGCCGTTGCCGCGCTCGAGCCGCGCCGCCAGTGCCGGCGCGCAACAGAGCAGCCCCGCGATCAGGACGCTGGCCGCGACGGCGCGGGGTAGGATTCGCATCTTGCGATTGTAGGGCAGCGCCCGCACTTCGCTTCCATTCCCCCGAAGGCCAACCCCGTGTCCGGACCGAGCAACGTCGTCGAAACACCGATCGCCGACCGCCATGAACTGGTCGATTACCTGGCGTCGGGCGGCAAGCCCGAGGCCGACTGGCGCATCGGCACCGAGCACGAGAAGTTCGGATTCCGCCTCGACGATCTGCGCCCGCCGACCTGGGACGGGCCGCGCGGCATCGAGGCGCTGCTGCGCGGGCTCACCCGCTTCGGCTGGGCGCCGTTCGAGGAGCACGGCAAGCTGATCGCGCTGACCAAGGACGGCGCCTCGGTGACGCTGGAACCGGCCGGCCAGCTCGAGCTGTCGGGCGCGATGCTCGAGAACATCCACCAGACCTGCTGCGAAACCCGCGCCCACCTGCGCGAGGTCAAGACGGTGTCCGACGAGCTCGGCCTGGGCTTCCTCGGCATGGGCTTCCAGCCCAAATGGCGCCGCGACGAGATGCCGTGGATGCCCAAGGGCCGCTACAGGATCATGCGCGACTACATGCCGAAGAAGGGCGCGCTCGGCCTGGACATGATGACGCGCACCTGCACCGTGCAGGTCAACCTCGACTTCCGCGACGAAGCCGACATGGTGAAGAAGTTCCGCGTGTCGCTGGCGCTGCAGCCGGTCGCCACCGCGCTGTTCGCCGACTCGCCGTTCACCGAAGGCAAGCCGAACGGGTACCTGAGCTACCGCTCGCACATCTGGACCGACACCGACCCGGACCGCACCGGCATGCTCGACTTCGTGTTCGAGGACGGTTTCGGTTTCGAGCGCTACGTCGACTACCTGCTGCAGGTGCCGATGTACTTCACCTATCGCGACGGCGAGTACATCGACCTCAGCGGCCAGGACTTCCGGAAATTCCTGCGCGGCGAGCTGCCGGCGCTGCCCGGCGTCAAGCCGACGATGAAGGACTGGGCCGATCACATGACCACCGCCTTCCCGGAAGTGCGGCTGAAGAAATACCTGGAGATGCGCGGTGCCGACGGCGGCCCGTGGAACCGCCTGTGCGCGCTGCCGGCGTTCTGGGTCGGCCTGCTGTACGACGACGCGTCGCTCGACGCCGCCTGGGACCTGGTCAAGGACTTCTCGATGGCCGAGCGCAACGCCCTGCGCGACGGCGTGCCGAAACACGCGCTGAAGCTGCCGTTCCGCGGCGCGACGGTGCGCGAGCTGGCCATGGAGGCGCTGAAGATCGCCCAGGCCGGCCTGGCCCGGCGTGCCCGCCGCAACGACTCCGGCGGCGACGAAGGCGTCTTCATCGAACCGCTGATCGAGTTCGCACTCGCCAACGAAACCCCGGCGGAGCGCAAGCTGGCGCTGTACCACGGGGCGTGGGGCGGGGACGTCGACCATGTGTTCCGCGAGTTCGCCTACTGAGGGCGGGACGAAGCAGAGCGGGATATAGGATTTAGGATATACGTGGTAAACAGCTCGCGGCTTTGGTGCGGCGCCAAAGCTCCTTATCACGTAGATACTGGATCCTATATTCCGCTCTCATGAAACCCGACTGGTTCCGCGCCAACGACGACCGCATCGACGCCCTCGACCGCCTGCTCGAGCAGCGCGCCGTGCCGCATGGCGGTTATGGCCTCGAGCAGCTCGACGGCTACCTGACCGCGGTGGCGTTGTCGCCGGGCACGATCGATCCGGCCGAGTGGCTGGTGTCGATCTGGGGCAAGACCCCGCCGCGCTGGGAGAACGCCGCCGACGAGGCCGAGGCGACCACGCTGCTGATGCTGGCCTGGCAGACCGCGCAGCGTCGCGTGCGCACGCCCGGCGACGATTACACCAACGACCACGCGCTGTTCTGGTGGCTGCCGGACGACCCTGAGGCCGAGCACGGCGACGACGTCGACATCGGCGCCGCCTGGGCCGGCGGTTTCCTCGACGGCATGGCGTTGCGCGATGCGCAGTGGGACGAATGGATCGCCAGGGACGACTGGATCGGCGAGCTCGAGGACTACATCGAAGCGCTCGCGGTCGGCAGCTACCCACCCGAGACCGAAGGCGGCGCGCCGGTGCCGCTGCCGTATTCCGAACGGCTGGAGATCCATGCGTCGCTGCCGGACATGCTGCACGACCTGCACTGCCACCGCATCGAGGCGCTGACCCCGCGCGAACCGGTGCGCGCGGTCGCCACGCCCGAGCGCAACGATCCGTGCCCGTGCGGCAGCGGCCGGAAGTACAAGAAGTGCTGCGGCGCCTGAGCCGCGCCCGCCGCGGATGAATTCGTATGCGGGGCCATGCGCCGGCCCCGCCGGAGCATTGGCTCCAATCGGGTTGCGGTAGGCTGGCGGGCATGACCCAGCCCGAGCGCGGCACCGACTTCGACTCCCAGCGCGGCACCGACCTGCCGCCGTCCGATGCGCTCCTGCGCGAGGACGTCAAGCGCCTCGGCACGCTGGTCGGCGAGATCCTGGCCGAACAGGTCGCGCCCGAATTCCTGGACGATGTCGAACAGCTGCGGGTCGCGGCGATCCGCCGCCGCGAGCAGGGCGCGCCGGTCGAACAGCTCGCTGGCATGCTCGACGACCTGCCGCTGGACCGCGCCGAACTGCTGGTGCGGGCGTTCGCCAGTTATTTCGGTGCGATCAACCTCGCCGAGCGGGTGCATCGCATCCGCCGCCGCCGCGACTACCAGCGGCTCGGCGGCGCGCCGCAGCCCGGCGGCCTCGAGGATTCGCTGCGGCAGCTGCGCGATGCCGGCATCGATGCCGACACCGTCGCCGCGCTGCTCGGCCGCCTGCGCGTGGAGCCGGTGTTCACCGCGCACCCGACCGAGGCCGTGCGGCGCGCGCTGCTGGAGAAGGAAAGCGAAGTGGTGCGCTGCCTCGTCGAGGACATCGACCGCGCGCTGACGCCGCAGGAACGCCGCGCCGACCTCGAGCGCATGCGCCTGGCGCTGACCGCCGCCTGGCAGACCGACGAGACGCCGCCGGAAAAACCCAGCGTCGCCGACGAGTTCGAACACGTCGCGTTCTATCTTTCCGAAGTGCTGTACCGCGTGCTGCCGGTGTTCCACGAGGTGTTCGAGGACGCGCTGCAGGCGGTGTACGGCGAGCAGGCGCCGGCGCTGCCGGCCGTGCTCGGCTTCGGCTCGTGGGTCGGCGGCGACATGGACGGCAACCCGAACGTCGGCGCCGCGACGATCGCCGCGACGCTCGAAGGCCAGCGCGCGCTGGTGCTGGGCAACTACCGCCGCGACCTCGCGCGCCTGGGCGAGGTGCTGAGCCAGTCCACCGGCCGGGTGCAGGTGTCGGCGAAGCTGCTGGCGCGCAGCGAGGAATACCAGCGCCGCCTGCCGAACGCGGCCGGGTCGCTGAAACCGCGCCACGCCGACATGCCTTACCGCCGCTTCACGACGCTGCTGTCCGAGCGGCTGGCTGCCACCGCCCAGGACAAGCGCGAGGGCTATGCCGACGCCGCCGAGTTCGTCGCCGACCTGCGCCTGGCCGAACAGAGCCTGCGCGACCACCGCGGCGAACACGCCGGCAGTTTCGCCGTGCGCCGCCTGCGCCGCCGCGCCGAGGCGTTCGGCTTCCACCTGGCCACGCTCGACCTGCGCCAGGAATCCGGGCGGCACGACGCCGCGCTGGCCGCCGTGCTCGACGACGCCGACTGGCCGTCGCGGCCGTGGGCCGAGCGCGCGCAGCGCCTGCGCGACGTGCTCGCCGGCCAGCCGGTGCCGCAGCCGCGCGCGGCCGACGCCGAGCCGGTGCTGGAAGTGTTCCGCACGGTCGCCGACGCGCTGCCGCGCTACGGCGCCCGCGCGTTCGGCCCGTACATCATCTCGATGAGCCGCAGCGCCGCCGACGCGCTGGCGGTGCTGGCGCTGGCGCGCACCGCCGGCTGCACCGACGGCCTGGGCGCGGTGCCGCTGGACATCGCGCCGCTGTTCGAGACCGTCGACGACCTGCAGGCGGCGGTCGACACGCTGCGCTCGCTGTTCGCCGACCCGGTGTACCGCGCGCACCTGCACGGCCGCGGCGACCGCCAGGTGGTGATGCTCGGGTATTCGGACAGCGCCAAGGACGGCGGCCTGGTCGCCTCGCGCTGGGCGCTGCAGCAGACCCAGGTGCAGCTGACCGCGCTGGCCGCCGAGGCCGGGGTTCGCATCGCCTTCTTCCATGGCCGCGGCGGCTCGCTGTCGCGCGGCGGCGGCAAGACCGAGCGCGCGGTGATCGCCGCGCCGCGCGGTTCGGTCGACGGTTACCTGCGCCTGACCGAACAAGGCGAGGTGATCCACCGCAAGTACGGCATCCGCGCGATCGCGCTGCGCAACCTCGAGCAGACCACCGGCGCGGTGCTGCGCGCGAGCCTGCGGCCGCGGCCGCCGGAACCGCGCGAGGGGGCGTGGCGGGAGATGGCCGCGTTCATCGCCGCGCGCTCGCGCGCCCACTACCGCGGCCTGGTGTACGAGACGCCCGGCTTCGTCGAGTATTTCCGCGCCGCGACGCCGATCGACGTCATCGAGCGCCTGCGCATCGGCTCGCGCCCGAGCAAGCGCGGCAGTGCCGGCGGGGTCGTGTCGCTGCGGGCGATCCCGTGGGTGTTCGCCTGGTCGCAGAACCGCTGCGGCCTGACCGCGTGGCTCGGCGTCGGCACCGGCCTGCAGGCCGGCATCGAGCGCTTCGGGCACGCCGCGGTCGCCGAGATGGCGCGCGACTGGCCGTTCTTCGCGACGCTGGTGGACGATGTCGAGATGGTGCTGGCCAAGTCGGAGATGGGCATCTTCGAGCGCTATTCGCGCCTGGCCGGCGACGCGCATGCGCTGTTCTTCCCGGGCATCGTCGCCGAGTTCGCCCGCACCCGCGATGCGGTGCTGGCGCTCAAGGGCAGCGAGCGCCTGCTCGACGGCGACTACCGGCTGCGTGAATCGATCCGCCTGCGCAATCCGTACGTCGACCCGCTGAGCCTGCTGCAGGTCGACCTGCTGGCGCGCTGGCGCGCCGCCGACCGCCCCGAGGACGCGCTGTTCCATGCGCTGGTGGCGACGATCAACGGCATCGCCGCCGGTATCCAGAACACCGGCTGAAACCCCGCGGCAGACTCAGGGGGCGGGTTCGTTCGGTGCCGCCCGCGCCCGCAGCGAGAAGTGGGCCGCCAGCGCGCCCAGCAGCGCCATGCCCCAGCCGAGGGCGCCGGCGATCATCAGCTCCAGCGGCCAGAGGTTGTGCGTGGACGGGTCGGCGGCGGTGTCGCGCAGCACCCGCACCCCCACGACCAGCGCCAGCGGGGCGCCGGCCACCAGCCACGACGCGACGAACCCGGCGCCGGCCAGCCGAGACGCCACCGCGCCGAAGAACACCAGCGCCAGCGGCCACCACAGCAGCGCGCCGGGCAGTTGCAGCTCCGCATACGGCCTTCCCCAGTACGGCAGGCCGACGGCCAGGATCGGCAGCACCAGGGCCAACAGCAGCATGCGGGTGGATCGGTTCATGGGGTCAGGCCCGGTCGATCTTCTGCAGCGCCGCGATCCAGTCGCGCTCGTGCGTGCGCGTGTGCGCCGGCAGGCGCTGGGCGATGCGCAGCGACTCGGCCGCCAGTGCCCGCGCGCGTTCGGTCTCCCCCCAGTCGCGCAGCAGCGTCGCATAGCGCGCGCGCGCCTCCAGGCCGGGGAAATAGTCCACCAGCACGGCGAACTCCTCGTGCGCCTTGTCGCGGTCGCCGGCGGCGGCCACCGCGCGGGCATAGGTCAGGTGCGCGATCGGCGAACGGTAGTCGGGTTTCTCGGCGATCAGCGCATCGAGCAGGTCGCGGGCCTCGGACGCGCGGCCGCTTTCGAGCAGCGCGCGGGCCTTGCGCGCGCGGATGTCCGGATCGCCGGCGTACAGGCCGGCGAGCGCCTGGTCGAACAGCGGCAGCGCTTCGGCCGCCTGCCCGGACGCCAGCAGCGCGTCGGCGAGCCGCAGGTGGTTGCCGACCGACGGCGAGTCCGCATGCGCGGTGCGGGCCTCGCGCAGTTCCCGGCCCGGATCGAGCAGCTGCCGGACCTTCTGCCCGGCCTGGCGCACGCCGCGGTGCGCGCGTGCCTCGGGCAGCCACACGGCGATGCCGTACACCAGGCTGCCCAGCAGCGGGAACATGAAAAGGATGAACAGCCAGTACATTTCCTGGCGCGTGCGCACCGCGTGCACCGCGAAGAACACGGCGACCAGCAGGTGCAGGCCGATTCCAAAAAAAGGCATGGGGCCTCCGGGAGCGAGCCCGGATTATCGCCAAACCGCCAGGGCCGCGCACCGCCTGCCCGGCCTGCGGCGGATCAGGCCGACTTGACGTCGCTCAGCTCCCAGCGGCTGCCGGCCAGCCAGCGCATGCGCTGCTTGAAGACGGCGCCCGGCAGGTTGGTGGTGGCCACCAGCCAGACATCGAGGTGCTTGTCCTCGCCGGTGACGGTGGCCGTCGGGTCGATGGCGCCGAACGAGGGGTCGATCTCGTCCGGATCCTCCTGCTTGGCGCGCCAGCGTTCGAACAGCGCCGGCGTGCGCAGCGCCTGCTGCAGTTCCTCGGCGAAACCGGCGGCGCCGCCGGAGCGGAACGACAGGTCCGGATCTTCGCCGCGGGCGTTCTTCGGGTCGGTGAGGCGCAGGTAGTAGCGGGTCGGCATGGTCGGCCTCCGGGGCGATGGACGCAGGCTAGCACTCCGGCCCGTGGCCGCGCGGTGAGGAAAAACCGGGGTCGGAGTGCCTTTTCGCCCAGGATCCCCCGGGTAACTCGCGACAAGCGCGAAAAGGTACTCTGACCCCGGTTTTTCATCCGGGGAATGACATGTCGCGACGGGGCTGCGTGCTGCTGGTGTGCCTGGGAATGCTGGCCGGGCCGGTCGCCGCCGAACGGCTGGCGCTGGTCGGCGGCACGCTCGTCGACGGCACGCTGCATGAACCGATCCGCGACAGCGTGATCCTGATCGACGGCGAGCGCATCACCGCCGTCGGCACGGTCGCCACGCTGCCGGTGCCGGCGGGTGTCGAGGTGGTCTCCACCGAGGGCATGACGGTGATGCCCGGGCTGTGGGACATGCACGTGCACCTGATGATCAACGGCCACGCCGACTACGCCTACTGGGACAAGACCTACCTGGGCCAGCTGCGCGACGTGATCATGCCGGCCTCGGCCGAGCAGCTGCTGATGGCCGGCATCACCAGCGCCCGCGACCTCGGCGGCCCGCTCGAGGATTCGCTGGCGGTGCGCGACGCGATCAACGCCGGGACGATCCCCGGCCCGACGATGTACATGTCCGGGCCGTTCATCCAGAAGAAGCCCTATCCGGGCACCGAAGCCTTCCGCTGGGGCGTGGACTCGCCGGCCGACGCGCGCGCGAAGGTGCGCCGCCTCGCCGAGGCCGGCGTCGATGTCATCAAGCTGATCGACCAGGACCAGATGAGCGAGGCCGAAGTCGCGGCGATCGTCGACGAAGCGCACCGGCACAAGCTGCCCGTCATCGCCCACGCGCACCGGCCGGAGGAAGTGCGGCGCGGCCTGCGCCACGGTGTCGACGGTTTCGAGCACACCGGCTTCGGTGCCGCGCCCGAGTACCCGCAGGACATCATGGACCTGCTGGCCGAACGCACCGGAAACATGGCCGCCGGACCGCTGTTCTGGACGCCGACGATCGAAGGCCTCTACAACTTCCCGTACACCGTCCGCAACCACGAGTTCATCGACAACGACTCCTGGCATCGCGGCCTGCCGCCGGCGATCGTCGCCGACATCCGCGCCTCGCTCGAACACCCCGAACGCATCGGCTATTTCCAGCAGACCCCGCAGCGCACGCCGACCCTGCGCCGCAAGTTCGAGCAGCTGCGCGGTTCGGGCGTGGTGCTGCTGGTGGGCACCGACTCGGGCATCCCGATGAAGTTCCACAGCCAGAGCACCTGGAACGAGCTGGACGTGTGGGTGAACCAGTTCGGCGTGCCGGCGGTCGACGCGATCCGCGCGGCGACCTACTGGCCGGCGGTGGCGATGAAGGTCGACGCCGACTACGGCACCGTCACCGAGGGCAAGTACGCCGACATCGTCGCGGTGCGCGGCGACGCGCTCCGGCAGGTCGCCCTGCTGCAGCGCATCGACCTGGTGGTCAAGCATGGCCGCCGGGTGAAGTGACCGCCGGCGGGCGGCGCCATATTAGCCCCCGAGGGTCGTATTGAGTTCGATGAAACAGAACGTCACCGTGTCGGCCGCGTTCGACAGCGTGATCTTGATCCGCAGGGCGCCGGTCTTGTCTTTCAGGTTCAGTGCGCCCGTCCCGTAGGCGCCGCACAGCGCGCCGGCGTTGTGGATGGCTGCGACCGAGGACCGCTGCACTGCGGCGCCGCTGAAATGGATCAGCGCCCGGATCTGCGCGTTCGTGGTGCCGATCGGGAGTGCGACGCCGGACAGGAAGTCCTCCGTCGTGCCGTCCCAGAGGAACACGCTGACGCCGACGGTGCCGAGCGTCGCCGCGTTGCTCAGGACCGCGACGATCTCGCACAGGTCACCACCTTCGCTGATCATCCACGGCCGGAGATCGGTGAACGTCCACACCTGGGTCGCGGCCACGGTCCCGGTGTGCGACACGTCATATGTCGTCTGTTGCAGGCGCCTGGTCCTGGACGAGTAGTCGGAGGTGCGGAAATCGAACTCGGGAGCGTCGCCAGCGCAGCGCACGTTGACGGTGTTCGCGTCGGCGCCGGTGCCAAACGTTATGCCGTTGTTGAACCATTGGTTGCGCGCCTCGATGCCGACATCGCACCGCTTGATCGTCATGCTGTCGGTGTTGCAGGCGCCGGCGCCTCGCTGCCACTGGATGCCGGTCGCGCAGTCCTGTACGACGGTGTAATCGAGGTGCCCCTGCGCGCCCTCGTTGATCAGCAGACCCTTCTCGTAGTCCTCGATGACCAGCGCCGCGGCCTGCGACGCCGCCACCAGCGAGTGCGTCGCGTTATAGAACGAGGCGTACCCGATGCCACCGACAGTGGCCTTGCCGAGCCCGGACCAGATGCCGCCAACTGCGCCGAGCGTCGCGCCGTGCTGGTTAACCACGCCGCCCAGGCAGCCTTCGATGTGCACGTTGGCCAGGGTGCATCGGCCGCGTTGCACGTTCACGCCGGCACCGGTCGTCGCGCCCGACAGCTGCACGTCATACAGGCGGCACCACGCGCTGTCGGAGAGGGCGAACACGTCGTTCGCCGTGACTGCCGCCTCGATGACCGCTGCCGGTACATTCGGATGGCCGCCCACGCTCGGGCCGCGCACGTCGAGCGGGAATTCCATCGGCGTCAGCGACGACACGCTCACGTTCTCGGTGTAGGTGCCGGCCGCGAGGTTGATCGTCCAGCGCCCGCGGCTGCCGTGCGCCACGAAAATGTCGACCGCGCGCTGGATGGTCAGCAGCGGCGCCGTCGTCGTCAGGCCGTCGTTGGCGTCGTTGCCGGTCGGATCCACATACAGGGCGATCTCGTCGGACTCGCCCGGCGAGAAAGGCAGCGTTGCCGCGCCGCGCAGCAGCCGACCAGGGCCGCAGTGCTCGACCTCCCACAGGCCGGGGACCGAAGCCGCCGCGGTCCAGTCGCCTGCCGGCCAGTACAATTCGCCGCCGATGAGCGTCGCGTGCGCGACCGCGTTGGCCGGCGTGGGGAAGCTGGCGACGGAAACGACATCATCGAGTCGACTCTTGACGCTGCGCGACTGCGTGCCGCTGCCGGCGGCGAGATAGCTCATGTTCGCCGTGCTCACGCTGTTGTACGGGACCGTGGTCACGGAAACGGCGATCTCGCCGTCCGCGGGGAAGGGCTCGTCGAAGGTCAGGACGTAGCCGGCCTCGATGTAGGCGTTGGGCTGCTGGTAGATGCCGTTGTAGAACACCTGCCCGACGACGCCGGCGGCGATCGTGCCGGAAAAGTCGACTTCGGTCTCGCCAGCGGACACCGACATGACGTACGTATCGAGCCCGGCGCCACCACCGAGATACAGCCAGCGGCCGGCCTCGAAATCGGTGACGAAATCAGCGCCCGCGGTGTGCGCCTCTGCGGCGATGTAGGTCGCGTCGTTGCACGCAACGACATCGCGGATTGCATACTCGGTCTTCGTTGCCCACACGCCGCGCGGCACGATGTTGCCGATAAGCGCAAGCACTTCCGGCGAGAGCGAGCCTGGGTGCACGGACTCATTGCGCAGTTTGCCGTCGTCGCGCTGGATCTCCGACAGGCGGTCGATGGTCTGGTCGGTCGTGGCGCGCAGCCGCTCGAACTCCATGTCCAGGTCCGTACCGGACTTTGGCGTGTTCGGCGCGGCCACCTCGAAGGCGGCGAACGCCGCGGCGCGGGTGTATTTCGTCGGGATGCTGGACATGCGGCTCGCTCGAGGCGTGTCGGATGTTCGTAGGGTAGCGGTCGGGCGCAAAGGAAACTACGGCCGACAAGATGTAGGGCGTTGGCGCGGCCGCCAGAAATTTCGTGAATGCCCTGACCCCCTGCCACCCTGCTGGATGGGGCTGTCTGCGTCTGCCTTCCCCGGTGGGCGCGATATGGCGCGCCCTTGTCCCTCGCTACGTCCAACAGAACGCCTTGCCCGACGATGGCGCCGCGCAGCACCTGGGCCTCGACCCGCTCCGCGACAGCGTCCCGAACGGCGGGCCGCGTGTGCGCCAGGTGAAACCGTGCGCTGGTCGAGGTTCCGGCGCTCCGGCGGCGCCCTGGAGCTTGTAATGCGCCGCCGGCATCACCCACATTAGGCGCATGGCCGCCCCCCGCCATCCGCTTCGCCCGCGCCTCGCCGCTTTGCTGACCTTGCTGGCCAGCGCGCCGGCGTGGGCGGCCGATGGCGCGCTGGGCGATGCCGCGGTCGGTTTCGTCACCGGCGCCACGATGGCGATCGCCGGCACGATGTTCGTTTCGTGGATCGTGCTGCGCGACCGCATCGCCAAACGCCGCACCTGGGTTCCGTTCGTCGTGGCCGCCGGCCTGCTGATGATCGCCAGCGCCTGGCATGTCGGCGACCAGGGCCCGTGGCTGTTCCTGGCCGGCCTGGGCGTGCTCGGCTGGGGCCTGGGCCTGGTGTTCTGGCTGGCGAAGCGGATCCTGCGCCTGCTCGAGGAGCGCGACCACGCCCGGGCGGAGATGAAGCAGGTCAAGCGCGACTCGGAACGCGATGCGCTGACCGGTGTGCTCAATCGCGGCGCGTGGCGCTCGCGGCTCGAGATGCTCGCCGACGACATGCAGGAGGCGGGGCGGCCGATGTCGGTGCTGTTCTTCGACATCGACCTGTTCAAGCTCGTCAACGACAGCCTCGGTCACGCCGTCGGCGACCACTGCCTGAAGGCCGTCGCCCAGACCGTCGCCGAGGAGCTGCGTGGCGGCGACGTGCTCGGCCGCCTCGGCGGCGAGGAATTCGCGGTGATCCTGCCCACCGCCAAGCGCATCCACGCGATCGCCGTCGCCGAACGCATCCGCACGGCCGTGCAGCAGCGCTGCCAGGTGGTCGGCGAGGAACATGTCGAACTGACGGTCAGCGTCGGCGCCGCCGAATACCTCGGTCCGGACGAACACCTGGATGCGCTGATGGAGCGTGCCGACCGCGCCATGTACAACGCGAAGGACTCGGGCCGGAACATCGTGGTCGCGGACCTTCTCGCACCGCCGAACGGCACGGCTCCGACATAGCGGGTCAGATGCGGCGGGCGGAGGCGGGGAGGTCGGCCAGGCGGCGCATTTCCGGGTCGCGCAGCAGACGCGGGTCGGCGAGCGCGGCCAGCGCGAAGTCGAGCGCGTCCTCGCCCCAGAACAGGTCGTCGCCGATCGCCAGTGTCGGCACGCCGAACACCTGCGCGGAGACCGCGTCGTCGTAGTTGGCGCGCAGCCGGTCGCGCACGGCCGGGTCGGCCAGCGTCGTGGCCAGGTCGTCGATGCCCAGCGTGCGTGCCAGCGGCGCCAGCGCCTCGATGCTGTCGGCGGCGCGCCCCTGCGCCCAGATCCAGTCGAACACCGCGTCGATGCCGGCCGGGGTCGACCCGAGCGCCACGCACAGCCGCAGCGCCGGCAGCGGATTGAACGGATGCCCCGGCGGGAACACCAGCGGCACCGCGCGCTGCCGCGCCCGCCACAGCACATGCCGGTAGGTGAAAAGCCGTTTGGAGGCGATCTCCGCCGGCCCCTTCTGGCCATGGTGGCCGAGCAGTCCGGCCAGCAGCACCGGCTTGAGCGCCACCGGCTGCCGTGCGGCCAGCTCCCGGACCCGCGGCCACGCCAGGTAGGCGAACGGCGAGATCACGTCGAAGTACCAGGCCACCGCCGGAACCTCGGCATCCATCGCCGGCGTCGGCGACAGGTCGGTGGGAATCATGCGCCGGCCTCCACCACGCCCTTGAGCTTCTCCAGCGCCGCACCCCAGGCGCGCCGGAATCCGTCCGCCGCGGCGCGGTCGGGCAGGCGGTCGTGCGTCACCATCACCGTCGTCCGCTCGCCGACCGGCTGGAACTTCACTTCGACCGGCGTGTCCGGCGCCGCATCGGCCTGCTGCCAGACGAACCGGATCGTCTTGCCCGGGGTGATCTTGCGCACCGCGAGGCGGTTGCCGTCGGCGTTGGTCACCGTACCGCCGTCGACCAGCTCGCCGGCATGTTTGGCACCCAACCACGCGTCCAGCGCCTTCGCATCGGCGAACGCCGCCTGGCATCGCGCCGGCGACGCCTTCACCGCCTTGGTCGCGCAGACCATGTAGCCCTTCGGCCGGCCGTCCTTCTCCACGAGCCCGTGCGCGGCCTCGTGGCCGATCAGCAACGTCGTCGCCCACCAGGGGTCGAGCTTGTGGGTGTCCTGCAGCAGGTTGCCGAGTTCGCGGCGGCCGCGGGCGGGGCCGCCGGCGCCGTCGAGCAGGCGGTACCAGTCGGCGAGGCTGCGCCCGGTGGCGGCCTTCGTGGCGGCGTCGTCGTGGGCGTGTTCGGCACGCAGCTCGATCTTCATGGGCAGGTCCCCGTGCGGGAGGGTGGGCCGGCCGGAGCCGTGGCCGCGGCGACGACGTTACGCGTCCGGCCGACGGCCGGGAAGGGCGCCCGCACCCGGCCGCCGTCGGCAGGTCCGGCGGGCGCGCATGGCAGAATGCCGACGAATCACCGACGGCACCGCCGGGAAGTCCCCAGGATGAAAGACAAGAACGAGATCGTCAGCAACTGGTTGCCGCGCTACACCGGCGTGCCGCTGGAGGCGTTCGGCGAACACGTGCTGCTGACCAATTTCGGCGGCTACCTGCACACCTTCTCGCGCCTGACCGGCGCCCCGATCGTCGGCCTCGACCGGCCGATGCCCAGCGCCACCGCCGACGGCATCACGCTGATCAACTTCGGCATGGGCAGCGCCAACGCCGCCACCGTGATGGACCTGCTGAGCGCGATCAACCCGAAGGCGGCGCTGTTCCTGGGCAAGTGCGGCGGGCTGAAGAAGAAGAACCAGCTCGGCGACCTGGTGCTGCCGATCGCGGCGATCCGCGGCGAGGGCACGTCCAACGACTACATGCCGCCGGAAGTGCCGGCGCTGCCGGCGTTCGCGCTGCAGCGCGCGGTGTCGACGATGATCCGCGACCTCGGCCACGACTACTGGACCGGCACGGTGTACACCACCAACCGCCGGGTCTGGGAACACGACGACGGCTTCAAGGACTACCTGCGCAAGCTGCGCTGCATGGCCATCGACATGGAGACGGCGACCATCTTCGCGGCCGGCTTCGCCAACCGCATCCCGTCGGGGGCGCTGCTGCTGGTGTCCGACCAGCCGATGGTGCCCGAGGGCATCAAGACCGAGGCTTCCGACAAGCGTGTCACCGAACACTTCGTCGAGCGCCACATCCAGATCGGCATCGAGGCGCTGCGGCTGATCCGCCGGCACGGCAAGTCCGTCAAGCATCTGCGCTTCGACGAATAAGCGTGGCGCCGTACATCCGGCGCCGGCATCGACATCACGCCGACGCCGGTGCGCGGCAACCCCTTTTCGTGACGAAGGGCTGGTCGTTCGACGCGCTCTGCTTGCGCGTTCGCATCCGGGTGATACGCGCGGGGGATCTTTCCTGCGGACCTGGCTTGGCTAAACCGGGCACGGCAAGGGGGCCGAGCGCGCTCGCCAGGGCGCGTCCCTCCGGACGCGTCCTTTCCCGCCTCGGCCAGCGTGAGTGGGACACTCCCGTGGGGGTCAGCCGCTGCGCGGTTGGAAGCAGGGTCCACCCCTCCTCGCGGGGCGACAGGTCATCGGCTCGTCGCGGCGTGCCTCGGCGCAGAGAAGCACCGAGGCGCAGGCCCGGATAGCGCGCGGGGCGAAGTGCGCGAGGTCACGGGCCGGGGCTTCGAAAACACGGACGTTTTCGAAGAGCCTACAGGGACGTATTCACGGCGTCCCCGGCACGGGACCTCGCGTGATTCGCCCCATCGCCGAGATCTTTCCCGCGCCACGAAGAGATCCCTCAGCGGTGATACGGATCTCCGCGGAGACCGTGGTCGTGGTCGTGATCGTGGTCGTGGTCGTGGTCGTGGTCGTGACCCGGGACGTGGTCGTGGCTGTGGGCGGCATCGGGCGGTTCGCAGCCGGAGTCGGTGCAGGCGCCGGTTTCCAGCTGCAGCGTCGAGTGGGCGATCTCGAAGCGGTCGTGCAGCAGCGCCGCCATGCGCCGCAGCAGCGTGTCGGCGTCGTGGCCGGCGGCGACGCCGATGTGTGCGGTCAGCAGCGGCTGCCGGCTCGACAGCGACCACAGATGCAGGTCGTGCACCGTGGCGACGCCCGGTTCGGCGAGCATCGCCGCACGCACGGCATCGACGTCCAGGTGCTTGGGCACGCCTTCGAGCAGCAGGTGCACCGCGTCGCGGCTCAGCAGCAGCGTGCGCGGCAGCACCCACAGGCCGATCGCCACGGCGATCACCGGGTCGACCCAGCGCCAGCCGGTGGCCCAGATCAGCCCGGCACCGGCGATCACCGCCACCGAGCCGAGCATGTCGGCCCAGACCTCCAGGTAGGCGCCGCGCAGGTTCAGGCTTTCGCCGCTGCCGGCCTTGAGCAGGCGCATCGCCGCCAGGTTCACCGCCAGCCCGATCGTGGCGACCACCAGCATCGTCGTCGTCGTCACCTCAGGCGGCGCGCGGAAACGCTGCACGGCCTCGAAGAGGATCCAGCCGGCGACCAGCAGCAGCAGCCCGCCGTTGAACAGCGCCCCGAGCGCCTCGAGGCGGCCGTAGCCGTAGGTGCGGCGGGTGTCGGCCGGCCGGCGGGCGAACCGCACCGCCGCGAGCGCGACGCCCAGGGCCAGCGTGTCGGTGGCCATGTGCGCGGCGTCCGACAGCAGCGCCAGGCTGTTGGAAAGCCACGCGCCGGCCAGTTCGACGAACAGGAACGCGCCGGTGAGCCCGAGCGCCCACCACAGCGGACGCTCGTGGCGGAGGTTGCCCAGCCCGTGGTCGTGGCCCTGGCCCATCGTCAGCCCTCCCGCGTGGGCAGGGCCGGCCGGGCAGGGGCGATCGGGGTTACCAGTTGAACCCGAACCCGACGATGTCCGGGGTCGGCTTGCCTTCGGCGAAGCGCACCGTGCATTCCATGATCTGCTTGACCTCGGAGGTCAGCCCCGGCTCGATCACGACGCGCGCGGAAAGCATCTTGGTGTTGTTGGGCGCGTCTTTCATGCTGGCGGCGAGCGCCGCCTTGTCCAGCTCGTACAGCTTGCCTTCCATGCGCCGGGTCATCTCGGCGTCGCAGGCTGCCGCGGCCATTTCGGCCGGTGTGCCCGCACCTGCCCCGGACCCACCACAAGCGACGAGTGCTGCGGTTACCGGAACCATCAGCCAAGTACGCATCGCGCCACCTCCTGGTTGTCCATCGAGGCCCTGCGGCGGGGGGTTCGCCGGCGGGTTCGATTCGTGGACGAGTCCAAATTAGCGCAAAGGCTCTAGAGGCGCCAATAGGCGATCCGGCAGGGGAAGGGTCGGCATTCAGTAACGCGGCACCTTCGGATCGATTTCGGTCGACCAGGCGTCGATGCCGCCCTCGATGTTGTACAGGTCGTGGAAACCCAGGCTGCGGAAGTACTCGGCCGCCTGCCGGCTGGAATTGCCGTGGTGGCACAGGAACGCCAGCGGCAGGTCCTTCGGCAGCTGCTCCAGCCGTTCGCGGCTGTCCTCGTCCAGCACCTCGTGCGGATGCGGGAACGGGGCCAGGGCGCGGGCATGGGCCGGGCGCGTATCCACCACGTCGATGGTGCCGGCGATGATGTGGTCGTGCAGCTGCTGCACGCTCATCGACTTCACCGCCGGCGGCGCGTTCGGGTTGTGGATCGCCAGGCCGGCACCGCGGGCGTCCTCGGCCCAGTCGATGCGCAGGCCGCGGGCGCGCGGCGCGCTGGCCAGGTCCAGGTGGATCGGGATGCCGGCCGCGGTGGCGACGATCTCCTGGCCGCTGGCCGGGCGCAGCTCGAAGCGGGCATTGAAGCGCGGGTCCACCGACAGGTGCAGCACCGCCCCCTCGTCGGCGCCCTGGAGCGCGCCGCGGATCGCCTCGGCGGCGCGTTCGCTGATCTCGATCGCCGGCGGCGTGCGGTCCGGTGCCGGCAGGCCGAGCGCCTCGTGCAGTTCGCCGCTGTCGTGCATCTGGCTGATGATGTCGCTGCCGCCGAGCAGTTCGCCGCGCACGTACAGCTGCGGGATCGTCGGCCACTGGCCGAATTCCTTGATGCCTTCGCGGATCTCCGGGTCGGCCAGCACGTCCACGTGCACGAAGCCGGGCACCAGCCCGTCCAGGATGCCGACCGCCTTGGCCGAGAAGCCGCACTGCGGTGCCTTCGGGCTGCCCTTCATGAACAGCACGACGGGGTGCGAGGACAGGATCTGTTCGATGCGGGTGCGGGTGTCGGGGGTCATCGGGGTGCTCCGGGTGCGATGGCCGATTTTACCCCGTGTGCTGGTGAAAGCGCCGGGGTCGGGTTCCGGCGATGGGGCGCATCGAAAAAGGGGACAGAGAATATTTCCGCTTCAATCGGAAATATTCTCTGTCCCCTTTTTCAGCGCGCCAGCAGGGTTCGGGCGACGGGGAGGGCGAGGCGGGTCCACTCGGCGTACATCGCCGATGAGGGGTGCAGGCCGTCCTCGACGAACATGTCGGGGCGGGCGCCGAGTTCGCGGGAGGCGGGGGTGATGTCGACGAAGGCGATGCCGCGGTTCGCGCAGATCGCCGCCGCGGTGGCGTTGTACGCATCGAGCTCGGCGGCGATACGTGCGGTGTCGCGGCCGCTGGCCTGGCCGAACGGGGTGACGCCCCAGTCGGGAATCGACAGCACGAACACCCCGTCGGCGCGGCCGCCGGCCAGCGCGGTCGCGCGGTCGAGCAGCGCGGCGAACTCGTCGCGGTAGTTGTCGACGTCGCGGCCGCGGTACTGGTTGTTGACGCCGATCAGCAGCGACACGAAACCCCACGCGCCGAGCGGCTCGGCGGCGTCCATCGCCGCCGACAGTTCGTCGGTGGTCCAGCCGGTGGTGGCGATGATGCGCGGGTCCGCGAGCGCGATGCCGCCCTCCCGCAACGCCGCCGCGAGCTGCACCGGCCAGCGGCCGTCGGGCGCGACGCCTTCGCCGATCGTGTAGGAGTCGCCGAGGGCGAGGTACGACCGCGACTTCACGCCACGTGCCGCGACGCCTGCCGCCGCGCCTGCCGGTCCAGCAGCCGTTCGATGCGGGCGAAGACCTCGCGGATCGTCGCCGCGTCGGGCAGCAGGGTCACCCGGAAGAAGCGCGAGCCGGGCACGTTGAAGCCGCTGCCGGGCACCACCAGCACGTTCTCGTGCTCGAGCAGGTCGAGCGCGAACTGCTGGTCGTCGAACTCCTCGGCGGCGTCGCCGACCACTTCCGGGAACGCGTACAGCGCGCCGCCCGGGGCGACCAGCGACAGGTGCGCGCTGGCCGCGCAGGCGTCGATCACCGCCTGCCGCGAGTCGTGCAGGCGGCCGCCGCTGCGGGTCAGCTCGCGGATCGTCTCCGGGCCCGTCAGCGCCGCCGGCACCGCGTACTGGGCCGGCACGTTCGCGCACAGGCGCAGCGCGCTCAGCAGGTCCATCGCGTGGTGGTAATCGCCGATCACCAGCGGGTCGCCCGACAGCACCGCCCAGCCCACGCGCCAGCCGCAGGCGCGCCAGACCTTGCTCAGGCCGCCGAAGCTCAGGCACGGCACGTCGCCGGCCAGCGGCGCCAGCGGCTCGAAGGTGGCGTCGTCGTAGAGGATGCCGTCGTAGATCTCGTCGGCCATCAGCAGCAGGCGGTGTTTCGCGGCGATCGCCACCAGCTGCTGCAGCAGCGCGCGCGGGTACACCGCGCCGGTCGGATTGTTCGGGTTGATCACCACCAGCACGCGGGTGCGCGGGGTGATCAGCGCCTCGATCTGCGCCGGGTCGGGCAGGAAGCCGTTCTCCGGCGTGCACGGGTAATACACCGGCTGGCCCTGGTTGAGGATCGTCGCGGCGCTCCACAGCGGGTAGTCCGGGCTCGGCAGCAGTACCTCCTCGCCGGGGTTGAGCAGCGCGCGCAGGGCGATGTCGATCAGCTCGCTGACGCCGTTGCCGATGAACACCCGGTCCGCATTGGCATTGGGCGTGCCGCGGGCGCGGTGGAAATCGGCGACGGCCTCGCGCGCCAGCGGCAGGCCCTGCTGGTGGGTGTAGGGATCGGACGCGTGCACGCTGGCGGCGATCGCGGCCTGCAGATGCTCGGGCGCGCGGAAGCCGAAGGCCCCCGGGTTGCCGATGTTCAGGCGGATCAGCTCCCGTCCCTGGCCCTGCAATTCATGGGCGCGGCGGGACAGTTCGCCGCGGATGTCGTATCGGACCTCGCGCAGGCTCTCGCGGGTCGGCAGGGGGTGGTGGGGCATCGAAAGCATTCGCGGCAGGTGGGAATGGCCCGAGGTTAACGGGTTTTTAGCGAGTGGGAAGTCAAAAAAATGGCGATTTGCGGGCAATTTCCCCCGGAAACGGTTACCGGGAGCGGAAATGGGGACAGAGAACATATTTGCTTCAAACGCTAATGTTCTCTGTCCCCATTTGGGGAAAGGGTACTCTGACCCCTGATTTTCCCCCGGGCCCCCGATGCAGCCGACTCCCGAAGCCCTCGCCCCCCTGCGCACGATCGGCTGGCCCGACGACGACGCCTGGCGCGAGGCGCTGGCCGCGGCCCCGGGCCACCACCTGGCGCGCGTGGTCGGCCAGCACCGCACGGCCTACGACGTCGCCCTCGGCCCCGACGGCCTGCTCAAGGCGCAGCCGCCGATGCCGTGGACCCGCCCGCGCTTCCCGCCCGAGGAGCGCGCCGCCGTCGGCGACTGGGTCACCCTCGACGAGGCCGCGAAGAACATCGTCCACCTGCTGCCGCGCCGCTCGATCCTCAAGCGCGGCGCCGCCGGCGAACACGTGCGCCAGCAGCTGATCGCCGCGAACGTCGATTACGTGCTGGTGGTGACCGGGCTGGACCAGGACTACAACCCGCGCCGCATCGAACGCTACCTCGTGCTGATCGCCGCGTCGGGCGCCTCGCCGGTGCTGGTGCTGACCAAGGCCGACGAGTGCGAGATCGTCCAGGACTGCATCGACCTGCTGGTGGACGTGGAGGAATCGGGCGTGCCGATCCACGCGGTCAACGCCAAGGATCCCGAATCGCTGAAAGTGCTGCACCCGTACCTGGGCCCGGGCAAGACGGTGGTGCTGGTCGGCAGCTCCGGCGCCGGCAAGTCCACGGTCACCAACACGCTGCTGGGCCGCGAGAAGATGAAGACCAATACCGTGCGCGCGAACGATTCGCGCGGGCGGCACACCACCACGTCGCGGGTGCTGACGCCGCTGCCGCAGGGCGGCTGCCTGATCGACACGCCCGGCATGCGCGAGGTCAAGCTCAGCGGCGACGAGGACGTGGTCGAGTCGTTCGAGGACATCGAGGCCATCGGCCTGGGCTGCCGCTTCCGCGACTGCGCGCACGGCAACGAGCCGGGCTGCGCGGTGCAGGCGGCGATCGCCGACGGCACGCTCGACGAATCGCGCTACGAGCATTTCGTGAAGCTGCGCGACGAGCAGGAAGCCGCCGCGGTCACGCTGGCAGCCCGCCGCGCCGAGGAGAAGTCGATACAGAAGGCGGCCGGAAAGCGGCCCAGCAAGGACAAGTTCGGACGCCGCTGATGCCCGACCTGACGCCCGAGCTGCAACGCCACGCCGCGCTCGACGCGCGGCTGGTGGCGGCGGTGCGCGGGATCCGGCTGCTGCAGTCGGTGAGCTGGCCGCAGCACGTGCAATACCAGTTCCTGCTGGACTGGCACGCCGGCAGGGTCGCACTTCCGGTCATCGACTACCCGCGCGAGGATCTGGGCGGGGTGCGTGGCGAGCTGCAGGCGATCGTCGCCGCCGCCGACCCCGACGCGCCGATGGGCGCCTACCTGCAGCGCACGGCCGAAAGCTGGATCACCGCCACGCGCCTGCTCGAGTCGCTGGGCACGCCCGAGGTCACCGCCCATTCGATCGCGCTGTTCGGCCGCCCCGGCGACCCGCTGCCCGGCGACGGCCCGACCAATCTCGACGCCGCCCGCCACTTCATCGGCGTCGCCGACGAACTCGACGGCGAACTGCACGGCACCGAGGCCGACTACGTGCTGTCGGCGGCGACGGTGCAGGAAGAGCTGCAGAAGGCGCTGGACCTGTTCTTCATCCACCACAAGGTGGTCGTCGAACAGGACCCGGAGCTGATCGCCAAGGCCGCCGCCGGCCCCACCCGCATCCGGGTGCGCAGCGGTACCGGCTTCACCGAGTACGACCGCCACCAGCTGCTCGAGCACGAGGCGTACGTGCATTCGCTCAGCGCGCTCAACGGCCGCGAGCAGCCGCATTTCAAGTCGCTGGCGCGCACCTCGCCGCGGGTCACCGCCACCCAGGAGGGGCTGGCGACGTTCGCCGAACTGATCACCGGCGCGATCGACATCGAGCGCATGAAGCGCATCAGCCTGCGCATCCTCGCCATCGACATGGCGATGGCCGGCGCCGACTTCGTCGAGGTGTTCCGCTTCTTCCTGGCCGCCGGCCAGACCGAGCCCGACAGCTTCGCGTCGGCGCAGCGCGTGTTCCGCGGCGTGCCGGTCACCGGCGGCGCCGCGTTCACCAAGGACACCGTGTACCTGCACGGCCTGCTGAGCGTGCACACGTTCTTCCGCTGGTGCCTGCGCCACAAGCGCCTGCGCCTGACCCGCATGCTGTTCGCCGGCAAGATGACGCTGCAGGACGTGTTCGCGTTCGAACCCCTGTTCGACGCCGGCGTGCTGGCCCCGCCGCTGTACGTGCCGCCGTGGATCCAGCGCGCCAACGGCCTGGCGGGGATGCTGGCGTTTTCGCTGTTCGC
>JAKFCL010000287.1:0-14196 GCA_036676665.1 Arenimonas sp. | reverse complement strand
ATACCGGGTTGGGGCGTCCCCTGCGTCCCCCGGCACTAACAAGAGTTTAACACGCTAACTTCGTCACTTGTCATTCATGTGACAAGGCGCGAACCGATTTCAGGGAAGCGGCCCGGCGGCCAGGAAGGCCACCACCCCGTCCATCAGCATCTGCACCGAGATGGCCACCAGCAGCATGCCCATCAGCCGCTCCACGGCGACCAGGACCCGGGTCCCCAGGACCTTGTAGAGGGAGGTGGCCGAGAACAGGATCACCGCCGTGCCCAGCCACGCCAGCACCAGGGCCAGGGTCCAGTCGCCCATCCGGCCGGGGTCTTGGCTGCCCAGCAGCATCACCGCGGCCATGCCGGACGGGCCGGCGACCAGCGGAATGGCCATCGGCACGATGAAGGGCTCGCCCTCCGGGAGGTCGCCGAACATGCCGTCGGCGCTGGGGAAGATCATCTTCAGGCCGATCAGGAACAGGACGATGCCACCGGCGATCGACACCGACTCCTGGCGCAGGTGCATCGCCTCCAGCACGTACTTGCCGCCCCACAGGAAGGCGAGCAGCACGACCAGGGCGATCACCAGCTCCCGGGCCAGCACCACCCGCCGGCGCGCGGCCGGCAGCGGCTTGAGCAGCCCGAGGAACACCGGGATGTTGCCCAGCGGGTCGAGGATCAGGAACAGCAGCAGGGCCGCGGACAGCGTCGTCACGGCGACGGCACCCGGGGCGCCCAGACCCGGCCACGATGTTCAACGCCGGCCGGCGACAGCAGGTGCACGCACGCCGGTGCATACGCGGCGGCGGCGGGCACGCGCAGTTGCGCCTCGTCGGCATAGGCCCGGGCGCGCAGGTCCGTGCGCATCGGCCCGGGCTCCAGGCCGCTGACGCGCACGCCGGTCGCGCCGGTTTCGGCGGCCAGCTGTCCGACCAGGGCCGCCAGCCCGTGCTTGGCCAGGCCGTAGGCCCCCCAGTAGGCCCGGCCGACCCGCGCCAGGTCGTCGGTGACGAACACCACCGCGCTGTCCCCGGCCTTGCGCAGCCAGGGCAGGCAGGCCTGGGTCAGCAGCCACGGCGCGGTCAGGTTCACGTGCAGGGTGCGCAGGAAGGCCTCCGGCGCGGTGGCTTCCAGCGGCGCCAGACCATTGAATTCCGCCGCGCAGTGCAGCACCCCGTGCAGACCGCCGAATTCGCCGGCGATCTTCTCGGCGAGCGCCTCGTAGTCGGCGGGGTCGGCGCCGGCCAGATCGAGCGGGTACAGGGCCGGCTCCGGACCGATCGCCTTCACCGCGTCGTAGACACGACCGAGCTTCGGCACGCGCCGGCCGAGCAGCACCACCGTGGCCCCGGCGCGCGCGCAGGCCTTGGCGGCCTCCGCACCGAGGCCGCCATGGGCGCCGGTGACCAGCACCGTGCGTCCGGCGAGCGCCTCCGGGGCGATCGCCGGGATCGGCGTCGCCGCCGTGTTCATGCCGGCTTCTGCGCCTCGGACACCATGCGCGCCAGTTCCCCGCTTTCGAGCAGCTCGACGGTGATGTCGCAGCCGCCGATCAGCTCGCCGTTGATGAACAGCTGCGGGAAGGTCGGCCAGTCGGAATAACGCGGCAGGCTCGCGCGGATTTCCGGATCCTCGAGCACGTTGACGCTGTGGAAGCCGGTCGCGCCGGCGCTCTTGAGCGCCTGCACCGAGCGGCTGGAGAAGCCGCACATCGGAAACTGCGGCGTGCCCTTCATGAAGAGCACGATCGGGTGGCCCTCGACCTCGGCCTTGATGCGTTCCAGCACGCTCATGTGAAACTCCGTTCCAGCCACGGCCCCGGGATGGGCGGGCGATAAGGGCTAGAATTATACGGCCAACGCGCCGGCCACCGGCGCACCGCCCCTCGCAACGGAGATTCCCGATGGCCTTCGAACTTCCCCCCCTGCCCTATGACCGCGCCGCGCTCGAACCGCACATCTCGGCCGAGACGATCGACTTCCACTACGGCAAGCACCACCAGACGTACGTGACCAACCTCAACAAGCAGATCGAGGGCACGGAGTTCGCCGACCTCGACCTGGAGTCGATCATCCGCAAGGCGCAGGGCGGCATCTTCAACAACGCCGCGCAGGTCTGGAACCACACCTTCTACTGGAACTGCCTGAAACCCGACGGCGGCGGCGAGCCCGACGGCAAGCTCGGCGAGGCGATCACCAAGGCGTTCGGCTCGTTCGCCGCGTTCAAGGAACAGTTCACCGCGACGTCGGTCGGCACGTTCGGCTCCGGCTGGGGCTGGCTGGTGCAGCGTCCGGACGGTTCGCTGGCCCTGGTGAGCACGCCCAACGCGGCGACGCCGCTGACCGGCAACGACAAGCCGCTGCTGACCTGCGACGTCTGGGAACACGCCTACTACATCGACTACCGCAATGCGCGGCCGAAGTACGTCGAGGCGTTCTGGAACCTGGTGAACTGGGACTTCGTCGCCAGCCAGATGGCCTGACGGGTCGCCGGCGCCCGCCCGCATGACGTCGATCGGGCCGCTGCTGGAAATCCACCGACTCGGCTGCTCCTACGGCGGCCAGCCCGCGGTGGTGGACGTCGGCCTGCAGCTGCGGGCCGGCGAGCTGGGCTGCCTGCTCGGCCCAAGCGGCTGCGGCAAGACCACGCTGCTGCGGGCCGTCGCCGGTTTCCACGTGCCCGACACCGGCGCGATGCGCCTGCGCGGGCACGACGCGCTGCCGATGGCCCCGGAACAGCGCGGGCTCGGCTTCGTGTTCCAGGACCTGGCCCTGTTCCCGCACCTGACCGTCGCCGACAACGTGCGGTTCGGCCTGCACCGGCTGCCACGCGCGCAGGCGCAGACCCGCTGCGACGAGACGCTGGCGATGATCGGCCTGGCCGACTTCGCCGGACGCTGGCCGCACGAACTGTCGGGCGGCCAGCAGCAGCGCGTCGCGCTCGCCCGTTCGCTGGCGCCGCGCCCGGACCTGCTGTTGCTGGACGAACCGTTCTCCAGCCTCGACGCCGACCTGCGCGGCCGCCTGCGCGACGAGCTGCGCGTGCTGCTCAAGCAGCTGGGCATCGCCGCCCTGCTGGTGACGCACGACCAGGAAGAGGCCTTCGCGTTCGCCGACACCGTCGGGGTGATGCGCGCCGGGCGGCTGTTGCAGTGGGCGCCCGGTTTCGAGCTCTATCACCGGCCCGCGACCCCGTTCGTCGCGTCGTTCGTCGGCGAAGGCCGGCTGCTGCCGGCGCGCGTCCTCGCCGGCGGCCGCGTTTCGACCGTGCTCGGCGACCTCGTGGTCACCGGACCGATGTCGCAGCCGGTGGGCAGCGCCGTGCGCGTGCTGCTGCGCCCGGACGATCTGGTCGCGTCCGACGACGGCGAAGGCATCGATGCGGAGGTCAGCGCCGTGGCGTTCCGCGGCGCCGAGACGCTGCACTCGCTGCGCCTGCCCGACGGCACCGCGCTGAGCGCGCTCTTTCCCAGCCACCAGCAGCGCCTGCCCGGCGAACGCGTGCGGGTGCGTCCGGACCTGGCGCATGTGGTGGTCTTCGCCAAAGAGGACGACGACTGAGCGGAGGCGGCGCCAGCCTGCCGGGGGGGCTCAGCCCGCGGCCTGCAGCCTCGCCAGCACCGGCGCCACCTGCCCTTCCCGGCCCAGCGCGGCGCCGACCCGGCGCACGGCCGCCTCGAGTTCCGCCGGCGTCGCCGCCCGCAGCGTGGCGTGCCCGACCTTGCGGCCGTCGCGCGCCGACTTGCCGTAGTCGTGCCAGTATCCGCCGGCTTCGCGCAGCACCGGCCCGGCCTCGGGCATCGCGCCGATCCAGTTGAGCATCGCGCTGTGGCCGACCGCGCCGGTGTGGCCGAGCGGAAGCCCGAGCACGGCGCGAAGGTGGTTCTGGAACTGCGAGGTCTGCGCGCCTTCGATCGTCCAGTGGCCGGAGTTGTGCACGCGCGGCGCCATCTCGTTGGCGACCAGCACGCCGTCGCACAGGAACAGCTCGAGCGCGAAGACGCCGACGTAGTCCAGCGCCTCGGCGACCTTGCGGGCCGTCTCCAGCGCCTGCGCCTGCACGACCTCGTCGACCCGCGCCGGTGCCAGGCTGGCGGCGAGGATGCCGGCGTCGTGCCAGTTTTCGGTCAACGGCCAGGTGCGCAGCTCGCCGTCGCGCCCGCGCACCGCCACTACCGACAGTTCGCGCTGGAACGGCACGAACGCTTCCAGGATCAGGCCGACGCTGGCGGCCTGCTCGCCCAGCGCGGCCCACGCGGCGCCGGCATCGGCGGCCGCCTTCAGTCGGAACTGGCCCTTGCCGTCGTAGCCGAGCCGCCGCGTCTTGAGGATGCATGGCGTGCCGATGCGGGCGATCGCGGCGTCGAGGTCGTCGCGCGAATCGATCGCCGCGAACTCCGGCACGGCGATGCCGAGGTCGCGGAACAGCGATTTTTCGGCGAGCCGGTCCTGCGCGACGGCGAGCGCGCGCGGGTTCGGGAACACCGGGACGCGTTCGGCCAGCCACTGCGCGCTTTCGGCGGGCACGTTCTCGAAATCGAAGGTCGCCACGTCGATGCGCGAGGCGAAGTCCGCCAGGGCCCCGAGATCGCGGTAGTCGGCCTTCAGCAGCGGCACGAACTGCGCGGCGCAGGCGTCGGGCGTCGCGTCCAGCACCAGGAAGCGCAGCCCGAGCGGCGCGCCGGAAAGCGCCAGCATGCGGGCCAGCTGCCCGCCGCCGAGAATGCCGACCGTGGTCACGGCTGCCGGGGGTCCGGATGCTCGAGCACGTCGGCGGTCTGCTTGGCGCGGAAGCGGTCGAGCGCCTCGCGCACGACCGCATCGTCCACGGCCAGCAGCGCCGCGGCGAACAGCCCGGCGTTGGCGGCTCCGGCGGCGCCGATCGCGAATGTCGCCACCGGCACGCCGGCCGGCATCTGCACGATCGACAGCAGCGAATCGAGGCCGCTGAGCGCCTTGCTCTGCACCGGCACGCCGAGCACGGGCACCGACGTCAGCGCGGCGACCATGCCCGGCAGATGGGCGGCCCCGCCGGCACCGGCGATGATCGCGCGCAGGCCGCGCTCACGCGCGGTCCGTGCGTATTCGACCAGCAGTTCGGGCGTGCGGTGCGCGGACACGACGCGCACTTCGTGGGCGACGCCCATCAGGTCGAGCCGGGCGACGGCGTGCTGCATCGTCTCCCAGTCCGATCGGGACCCCATGATCACCCCGACCAGCGGGGAGGCGGCGCGTTGGTTCATGGCGGGCGGCTTCGGCAAAAGGCTATTCTAGACCCAAGCTCCCCCCGGACACAGCCGATCCATGGACCGCAAGCTGCTCGACATCCTCTGTTGTCCGGAAAGCCGCCAGCCACTGGCGCTGCTCGACGACCGCGAACTGGCGACGATCAACCATGGCATCACCGGCGGGTCGATCCGCCGCGCCGACGGCAGCATGCAGTCGGCGGCGCTGACGGCCGCCCTGATCACCCGTGACCGCCGCACGATCTACCGCATCGAGGACGGCATCCCGGTGCTGCTCGTCGACGAGGCGCTGGCGGCCAGCCAGTGGCCCGACCTGCCGCGCTGATGCGCCCGCCGCTCGTTGCGCCGGCGGCCGAGATCGTCGCCGCCGATGTCGCCCGCGCGCTGGCCGAGGACATCGGCAGCGGCGACGCCACCGCCGACCTGCTGCCCGACGATTCCGGGCAGGCGTACGTGATCGCGAAGGAACCCGGCGTGATCGCCGGCCGGCCCTGGTTCGACGCCTGTTTCCGCCAGCTCGACCCGGCCATCCGCATCGACTGGCGGGTGCGGGAAGGCGAAGCCGTTCCGGCCGGCACCGTCGTCGCCACGCTGGCGGGGCGCACCCGCGCGCTGGTCAGCGGCGAGCGCCCGGCGCTGAATTTCCTGCAGACCCTGTCGGCGACCGCCACGCGCACGGCCGAATACGTCGCCGCGCTGGCCGGCACCGGCACGCGTGTCCTCGACACCCGCAAGACCCTGCCCGGCCTGCGCCAGGCGCAGAAGTACGCGGTGCGCGCCGGCGGCGGCACGAATCACCGCATGGGCCTGTACGACGCGGTGATGCTGAAGGAAAACCACATCCACGCCGCCGGCTCGATCGCCGCCGCGGCGGCCGCCGCGCGCGCGCGCCATCCGGCGCTGCCGCTGATCATCGAAGTGGAAAACCTCGCCGAACTCGAACAGGCGCTGGCGGCGGGCTGCGACCGCATCCTCGTCGACGACTTCAGCGACGCCGACCTGCGCGCGGCAGTGCGGCTCGCCGCCGGGCGCATTCCGCTGGAAGTCTCGGGCGGCGTCACGCTCGCGCGCCTGGCCGACATCGCCCGCGCCGGCGTCGACTACGTGTCGATCGGCGCGCTCACCAAGCACGTGCAGGCGCTGGACCTGTCGATGCGCCTGGGCCCGCCGCCGGCCTGAGCCGACGCGGGCGCCGCGGCGGTCAGGCGCGGCTCACCATCAGCGCGACGATCACCAGGATCGCGGCCGCGGTCAGCATGATCGGCACCCACTTGCTGAGGCTGGCGCCATGCGCCGCCGGGCCCGGTGCCTCGGGCGTCGTCAGCCGGGCCGTCTGCTGCGCCATCTCCATGCCGGGCGCGACGACGATGAAGCGCACCGTGTCGAGCTTGAGTTCGTCGCCGGCATTGAGGAACGCCTGCTGCACGCGCTTGCCGTTGACGTAGGTGCCGTTGGACGAGCCCAGATCCTCGACCGAGAGCCCGTCCGGGGTCGGCTTGACCAGCGCGTGTCGCCGCGAAATCTCCTCGCCCTGCACCGAGATGTCGCATTCGGGCGCGCGGCCGATCGCCACCGGCCCGCCGACCGGGAACACCTTGCCGAACACCGCGCCCGACACGCCGCGCAACACGTACTTGGGCACCGCCATCCGCACGCGGGTGGCGCCGGTGTCCTCGTCGGGCCCGCCGGACTCCGACGGGCCGCCGCGGGCCGCCTCGACGATGACGTACTTGGCCATCACCGGCCCGATGCCGATCTGGTCGCCGGCGCGCAGCGCCATCAGGTCGACCACCGGCTTGCCGTTGACCGTGACGGCGCCGCCGCCTTCGGAAACCTGCAGGTTGGCGCCGGTGCCTGTGACGTGGATCTGGCAATGCCGCGCGGCGATCTCGGGGTTGGTCAGCACGACCGCGCCGTCGCCGGATGAACCGATGCGATTGACACCGTGGCTCAGCAACACCTGCGGATGCTCGCCGTTGGGAAACACCAGTTTCATCTTCGCTCTCCTGCGAAATGGCGAGACCCTTCCGGGCCGGCGTCGGCGCCTATCTTATCCGTGCCACCG
This sequence comes from Arenimonas sp., assembly GCA_036676665.1. Lineage (GTDB taxonomy): Bacteria > Pseudomonadota > Gammaproteobacteria > Xanthomonadales > Xanthomonadaceae > Arenimonas. The sequence goes on along the minus strand of JAKFCL010000287.1, from coordinate 6,902 downwards.
CGGAACCGTCAGGGGGGCGCTTGCGGGTGCCGTCCGCCGACCCCACGATGGACGGATGCTCGCCCAACTCCTCTTCATGGTCTTCGCCCTCGCGCTGGCGTCGTTCTGGTACGCCGGCCGCCAGGCGGCGGAGGTCGCCACGTCCGTCGGACGCCAGGCCTGCGCCCGCGCCGGCGTGCAATGGCTCGACCAGAGCGTGCACCTGCTGGCCCTGCGCCTGCGCCGCGGCCCGGACGGCTGGCTCGGGCTGGAGCGGCACTACGGCTTCGAATACTCGACCGCGGGCGAGGACCGCCACGCCGGAAGGATCGTCCTGCACGGCAGGCGGCTGCTGGCCGTCGCCGGGCCGATGCCGCGCGACCCCGGCGAAGGCTGAGGTTATTTCACTACCCGCAGGTGGCTGCGTTTCGGCGGCTCGCCGCCTTCCGGCCCGGAGGCGGGGTCCTGCGGATCGTCGGGGAGCTGGGCGCCGTCGTCGGGCAGCATCATTCCCTGCCCGGTTTCCTGGGCGTAGATCGCCAGCACTGCCGGCATCGGCACGATCACCGACTGGCTGACGCCGCCGAAGCGGGCCATGAAGCGCACCTCGCGATTGTCCAGGACCAGCTGCGCGACCGCGCGCGGGGCGATGTTGAGCACGACGCGCCCGTCCTTCACCGCCGACGACGGCACCTGCACGCCTTCGCGGCCGGCATCCACCAGCAGGTACGGCGTCATGCCGTTCTCGCAGATCCATTCGTTCAGCGCCCGCAGCAGGTACGGACGATTGGAGGTCATCGCCGGGCCCGGCGATTCGCTCATGCCGGCAACTCGCGCAACGACTTCTCCTCCGGAGTGAGGCTGCGCAGGTAGGCGGGGTTGCGGAAGATCCGCATGCCGTAATCCTCGATCACCTTGGCTTCCTTCGGCAGCACGATGCCCAACGCCGGCAGGCGCCAGATGATCGGCGCGATCGCGCAGTCGGCCAGGCTCATTTCCGGATTGAGGAAGAACTTCGAGGCTCGGAACAGCGGCAGCGCGCCGATCAGAAGCTCCTTGAGGCGCTTCCGGCCCGCGTCGGCGTGCACCTTGCTGCCGTGCTGGATCGCCTGGACGTGCGGCACCCAGTCGCGTTCGACGGCGAACATCGCCAGGCGCAGGCGCGCCCGCGACAGCGGGTCCACCGGCATCAGCGGCGGGTGCGGGTAACGTTCGTCCAGGTATTCCGCCACCACCGATGCCGAATAGAGCACCAGGTCGCGGTCCACCAGGGTCGGCACGGAGTGGTACGGGTTCAGGTCGACCAGATCCTCGGGCGGGCTGGCCGTGTCGACCGGCACCAGCTCGTAGGTCACGCCCTTGGCGGCCAGGACCAGCCGGACCCGGTGGCAGACCACGCAGTCCCGGGCGGAAAAAAGGGTCAGGGCGTTGCGTATGCGCGGACTGGCGGCCATCTGGACTCCCCATCGGCGCCGCCAGCCCCTGCTAGCGGTCGTCGGAAGCCCTAACCCTGCCCGAAACGGCCTGTCCGCCGCAAGCCGTCCGGCCGGAGAACCCGGGGAATCGTGCGCCAGTGCCCGTTGCGGCCGCCCCGGAAACGCGAAGGGCCGCCCGAAGGCGGCCCCCTGGCCACGCGGACCGGCGGTCCGTCAGTGCACGTCGCGCCAGTATTCGACCTTCAGCAGGTACGCGATGAAGGTGAAGAACGCCAGGAACAGCACGACCCAGACGCCGAGCGATTCGCGCTTGAGCGCCGCCGGCTCGGCGACGTACTGCAGGAACGCGCTGATGTCGCGGGCGGCCTGGTCGAAGCCGCGGGCATCGAGGCGGCCGGGGCTGGCCAGTTCGAGCCGGGTCACGTGCGCCATGCCGTCGTGGCCCTGCTCGTAGACGGGGCGCTGGATGCCCTGCAGTTCCCAGAGCACGTTCGGCATCGACGCACCCGGGAACACCGTGTTGTTCCAGCCGATCGGCCGGGCCTCGTCGATGTAGAACCCCTTGAGGTACGTGAACACGTAGTCCGGACCGCCGGCGCGGGCGCGGGCGATCAGGCTCAGGTCCGGCGCGGCCTTGCCGAACCAGGCGTTGCCGTCGGCGGCGGACATCCCGGTGAGGATGTTCTCGCCGATCTTGGCGTCGCCGGCCATCAGGTGCTCTTCGACCAGCTCCGGGCGCAGGTCCAGGTCCTGGGCGATGCGCGAGTAGCGGTGCATCGCCAGCGAGTGGCAGCCGGCGCAGTAGTTCATGAACAGGCCGGCGCCACGCTGCAGCGACGCCTTGTCGTTCAGGTCGGTGCCCGAGGACTGCAGGTTGCCGCCACTGGAGGCGAAGCCGATGGCCGGCACGAGGGCCAGCAGGAACACGAAGATTCGCAGCTTAGTCATGCGCGGGCACCCGCTCCGGAACCGCCTTGAACTGGCCCATGCGGGACCAGAACGGCATCGTGATGAAGAACAGGAAGTAGTAGGACGTGAGGATCTGCGCCACCAGCTTCTGCGTATCCGAACCCGACTGCGCGCCGAGCCAGCCCAGGATCACGAACGACACGGCGAAGATCGCCATCAGGATCTTGTGCAGCATCGGACGGTAGCGCAGCGAGCGCACCGGCGAACGGTCCAGCCACGGCACCAGGAACAGGATCATCGTCGCGCCGCCCATCACCATCACGCCCAGCAGCTTGTCGGGGATGGCCCGCAACATCGCGTAGAACGGGGTGAAGTACCACACCGGCTTGATGTGCGCCGGGGTCACCATCGGGTCGGCGACGATGAAGTTGTCCCATTCCAGGAACCAGCCGCCCATCGCCGGCGCGAAGAACACGATGAAGGCGAACAGGATCAGGAAGAAGCCGGTGCCGAACAGGTCCTTGACCGTGTAGTACGGATGGAACGGGATCGCATCCAGGTACTTGCCGGTGACCGGATTCTTGGCCTTCTTGACGTCGATGCCTTCCGGATTGTTCGAACCCACCTCGTGCAGCGCGCCCAGGTGCAGCACGACCAGCAGCAGCAGCACCAGCGGCAGCGCGATGACGTGCAGCGCGAAGAAGCGGTTGAGCGTCGCGTCGGCCACCAGGTAATCGCCGCGGATCCACTCGGTCAGCCCGCCGCCGATCACCGGGATCGCGCCGAACAGGTTGATGATCACCTGCGCGCCCCAGTACGACATCTGGCCCCACGGCAGCACGTAGCCCATGAAGGCTTCGGCCATCAGCACCAGGAAGATCACCATGCCCAGCACCCAGACCAGTTCGCGCGGCTTCTGGTACGAGCCGTAGATCAGGCCGCGGAACATGTGCAGGTAGACGACGATGAAGAACAGCGAGGCGCCGGTGCTGTGCATGTAGCGGATCAGCCAGCCCCACTCGACGTCGCGCATGATGTACTCGACCGAAGCGAACGCCTCGGCCGCCGACGGCTTGTAGTGCATCGTCAGGAAGATGCCGGTGACGATCTGGTTGACCAGCACCAGCAGCGCCAGCGAACCGAAGTAGTACCAGACGTTGAAGTTCTTCGGAGCGTAGTACTCCGACATGTGCTTCTTGTACGCCGGGATCAGGCCGGGCGTGCGGTCGTTGAACCAGCCGACGACGCTTTCCGCCTTGCGGGTGAGGACGTTGGCCATTACGCGGCTCCTTCAGGGGCGACGCCGACGATCAGCCGGCTGTCGTCGACGAAGTGGTAAGGCGGAACCTCGAGGTTGGACGGCGCGGGCACGCCCTGGAACACGCGCCCGGCGAGGTCGAAGCGGGAGTTGTGGCACGGGCAGTAGAAGCCGCCCTGCCATTCGGCGTCGAACGCCTGCGGCTGCAGCTCCGGCACGTAGCTCGGGGAGCAGCCCAGGTGGGTGCAGATGCCGACGATGACGGCCAGCTCGGGCTTGATCGAGCGGGTCTCGTTCTTCGCGAACGCCGGGGTCTGGTCGGGGTTCTCGGAGTTCGGGTCGCGCAGCCGGTCGTCGAGCGTCGGCAGCGCCTGCAGCTGTTCCGGCGTGCGGCGGAAGATCCAGACCGGCTTGCCGCGCCACTGCACGATCATGCGCATGCCCGGCTCGAGCTCGATGCCGCTGATGTCCACTTCCACCGGCGCACCGGCCACCTGGGCGCGTGCGCTGGGTTTCCACGAACTGATGAACGGCACCGCGGCAAACCCTGCGCCGACCGCGCCGACGACGGCGGTGGTGGCGGTCAGGAAGCGACGGCGGCCCGAATTGACCCCTTCGTTAGCCATCCGGCTCTCCGAAAACATGCTTGTGACAGGAAAAACACGAATGCCGGACCTGGCGGGCCGGCAAAGACGCGCAATTCTAGCGGAGGGAGCGCGGAAGCGGCAACGGCGGCTTTCGCCGCCGTTGCCGGTGTCCGGGAAGGCGCGGGGCCCGGGTCAGGGCGCGCCGGCGAGCGTGGTGCCGGACAGCGCGCCCCGGTAGCGCTCGGCCAGCTGGCCCACGCGCACCACGTAGCGCTGGGTCTCCGCGTAGGGCGGCACCCCGCCGTGGCGGTCGACGGCGCCCTCGCCGGCGTTGTAGCCGGCCGCGGCGAGCGTCAGGTCGTTGTTGAAGCGCTTCATCAGCCAGGCCAGGTACTGGACGCCGCCGCGGATGTTCTGCGCCGGATCGAACACGTCGGTGACGCCGAAGCGGCTGGCCGTCGCCGGGATCAGCTGCATCAGGCCCTGGGCGCCGGCATGCGACACCGCGTTGGCGCGGAACGCCGACTCGGCATGGATGATCGCCCGCACCACCGCCTCCTCGACGCCGAATTCCAGCGCCGCCGCGCGCACTTCGGCGGCATAGGCGTCGACGTTGAGGCGGACGTTGCCGAAATCCACGCCCGGGGCGGCGCCGCAGGCGAAGCAACTCTCGATGTAGCTGAAGAGCATCTGCGCCGCGGCCGCACCCGGCGGCCGGACGTTGGTGTAGTGGGTCACGCCGTCACGCTCGAACTTGTAGACCGCGCCGCGGGTGACCCGACCGGCGCCGGGCGCGGCCGCGAGGGTCTGGCCCGCCTGGGCGGTCTGGAAGGTGACCCGGGAGGCCGGCACGGCCACCGGCCGGGCGGTCGCGGGCGAACTGGCGGCGGCGGGGGCCCGCACGGCCGGGGCCGGGCCCCTCGGGCGCGCGTCGGCGGCCGTGTACGTGGACACGACCGTGCAGTGCGAACCGGCGATCTTCTTGCCCGTGTAGTTGGGAATGCCGTCGGAACCCGTGCACTTGTACAGCGTTCCTGCCGACGCCGGCAGCGGCGCGACGGCGGCGAACAGCAGGCTGGCCAGCAGCGGAAGGCGAAGGTTCATGCGCGCGTTTCTACACGCGAGCCTCACCTTTGGCAAGAGCGCGTGAAGTTTTCCGCGGGCATCTCCGAATTTTCACCCGTAGAATGACGATCCCCGTTCAGGAACCGATGCCCGATGGCCGGCACCCCGCCCGTGAAGGGCAAGCTCTTCATCAAGACCCACGGCTGCCAGATGAACGAGTACGACTCGGCCCGGATGGCCGACGTGCTCGCGGCCGAGCACGGCCTCGCGCTGACCGCCGACGAGACCGAGGCGGACGTGATCCTGGTCAACACCTGCTCGATCCGCGAACGGGCGCAGGAGAAGGTGTTCTCCCAGCTCGGCAAGTGGAAGAAGCTCAAGGACGGCAAGCCGGTGCTGATCGGCGTCGGCGGCTGCGTCGCCAGCCAGGAAGGTGAAGCCATCCTGCAGCGCGCGCCATACGTCGACCTGGTGTTCGGACCGCAGACGCTGCACCGGCTGCCGGCCATGATCGACGCGCGCCGCGACAGCGGCCGCCCGCAGATCGACATCAGCTTTCCCGAAGTCGAGAAGTTCGACCGCCTGCCGGAGCCGCGCGCCGACGGCCCCAGTGCCTTCGTGTCGATCATCGAAGGCTGCAGCAAGTACTGCTCGTTCTGCGTCGTGCCCTACACGCGCGGCGAGGAAGTGTCGCGGCCGTTCGACGACGTGCTGCTGGAGGTGGCCCAGCTGGCCGCGCAGGGCGTGCGCGAGATCCACCTGCTGGGCCAGAACGTCAACGCCTACCGCGGCCCCGTCGGCGACGGCGGCACCATCGCCGACCTCGCGCTGCTGATCCGCGCGATCGCCCGCATCGACGGCGTCGGGCGCATCCGCTACACCACCTCGCACCCGGTCGAGTTCAGCGACGCCCTGATCGAGGCGCATCGCGACGTGCCGCAGCTGGCCAGCTACCTGCACCTGCCGGTGCAATCGGGTTCGGACCGCATCCTGGCGGCGATGAAGCGCGGCCACACCACCCTGGAATACAAGGCGAAGATCCGCCGGCTGCGCGAGGCCAAGCCGGGCATCGTCGTCAGCTCGGACTTCATCGTCGGGTTCCCCGGCGAGAGCGAGCGCGACTTCGAGGCCACGCTGAAGCTGGTCGAGGACATCGGCTTCGACCAGAGCTTCTCGTTCGCGTATTCGCGCCGCCCCGGCACGCCGGCGGCGAACCTCCACGACGAGGTTCCGGCCGCGGTCGCCGGCGAACGCCTGCAGCGCCTGCAGGCGGCGATCAACGCCAACGCCCGCCGCATTTCCGAGGCGATGGTGGGCAGCGTCCAGCGCGTGCTGGTCGAGGGCCCGAGCGCGCGCGACCCGCTGGAGCTGACCGGCAAGACCGAGAACATGCGCAACGTGAATTTCCCCGGCTCCCGCGCCCTGGTCGGCCGGTTCGTAGACCTGCGCATCACCGAGGCGCGCACAAACTCGCTGCGCGGTGAGGTGCTGGCGGCCACGGGCCAGGCGGCCTGACCCGAACTCCGCCCACCGGCCCCCGCCCATGACCAAAGCCCAGCACCGCGATTTCGTCCTCGAGCCCGAGGACAGCGAACGCCTCGCCAACCTCGCCGGCCCCTTCGACGAACACCTGCGCCAGCTCGAACTGCGCCTGGGCGTGGAAATCGC
>JAKFCL010000286.1:0-2263 GCA_036676665.1 Arenimonas sp. | reverse complement strand
CCGACGGCGCTGGCGAGCGCGCATGCGGCGATGGCGCGGCGCGGCATGCTGGCGTTGACTCCGGATGCGCTCGACGCGCTGGCGCGCGTCGACACGGTGATGCTCGACAAGACCGGCACGCTGACGCTCGGCCAACCGGCGCTGGTGGAGGCGGTCGCCTGCGACGGCGGCGACGTGGCGCGCTGGCTCGACATCGCCGCGGCGCTGGAACTGGCCGCCGGGCATCCGATCGGGCGCGCGTTCGCGGCCGCCGCCGAAGCGCGCGCCGACGACGTGCGCGCGCATCCCGGACTGGGCGTGTCGGGGTCGGTCGACGGCCGCCCGTTCCGGCTCGGCCAGGCGGGTTTTGCCGCCGGTTCCGCCGACGACGGCGCCCTCTGGCTCGGCGACGGGGTGCAGGCGTTCGCGCGCTTCACGCTGCGCGACGCGCTGCGCCCGGACGCGGCGGCCGCGGTCGCGGCGCTGCGCGGGCTCGGCGTGCAGCCGCGCATCCTCAGCGGCGACGGTGCGGCGGAAGTCGCGCGCATCGCGGCGGGCGTCGGTGTCGGGGAATTCGCGGCGCGGCAATCGCCGGAGGACAAGCTCGCGGCCGTACGCGCCGCCCAGGCCGGCGGGCGACGTGTGCTGATGCTCGGCGACGGCATCAACGACGCGCCGGTGCTGGCCGGCGCCGATGCGTCGATCGCGATGGCCGGCGGGGCGCCGCTGGCGCACCGCGCCGCCGACCTGGTGCTGACCGGCACGTCGCTGCAGCGTGTGCCCGAGGCGATCGTGCTGGCGCGGCGCTGCCGCCGGATCATCCGGCAGAACCTGGGCTGGGCACTGGCCTACAATCTGCTGGCCCTGCCCTTCGCGGCGATGGGGCTGGTGACGCCGGGACTGGCCGCGCTCGGCATGGCGACCTCGTCGCTCGTCGTCACCGCCAATGCGCTGCGCCTGGGCCGCCTGGAGCGTGCACGATGAACATCCTGCTGGCGCTGATCCCGATTTCGCTGCTGCTGCTGGGCGTGGCCATCGCCGCGTTCCTGTGGGCGGTGCGCAGGGGCCAGTTCGACGATCTCGACACGCCGTCGCTGGACATCCTCGGCGACGACGAGCGGCCTGCCCCGCCGGCCCCCCCGCGCAACGATCCCTGATGCCGATCGACCTGCTGACGCTCGCGGCCGCGCTGATGACCGGCCTGCTCGGCGGCGTGCACTGCGCGGCGATGTGCGGCGGCATCGCCACCGGCCTGTCGGCGACGCTGCCGCGGGCCTCGCTGGGCGGCGCGTTCGCGCTCAACGGCGGCCGGGTGCTCGGCTACACGCTCGCCGGGGCGATCGTCGGCGGATTCGGCGGCGGCCTGCTGGCGCTGGCGCGCTTCGACGGCCTGGCCACCGGCCTGCGGATCGGCATGGGCGGGGTGCTGCTGGTCGCGGCGGCGCGGTTGCTGTGGCCGGCGCGGCTGGGCTTCCTCGCGCGCGGCGCGGCGTGGTTCTGGACGCGGCTGCGGCCGCTGCAGGCGCGGCTGGTGCCGGCCTCCGGGCCGCTGCGGCCGTGGATCACCGGGATGTTCTGGGGCTGGCTGCCCTGCGGCCTGTCGACGACGCTGCTGGCCGCCGCCTGGCTGGAGGCCAGTGCGCTGCACGGCGCCCTGCTGATGCTGGCGTTCGGCACCGGCACGCTGGCGACGATGGTGCCGCTGACGTGGAGCGGCGCCCGCCTGGGACTGCTGGCGCGCCGGCGCGGCTGGCGCCTGGCCGGCGCGGCGCTGATCGCGCTGGCCGGCGTGGTCACGATCGCGGCGCCGTGGCTGGCGCGGCAACCGGCGCTGCACGCGCTGCTCGACGCCCTGGGCTGCCGCTCGCTCTGATCCCTAGCGGTGCGGGATGGGCCTGACGGGCATGTGCGCGAGTTCATCGAGCCGCGCCTGGTCGAGGATCGTCACCTGGCGGCCGCGCACGGCGATCACCTTGTCGTCCTGGAACTTGGTCAGCGTGCGGCTGACCGTCTCGATCACCATGCCCAGGAAGCTGGCGATGTCCTCGCGGCTCATCGGCAGCGTGAACATGTCGCCCGGCCGGCCCAGCTGCTGGTAACGCTCCGACAGGCCGTGCAGGAACAGGGCGATGCGCTCGGGCGCCTGCCGGCGGCCGAGCATTTCCATGTGCGACTGGTCGCGGTTGATGCCCTGGCCGATGATGCGCAGCAGCTGGTGCTGCAGCACCGGCAGCTGCTGGCAGACCGACTCGAGCTGGCCCAGCGGGATCTCGCAGACCGTCGC
>JAKFCL010000285.1:0-1706 GCA_036676665.1 Arenimonas sp. | reverse complement strand
TTCGTGTTCATCGGCCCGACCCCGGGCGTGATCCGGATGATGGGCGACAAGGTCGAGGCGATCCGGGCGATGAAGGAAGCCGGCGTGCCGTGCGTGCCCGGCTCCGGCGGCCCGCTGCCCGACGACGAGGCGGTGTGCCTGCAGTTCGGCCGCGACATCGGCTACCCGGTGATCATCAAGGCCGCCGGCGGCGGCGGCGGCCGCGGCATGCGCGTGGTCCGCGAGGCCGACGCGCTGGTGACGGCGATCGCCGCGACCAAGCAGGAAGCCAAGGCCGCGTTCGGCAACGACATGGTCTACATGGAGAAGTTCCTCGAGAACCCGCGCCATGTCGAGATCCAGGTCCTGTCCGACGGCCAGGGCAACGCGATCCACCTGGGCGAGCGCGACTGCTCGATGCAGCGCCGCCACCAGAAGGTCGTCGAGGAAGCGCCGGCCCCGGGCATCACCGATGGCCAGCGCGCCGAGATCGGCCGCATCTGCACCGAGGCCTGCATCCGCATCGGCTACCGCGGCGCCGGCACGTTCGAGTTCCTGTACGAGGATGGCCGCTTCTACTTCATCGAGATGAACACCCGCATCCAGGTCGAGCACCCGGTGACCGAGCTGGTGACCGGCGTCGACCTGGTGCGCGAGCAGCTGCTGATCGCCAGCGGCCAGAAGCTGACGATCCGCCAGGAGGACATCGTGATCCGCGGGCACGCGATCGAATGCCGCATCAATGCCGAGGACCCGGAGACCTTCCTGCCCTCGCCGGGCCTGATCCGCCATTTCCACGCGCCGGGCGGCCCGGGCGTGCGCGTCGATTCGCACATCTACGAGGGCTACAAGGTCCCGCCGAACTACGACTCGATGATCGGCAAGCTGATCGTGCACGGGGCGACGCGCGCCCAGGCGATCGCCCGGATGCGCTGCGCGCTCAGCGAGATGGTCGTCGACGGCATCAAGACGAACGTGCCGCTGCAGAGCCGGATCATGGCCGACCAGGGCTTCATGCAGGGCGGCACCAACATCCACTACCTCGAGAAGCGGCTGGCGGAGCGCAAGGAAAAGTCGGTCGGGCTGGCGTGAGCTGATCCGATGCCGTTCCTGGAACTTTCGCTGCGCTGCCGCGCCGACGACGAACACCGCGTCGAGAACGCGATGATGGACCTGGGCGCGCTGTCGGTGACGCTGCTGGATGCCGACGCCGCGACGCCCAACGAGAAGGCGGTGCTCGAACCCGGCGTCGGCGAGACGCCGCTGTGGCCGGAGATCACGCTGGTGGCGCTGTTCGAGGGCGACACCGTGCCGGAGCTGGTGCTGCACGCGCTGGAATCGTTCGACGACGCGATCGACCTGTCGCAGGCGGACTTCCGCACCGTCGCCGACCAGGACTGGGAACGGGCCTGGATGGACCAGTACGTGCCGCTGAAGTTCGGCCGCCGCACCTGGATCGTGCCGTGGAACATGGACGCGCCGCCGGACGCGAAGGATGGCGTGATCATCCGGCTCGATCCGGGCCTGGCGTTCGGTTCCGGCACCCATCCCACCACGGCGCTGTGCCTGGCGTGGCTCGATTCGCTCGTGCTGCGCGGCAGGACCGTGCTCGATTACGGCTGCGGCAGCGGCATCCTCGCCCTGGCCGCGCTCAAGCTCGGCGCCGAGCGTGCGGTCGGTGTCGACAACGACCCGCAGGCGCTGTCCGCGACCGCCGACAACGCCGA
>JAKFCL010000284.1:0-3842 GCA_036676665.1 Arenimonas sp. | reverse complement strand
GCGGGTGCCGGCGCTTCCTCGCGGCCGCAGGCGGCCAGGGTCAGGCACAGCAGCAGGGCGGTCGGAAGAAGGCGCATCGGCGGCTCCGGGGCGGCGGTTACTGGCGGGCGGTGCGCGGGTTGCCGGGCAGCGGCAGGCCCGGCGTCGCGCGGAACGGGTTGATGTCCAGGCCGCCGCGGCGCGTGTAGCGCGCATACACGGCCAGGCGCGTCGGCGCGCAGCGCTGCATCAGGTCGACGAAGATGCGCTCGACGCACTGTTCGTGGAAATCGCTGTGGCCGCGGTACGACACCAGGTAGCGCAGCAGCCCGTCGCGGGCGATGCGCGGGCCGGCGTAGCGGATCTGCAGGCTGGCCCAGTCCGGCTGGCCGGTGACCGGGCAGTTGGACTTGAACAGGTGCGACACCAGCACCTCGTCGGTCTTCTGCTGGTCGTCGGCGAACAGGAAATCGGGGCGCGGCGGGCCGTAGTGCGAGATCTCGATCGGCAGGTCGTCGATCGACTCGCCCTCGAGCTGTTCGAACAGCGCGGCGTTACCCGACCCGGCCGGCGTCAGCACCACGCTGACCGGCGCGCCGCAGGCCTCGGTGAGGTCGCGCACCAGCTGCGCCCGCAGCGCTTCGGCGTCGGCGAACTTCACCTGCGCATAGCTTCCGAGGTAAAGCTTGAGGCTCTTGGACTCGACCAGGTGCGGCGATGCGGCCGGCACCCGCAGTTCGGCGATCGCCACGCGCGGCTTGCCGCGGCCGTCGAGCCAGCTCAGTTCGTAGGCGTTCCAGAAATCGACCCCGACGAACGGCAGGTCGTCCTCCTCGAGCCCGAGCGCCGCGCGCTGCTGCGCGCGGGCGATCGGGAAGAGGAGGTTCGGGTCGTAGTCGGCGCCGTATTCGACGGCCTTGCCCAGCGGGCTCAGATCGGGGGAAGTCATGGGGCGCATTGTCGCACGGCCAAAATGGAGCGTTGGCTCACCGCCGACGGGCGGATGCGGCGCGACCGCGGCCGGTTCAGGTGGCCCGGCCGGCCGGCCGGGCCGCTGCGGGCATCCGGCCGGTGGCGCCCGTCATCGCGCGGTCCCCGCCTGCTGGTGGTCGAGCACGAGCTGCAGCATCGCGCGGGTGCCGGTCTTCAGCGCGGCCTCGTCGAGCAGGAACTCCGGCGAATGGTTCGACGGTGCCTTGACCGGGTCGAGGTCCGGCGCGGTCGAACCGACCATGAAGAAGAAGCCCGGCACTTCCTTGGCGTAGTAGGAGAAATCCTCGGCGCCCATCACCAGGTCCATCGCCACGACATTGTCGGCGCCGACTGCGCGTTCCAGGCTCGGCAGGACGCGGGCCGTCAGCGCCGGATCGTTGTAGGTGACCGGATTGCCCTCGGTATCGGGCACCTTGGCGTCGACGCTGGCGCCATGCGCGGCGGCGACATGCTGGGCGACGTTGACCAGGTCGGTGAACACCGCCTGGCGCATACCCTCGTCGAAGGTGCGGATCGTGCCGATCAGCTCCACCTCGTCGGGGATGATGTTGTAGCGGATGCCGCCCTTGATCGCGCCGAAGGTGACGACGACCGGCAGGTGCGAGATGTTCTGCCGGCGGCTGACGATCGCCTGCGCGCTGCCGACGATGTCGGCGGCGGCGACGATCGGGTCGATGCCGCCCCACGGCCGCGAGCCATGCGTCTGCCGGCCCTTCACGACGATGTTGAAGCGGTCCGACGCGGCCATGAACGGGCCGCTGCGGTAGCCGACCTGGCCCGAGGTCAGCGTGCTGAACACATGCAGACCGAAGATCGCCTCGGGCTTGAACGACGCGAACAGGCCCTGCGCGAGCATCTCCGGGGCACCGCCCTTCTCGCCGTCCGGCGGGCCTTCCTCGGCCGGCTGGAACACAAACAGGATCTCGCCGGGCAGGTCGGCCTTCATCGCCGCCAGCGCCTCGGCCACGCCCATCAGAATGCCGGTGTGGGCGTCGTGGCCGCAGGCGTGCATCACGCCGACGGTTTCGCCGCGGAACGTCGCGGTCTGCTTCGACGCGAACGGCAGGTCGTTGCGCTCGGTCACCGGCAGCGCGTCCATGTCGGCGCGCAGCGCGATGCGCGGGCCGGGTTTGCCGCCGCGCAGCACGGCGGTGACGCCGGTGGTGGCGACGCCGGTACGGATGTCCTCGAAGCCGAGCGCGCGCAGGTGGTCGGCGACCAGCTTCGCGGTGCGCACCTCGCGGTTGCCGAGCTCGGCGTGCTGGTGGATGTCGCGGCGCCAGGCCTGCACCTTCGCGTCGACGGTCGCGGCGAGCGTCTCCACTTCGGGGGTGGCGGCGAAGGCGGCCGCGGGCAGCGCGGCGGCGAGGGCGGTGGCGAGCAGCAGTCGGCGCATGGGTTTCTCCTGGAGTCTCCGGATCGTACCGCGCGCTAATCCCCGGCGGCGAGGCGGTCGGTGGCGACCTGCAGCATCGTGCGCACGCCGACGTCCAGCGCCTTCTCGTCGAGCACGAACGCCGGCGAGTGGTTGGCGGGTGCGGCCTTCGGGTCGAGGCCGGCGCCGGTGCTGCCGACGAACCAGAAGAACGTCGGTGCGACGGTCGCGTACTGCGAGAAGTCCTCTGCCACCGTCAGCAGCGGCATTTCGACGACGTTCGCGTCGCCGGTCGCGACGCGCAGCGAGGCGAGGCCCTGCGCCGCCAGCGAGGCGTCGTTGGCGGTCACCGGCGCGTTGCTGATCACCCGCAGTTCGGCGCCGGCGCCGCTGGCGGCGGCGAAGTGCTCGGCGGTATTGCCCATCCGCGCGATCACGTCGGCGCGCACGGCCGGGTCGAACGTGCGCAGCGTGCCGGTCATGTCGACGCGGTCGGGCACGATGTTGAAACGCACGCCGCCGTTGATGGCGCCGGTGGTCAGCACCACCGGCGACGACGTGATGTCGACCTGCCGCGCCAGGATCGCCTGCCAGCCGAGCTGCACCTGCGCGGCGACGGTGATCGGGTCGATGCCGTCCCAGGGTTTCGAGCCGTGCGTCTGCTTGCCGGTCAGCGCCAGCGTCCACTCGTCGGCGGCGGCCATCAGCGGGCCGCTGCGCGTACCGACGGTGCCGGCCGGCAGCGACGACCACACGTGCAGCCCATACACGGCCGCGGGCTCGAACTCGCGGAACAGGCCGCGCTTGAGCATCAGCGCGGCGCCGAACGGTTCGCCGGCGACCGGTGGGCCCTCCTCGGCCGGCTGGAACACGACCATCACCTCGCCGGGCAGCTGCTCGCGCACCGACGCCAGCGCCTGCGCGACGCCCATCAGGATCGCCGTGTGCGCGTCGTGGCCGCAGGCATGCATCACGCCGACCGGCTGGCCGCGGTACGTGCCGGTCACCTTCGACGCGAACGGCAGCCCGGTGGTCTCGGTGACCGGCAGCGCGTCCATGTCGGCGCGCAGCGCGATGCGCGGGCCCGGCCGGCCGCCGCGCAGCACGCCGCTGACGCCGGTGTGGGCCAGGCCGGTGCGCACGTCCTCGAAGCCGAGCGCGCGCAGGTGCGCGGCGACCTTCGCGGCGGTGCGCACCTCGTGGTTGCCCAGCTCCGGGTGTTCGTGGAAATCGCGCCGCCACGCGACCACGTCGGCGCTGACGCCGGCGGTGAGATCGTCGAGCTGCTGCGGCGTGATCGCCTGCGCCGGCAGGGCGGTGCAGAGCAGGCTGGCGAAGAGCAGGTCACGCATCACGAACCTCCGGAGTCGGGGCGAACCACAGCAGCGTCGCCAGCAGCGCGGCCAGCACGGACCACAGCAGGTAGCGGAAATCCGAGCTCGGCGACAGCAGCACCAGCGGCGCGGCGAGCAGCAGCGACGAGGCGGCGACGGCG
>JAKFCL010000283.1:0-2121 GCA_036676665.1 Arenimonas sp. | reverse complement strand
TTGGCGGGTCGCCGCCGGCAGCTGTTCCGTGATAATGACCCTACATCCACGAGCACGGGCACAAGTGGGTTCGGGGCTTACGCCTTAAGCGGCGAGAGCGTAGTTGTCGTCGTTGGCAACTAAGTTTTGCAGCTGGATTAACGAGGAAAGCTACCCCCTCGGCATGCACCAGTCGACTTTGCAACCCCCGTCGAAGCCAGGACACCCCCGGAATCGTCGGAAACGCTTATCTACCGATGCCCGAAGTATGGGGCCCGGCGCCCGCGCTCACAAGGCCGGAGCTGAACGCCGCTTCAGTAGTCGTAGATGTGCTCCATCTCGACGGGCCCTTCCGCGAACTCGAGCAGCACCGTGTCGAGGTCGGCCACCGGCACGACCACGGCGATGCGCTCGTATCGGCCGGGGCCGGTCAGGATCGGCTGCCGGAACATCACGTCGTGCCGGATCCGGGCCCCCGGGACCGCCAGCCCGGTGACGAGGATGTTGTCGCGGTTGCCGGCGATCTCGACGAAGTCGGCGCCCTGCCGCACCAGCGCGGCCGCGCGCGAGGTGAAGGGACCGTATCGCGGCAGCGACAGCAGCTGCCGGCCGTCGGCCAGGGTGAGCCGGCGCGTCACGTCCGGTGGCAGCGACGCGTCCGCAGGCAGGCCCGAGACCAGCACGACCGTCTCGGGAACGGGCTTTTCGAAACTGGACGCCGCGCCGAACCCGATCAGCTTCGCGTAAATCGCCTTGGCGGCCAGCTCGGAGGTCAGCAGGTAGCGCCGCTCCCATTTGCGCAGCATGTCGGGGCCGAACCACGGCGTCCCGGCCCACAACGCCCCGAGCCGGGAGGCGAAGTCGAACTCGTACCAGGGACGCAGGTCGAGGAAATCGACGTAGTCGCGCGCATATGCGGCGGAAAACCGGTCTTCCGGCGTCGGCGCGTCGCCGCGCGCGAGTTCGGTCACCCGGCCGATCAGCAGCTCGTAGGCGCCGCGCACGCCGTATTCCACGCTCGTGCTGACGCCGATCACGCGGATCATCGTGTGGTATTCGCCGTTGTGCGGGTAGCGTGCGGCGGTGTATTCGCTCAGGGCGCCATAGGCCTGCCAGAACTGCCGCAGGTGGCCGAGCCACGGGAATTCGCTGGGACGGCCGTCGTCCTCGAGGTACGCGGCGTATTCCTCCGGGCTGAAGACCAGGAACCACTCCGGATACGTCAGGAACGTCTGGTCCTCGGCGCGGCGGTCGGCCGCCGGCGTCACCGTCTCCTCGGCGTGCAGGAGCCACGGCAGGAGGAGGAGCAGCAGGCAGGCGCCGAGGCGGGCACGAAGCGGCATGGCGGGATCCTCAGGCCTTCGTGAAGGCGAGCAGCGTGTTGATCGACGGATCGTTGGCCTGCAGCAGGCGCTGGCCGGTGTCGCGCAGGCCGTGCGCGGCCAGCAGATCGATCCAGCGCTGCAGAGGCGCGAAGTGGCGGAGTTCGGCCTGGTTGACCGCCCAGTCGACGCCGAGGCCGGCATTGAACACCGTATGCGCCAGCGACACGAACGCGTCCATGTCCGGCGAGTCGACGTCGTGGTCGCGCAGGATGAACACGCCGCCCGGCCGCAGCATCCGGGCGATCGATGCGACGAATTCGTCGAGCGTTGCCGGCGGGCAGTGGTGCAGGCCGATGTAGCAGCTGACCAGGTCCACGCTCGAGTCGGCGACCGCCTCCGGCGGGATGGCGCGGTAATCCATCGGGTGGAAGCGGCCGACCTTGCCGAGCTGGCCGCGCTCGACGATGTCGACGGGCGAATTGCCCGGCGCGACGTCGTTGACGATCACCACGTCGCCGCCCAGTTCCAGCGCCTTCTGCAGGCTGCGCACATAGCGCCCGGTCGTGCCGATCTCGACGTAGCCGTCGAATCGCCGCCGCCCGCCGAGGATATCGACCGTCTGCCGTGCCATCTCCTTCTTCTGCTTCGCGAGCGAGGGCAGGGCATAGAACAGGTCGGCGAGAAAGGGCTTGATCCCGGGCAGCTTGTGCTGGAGTTGGCGGTAGACCGCCTCGTCGTCGCCATGCTGCGCGCAGGCTTCCTTGATCAGCGTGTGGAAACGGTCTTCCGGGTAGAGGCGGTAGACGTTCTGCAGGAA
>JAKFCL010000282.1:0-14708 GCA_036676665.1 Arenimonas sp. | reverse complement strand
ATGGCGGAGTACAGGCTCATGGTGGTTCTCCCAGGCAGGGTGCCAGTCTCGCGGCGCCGCCGCGGGCGGACAGGTGCCGGCGGTCATCGCCGCTCGGTGCCGGAAGTCACTTTCTGCGCCGGCGGGGTTGAGCCGGCGCCGCCGCCGGCCCAAGCTGGCGGCATGAGCGATCCGCGCAAGGGCCTGCTGTCTCCGTTGAACATCGCCGGCTACGTGGCGTGGGCGGCGATCGGCTACGAACTGCTGTACACGACCTGGTCGCCGCCGGACTGGCTGCCCGGCCCGGTGTCGCCGCTGCTTCTGGGCGGGCTGCACCTGGTCTTCCTGGCGCTGTTCGCGGCGGTCACCTCGCGCGAGGACCTGCCGGTCTGGCTGGCCCGCACGCTCGTGCTGGCGCAGGTCGCGCTGACGTTCGTGCTGATGGCGCTGGCGCGCAGCAGCGCGCTGCCGATCCTGGTGATCCTGTGCGCGATCCAGATCGTGCACGTCTGGAGCCCGCGGGCCACGCTGGCGATGATGCTGGCGATCAACATCGGGCTGTTCCTGGTCTACCGCAACGTGTGGGACCTGAACTCGCCGCTGATCTCGACGATCATGCATGCCAGCTTCCAGGGCTTCGCGACGCTGACCGCGTGGTTCGCCCAGACCGCCGAACGCGCGCGCGACGAACTGGCCACCACCAACGCCGACCTGCTGGCGACGCGCTCGCTGCTCGCCGAGAGCGCCCGCGACAGCGAACGCCTGCGGCTGTCGCGCGAGCTGCACGACGTCGCCGGGCACAAGCTCACCGCGCTCAAGCTCAACCTCGCCGCGCTGGCGCGCGACCCGCGCCTGGCCGGCGACGCCCAGGTGGTGCTGTGCGCGCGCCTGGCCGACGAACTGCTGGCCGACATCCGCGGCGTCGTCGCGCAGATGCGCGTGCACGACGGCCTGGACCTGGGCGAGGCGATCGCGCTGCTCGCGCGCCCGTTCCCGCGGCCGCGCATGCACCTGGACATCGCCCCGGACGCGCTGGTCGGCTCGATCGCCCAGGCCGAAGCGGTGCTGCGGGCGGTGCAGGAAGGCCTGACCAACGCCGTGCGGCATTCGCAGGCCCAGAACCTGTGGGTGGTGCTGCGCCGCGACGGCGCCGAGCTGCGCCTGGACATCCGCGACGACGGCCGCGGCCACGGCGAACTGCGCGCCGGCAACGGCCTGAGCGGCATGCGCGAGCGCCTCGAGGCGGTCGGCGGCGGCCTCGACGTGCAGCGCACCGACACCGGCGGCGTGCACCTGCTGGCCTGGCTGCCGGCGGCCGCATGAGCACGCAGGCTCCCGCCGCCAGACCCGTCCGCATCGCGCTGGCCGACGACCAGGCGCTGGTGCGCAGCGGCCTGAAGGCGCTGCTGGCGGGCTTCGCGCGGCTGGACGTGGTGCTGGAAGCCGGGGACGGCGAAGCCTTGCTGGCCGGCCTGGCCGACACGCCCGTCGACGTGATCCTGTCGGACATCCGCATGCCGGGCCTGGACGGCTTCGGCCTGGTGCGGACGCTGCGCGAGCGCGGCATCGCCACGCCGGTGGTGCTGCTGACGACCTTCGACGACGACGCGCTGCCGCTGCGCGCCGCCGAGGCCGGCGCCCAGGGTTTCCTGCTGAAGGACGCCTCGCCGGAGGACCTGCACGACGCCGTGCTGCGCGTCGCCGCCGGCGAGACGCTGCTGGCGCCGGTGTCGACCGACCCGGTGCGCGCGCGCTTCGCCTACCGCGACCAGACCGCGCCCACCGACACCTTCAGCGAGCGCGAGGTGTCGATCCTGCGCCTGCTCGCCGGCGGCTACAGCAATCGCGAGATCGCCAAGGCGGTGTTCCTGTCCGAGGGCACGGTGAAGAACTACGTGTCCGAGATCCTCGACAAGCTCGGCACACGCGATCGCACCCGCGCGGTGCTCAAGGCCATCACCCTCCGCATCATCTAGCTGCTGGGCATCAGGAGCAGCACGCCGGCCACCGCGCCCGCCGCGGCGAACAGCCCCGCGCCGACCCGCAGGCCGAAGCGCGGGCCGCCGCTGGCGAAAGCGACGACGGTCTTGGCGAGCGCGCTGGCGGCGATCAGGCCCAGCAGCGCCCAGCGCGCCTGCATCACGTCGATGCGACCGCCGACGAAGAGGTTGCCGACGGTGGCAACGGCGGCGTGCAGTTCGGCCAGCGCGGCGATGACGGCACCGGTGATCGCGCCGCGCGGGCCGAGCCAGTCGCCGAGCGCCGCCGACACGAACAGCACCACCGTGATGACGGCGGCGAACAGGAGCGCGTGCGTCAGCCGGAACATGCGCGTCTGCGCCGTCGGCGCCGGCACGTCGTCGTGTTCGCCGCGGTGGATGCCGAGCAGGCCGCCCGCGAGCAGCACGACGCCGGCCGCCGCCAGTTCCAGCCAGAGCGCCGGCAGCAGCGAAGGCGCCACGGCCAGCAGGATCGGCACGATCAGCGTCACCGACGCCAGGTTGGCGAGCATCGTCGCGCCGATCGCCGACGACAGCAGCGCCGGCGTCTCGCGCACGCGCTGGCCGAAACCGGCGGTGGCGGCGGTCGACGAGACATAACCGGCGAAGAAACCGGCGATGGCCAGGCCCCAGCGGTTGCCGGTCGCGCGCAGCGCGACATGGCCGAGCGCGCTGATCGCCATCACCAGCACCACCAGCTTCCACAGCGTGGCCGGGTTGAAGACGTCGTACGGGCCGATCGTGCGGTCGGGCAGCACCGGCAGCACCACCAGCGCCGAGGCCAGCAGCAGCAGGCCGTCGCGCACTTCCTTCTCGCTGATCAGGTCGCGGCTGAGCCGGTGCAGCGGGCCCTTGGCGTACAGCAGCGCCGCGACGACGACGCCCAGCGCGCCGGCGAGCGCGGGCGCCGACAGCGCCAGGCCGCCGAGCAGCGCGGTCACCACCAGGGCGATCTCGCCGGTCAGGCCCGGATCCTCGTCGCGGCTGTTGCGATAGCTCAACGCGCTGAGGGCGCCGACCAGCAGCACCGTCGCCACGAACGCCGCCACGCCCAGCCACAGCGCCACCGCGCCTCCCAGCGCGACCAGCGCGTGCGTGCGCAGGCCGGCGACCACCGCGACCTCGGGCTTGCGCCGCTCGCGGACCACGCCGATCAGCAGCCCGAGGCCGAGGGCGCTGCCCAGGGACAGCAGGGTGCTGGAGTCGAAGCCGGGCGGCACGTTCATGGCCCGATTCTGCCCGATGCCCCGCCCAGGGTGAAAAACAGGGGTCGGAGGTCGTTTTTCGGCGCGACCCTCCGGCCCGGGCCGTCCCGAGGCCCGGAAAACGTACTCCGACCCCGGTTTTTTTCCGACAATGGGCGACCCCTGGAACCGGACCGCCCGATGAAGCCCATTTCCCTGACCCGCTACCTGATCGAAGAGCAGCACGCCGGCCGCATCAACGCCGACCTGCGCCTGCTGATCGAGGTGGTGGCGCGCGCCTGCAAGTCGATCTCGATCGCCGTCGGCAAGGGCGCGCTCGGCGGCGTGCTCGGCGATGCCGGCACGCCCGGCGCGCAGAGCATGAACATCCAGGGCGAGGCGCAGAAGAAGCTCGACGTGCTCAGCAACGACATCCTGCTGGAAGCCAACGCGTGGGGCGGGCACCTCGCCGGGCTGGCGTCCGAGGAGATGGACCACAGCCAGGCGATCCCGGATGCGTTCCAGCGCGGCAACTACCTGCTGCTGTTCGATCCGCTCGACGGCAGCTCCAACATCGACGTCAACATCTCCGTCGGCACGATCTTCTCGGTGCTGCGCTGCCCGGACGGCGTCACGTCGCCCGGCGACTGCGATTTCCTGCAGCCGGGCAACACCCAGGTCTGCGCCGGCTACACGACGTACGGACCGAGCACGATGCTGGTGCTGACGGTGGGCCACGGCACGCACGCGTTCACGCTCGACCGCGAGATCGGCAGCTTCATGATGACCACGCGCGGCATGCAGATCCCGGCCGACACGAAGGAGTTCGCGATCAACGTGTCGAACCAGCGGCACTGGGAAGCGCCGGTGCAGGCCTGGGTCGGCGACATGCTCGCCGGCAAGGACGGCCCGCGCGGCAAGGACTTCAACATGCGCTGGGTCGCCAGCATGGTCGCCGACGTGCACCGGATCCTGACCCGCGGCGGCGTCTTCAGCTATCCGCTGGACGCCAAGTGCCGCGACAAGGGCGGCAAGCTGCGGCTGATGTACGAGGCCAACCCGATGAGCTTCATCGTCGAACAGGCCGGCGGCGCCGCCAGCACCGGTCGCCAGCGCATGCTCGACGTGCAGCCGACCGGCCTGCACCAGCGCGTGCCGGTGTTCCTGGGCTCGCGCAACGAGGTCGCCGCCGCGGTCGAATACCACGCCCGGCACGACGCCGGCTGAGCAGTGCCCTCCCCCGCGGGAGGGCCGGGGGACGGATGGATACGAACGATTTCATCGAGGTCTACGAAAACGCCATCCCCGCCACTGCCTGCGCGCAGATCGTCGCCGCGTTCGAAGCGAGCGGCGCGGCGGTGCCCGGCCGCGTCGGCGGCGGCGTGCTGCCCGAGCTCAAGGACAGCCGCGACATCCAGATCAGCGGCCAGCAGGCGTGGCGCGAGGTCGAGAACCTGCTCAACAACGCCGTGTTCGCCGGCCTGCTGGCCTACCTGCGCAAGTACCGCTACGCGCTGATCGCGCCGCTGATGCTGCAGGTGCCCGACGGCCAGGGCGGGCTGCGCCGGATCGCCGCCGAGGACTTCGACACGCTCGACGACGAATCGCTGGCGAACATGGTGCGGGCGGTGATGCGCCCGGGCGCGATCAACCTGCAGCGCTACACCGCCGGCCAGGGCGGTTACCCGTACTGGCACTGCGAGCTGTACCCGAAGGACGCCTCGGCCGAGACGCTGCACCGGCACGTGCTGTGGACGATCTACCTCAACGACACGTTCGCGGCCGGCGAAACCGAATTCCTCTACCAGTCGCGCAAGATCGTGCCGAAGACCGGCAGCCTGCTGATCGCGCCGGCCGCGTTCACGCACACCCACCGCGGCAACCGCCCCGAGGGCGGCGACAAGTACATCGCCACCAGCTGGATCCTGTTCCAGCGCGCCGAACAGATCTTCGGCGGGCGCTAGCCGCGCAGCGTCGCGGTGGCGCGGGCGAGGTGCTCGACTGCGCCCCAGTCGGCGGCGGCGAGCAGCGCCTTCGGGGTCAGCCACGAGCCGCCGATGCACAGCACGTTCGGCTGCGCGAGGAAGTCGGGCGCCGTGGCCGGCGAGATGCCGCCGGTCGGGCAGAAGCGCACGTGCGCGAACGGACCGGCGAACGCCTGCAGCATCGCGATCCCGCCCGCCGGCGCCGCCGGGAAGAACTTGAAGGTGTCCAGACCGGCCTCGAGCCCGGCCATCAGTTCGGAGGCGGTGTGCACCCCGGGCAGGAACGGCGTTCCGTTCGCGTCCGCGGCCGCCAGCAGCCTCGGCGTCGCGCCCGGGGAGACGATGAACTTCGCACCGGCCCGGGTCGCCGCGTCGAACTGCGCGGCGTCGAGCACGGTGCCGGCGCCGATCACGGCGTCGGGCACGGCGGCGACCATCGCCGCGATCGCCTCCAGCGCCGCCGGCGTCCGCAAGGTCACCTCGATCACCGGCAGGCCGCCGCGCAGCAGCGCCCGCGCGACCTGCACGCCCTCGTCGACGCTGGCCGGCGCGTAAACGGGGATCACCGTCGCGGAGCGCAGGAGGGTGCGGAGCGGGCTGTGGTCGTTCATTGGTGGATCCAGGCGGCAGTGGCCGAATCATGCCGGTTTTCGCCGCCGCGTTCAGCCGGCGTCTCGGCCGCTGCGACGCCCGCCGCCTAGAATGGCGGCATGGACGATGCCCGCAAACCGACCGCGCCGATCAAGGGCCGCGGGGCCGCGTCGCGCGTCGCAGGACGCTTCGAGAAGCGCACCGCGGTCGGCGAGGACGACGGCTGGAGCTCGGTGTACGAGGACACCGGCGACGGCGCGCCGCGGCCGGAAACCACGGTCACCGAGGAACGCGCGCGTACGATCATCAGCCGCAACCAGTCGCCGGATGTGGGCTTCTCGCAGTCGATCAATCCGTACCGGGGCTGCGAGCACGGCTGCGTGTACTGCTTCGCGCGGCCCAGCCACGCGTACCTGGACCTGTCGCCGGGGCTGGACTTCGAGACGCGGCTGTTCGCCAAGACCAACGCGGTCGAGCGCCTGCGCGAGGAACTCGGCAAGCCCGGCTACGCGCCGTCGCCGATCGCGCTGGGCATCAACACCGACGGCTGGCAGCCGATCGAGCGCCGCTACGGGCTGAGCCGCGACCTGCTGCAGCTGCTGTCGGACTGCGGGCATCCGGTGCACATCGTCACCAAGAGCGCGCTGGTGGCCCGCGACCTGGACCTGCTGGCGCCGATGGCGGCCCGCGGGCTGGTGAACGTGCACCTGTCCGTGACCACGCTCGACAACAAGCTGTCGGCGAAGCTCGAGCCGCGTGCCGCCGCACCGCACACGCGCCTGAAGACGATCCGGGCCCTGCACGAGGCCGGCGTGCCGGTCGGCGTGCTGGTGGCCCCGGTGATCCCGATGATCACCGACGCCGAACTCGAACACATCCTCGACGCCTGCCGGCAGGCCGGTGCACGCTCCGCCGGCCACGTGCTGCTGCGGCTGCCGCATGAACTCAAGGCCGTGTGGCGGGAGTGGCTGGACCTGCACTATCCCGAGCGCGCCGCGCACGTGATGAGCCTGCTGCAGCAGATGCACGGCGGCAAGGATTACGACAGCCGCTTCGGCACCCGGATGCGTGGCACCGGCCCGTTCGCGGACCTGCTGTCGCAGCGGTTCCGCAAGGCGCACGCCCGGCTGGGGTACGGCCGCATGCCGGCGCCGGACCTGACGCATTTCGTGCCGCCCCGGGCCGCCTCGCCGCAGGGCCGGCTGTTCTGAACCGGGCGCACGCGGCGCCGGCACACCGCCACCGTTACCGTCGCCGTCACCGTCACCGTCAGGTGCGATCATGGCGGCGTCGCCACGCGCAGGTTGTCCGATGTCCTTCAGTGAACTGTGGCCCGAGCTCAAACCCTGGCTGATCGCGCTGTGGGTGGCTTACCTCGTCGTGCTGGCGATGTGGATCGTGCTGCAGAAGCGCGAGCCGATCGCCACGCTGAGCTGGCTGCTGTCGCTGGCGGCGCTGCCGGTGCTCGGGCTGCTGATCTACCACTTCCTCGGGCCGCAGCGGATCCGCCGGCAGCGGCAGCGCTGGTCGCGGGCGCGGCATGCGCTGGCCTCGGCGCTGCCGCCGGTGCCGGTGGCGAACGAGGACTGCGCGACGGTCGCCCGGCTGGGCCAGGCGGCCACCGGCTATGCGGCCTCCACGGCCACGCGCGTCGACCTGCTGGTCGGCGGCGGCCGCACGTTCGAGGCGCTGCTGACCGCGGTGGCGGCGGCGACGCACCACCTGCATGTCGAGTACTACATCTTCGAGCCCGACCGGATCGGCACCGCGCTGCGCGACGCCCTGGTCGAGCGCGCGCGGGCCGGCGTGCGCGTGCGGCTGCTGCTCGACGCGATCGGCTCGAGCGGACTCAACCGCGCCTTCCTCGCCCCGCTGCGCGACGCCGGCGCCGACATCGCCTGGTTCCACCCGCCCCGGCTGAAGTTCATCTGGCGGCCACGGGTGAACCTGCGCAACCACCGCAAGCTGGTCGTCGTGGATGGCACCGTCGCGTTCACCGGCGGCATCAACATCAGCGACAGCCAGGATCCGCGCTCCAACCCGCACGCGTTCCACGACCTGCACCTGCGCCTGGAAGGCGAAGTGGTGCGCTGGCTGCAGCTGGCCTTCCTCGAGGACTGGGTCTACGCCACCGGCACGGCGCTGCGCGACGCCCGCCTGTGGCCGGAGGCCACCCGGGGAACGATCCTGGCGCAGGTGGTGCCGGCCGGGCCGGACTCGTCGTGGGAAGCGATCCATCGCCTGCAGGTCGAGGCGATCCACCAGGCCGGACGGCGGGTATGGCTGGTGACGCCGTACTTCGTGCCGGGCGAGGCGGCGCGCATGGCGCTGGTGTCGGCGGCGCTGCGCGGGCTGGACGTGCGCCTGGTGGTTCCGGCACGGGGCGACTCGGTGGTGGTGTCGGCCGCCGCGCGCTCGTATTACGACGAGCTGCTGGCCGCCGGCGTGCGCGTGTTCGAGTTCCAGCCGCGGATGCTGCACAGCAAGGCGCTGCTGGTGGACGAGTCGAGCTGCCTGCTGGGCAGCGCCAATTTCGACCAGCGCAGTTTCCGCCTGAACTTCGAGCTGAGCCTGCTGCTGAACGACCCGGGGCTGGCGGAGGCGCTGGAGAGGGAGATGGAACGCAACCTCGCCCAGTCGCTGGAAATCCGCCGCGACCGGCCGCCGCCGCCGCTCGGGCGGCGCCTGGGCGAAGCCTGGGCGCGCCTGCTGTCGCCGCTGCTCTGACCGCCGCGGGCGCGGCTGGACGTGGCCGGGCGTTGGGCTAAACTCGCGGCGAACCGACCGCGGGGTGTCCCATGCACTGGCTCTATCTGATCGCCTCCATCGCCTGCCTGGGGCTGGCGATGATCCGCACCCTGCCGACCTGGGGCGTGCTGGTGTTCCTGGCCGGTGCGCTGGGTTTCATGGTCGCCTGGATCCTGGGCTGGCTGTCGACCCGGATCGCCAGCCAGTCGCGCGACGTCAGCCACATCCTGGGCCCGGACGAGCTGCGCCGGCTGCGTGAGCAGGCCGAGGCCCGGCGCAACACCTCCTCGTCGGAGCCGGGTTCACCCCCCTGAACGAATCCACATGGCGTGCACTGGCGCCTCCGTATCGTCGGGTCTCCAACCAGGAGAAACCCGCTATGAGCCTTTTGATCTTCCTTCTTATCGGTGCGCTGGCCGGCTGGCTGGCCGGTGTCGTCATGAAAGGCCGCGGCCTTGGTGTGATCGGCAACATCGTCGTCGGTGTCGTCGGCGCGTTCCTCGGCGGCTGGCTCCTGCCGAAGCTTGGCGTGTCGTTCGGCGGAGATATCGGCATGTTCATCACCGCCTTCATCGGCGCGGTGATCCTGCTGGCCATCGTCGGACTGATCAAGCGGGCCTGACCGGCCCCTGATCACGGGTGAACCACCGGCCGGCGGCGCCCCTCAGGCGCCGTCGGTCTGTACGCGGTTGCGACCCGCACGCTTGGCCGCATACAGCGCGGCATCGGCGCGCCGCAGCAGGCTGTCGGGTTCGGCCTGCACGTCGGGCACGGCACCCGCGACACCGACACTGACGGTCATGCCGGCCTCGCTGCCGGCAATCACCGCGCGCAGGGCTTCCGCGCGACGCGCGGCTTCCGGCTGGTGCACACCCGGCAGCAGCAGGGCGAATTCCTCGCCGCCATAGCGGGCCAGCAGCTCGCGCTGCGGATCGTGCTGGGCATGCAGGAGCTGGGCGATGCCGCGCAGCTGCACGTCGCCCTCGAGGTGACCGTGCGCGTCGTTGTAGGCCTTGAAGTGGTCGACGTCGATCATCAGCACCGACAGCGGACGGCGCTGGTCCAGGCATCGGAACCATTCGCGGCGCAGGCCGCTTTCCAGCGCGCGGCGATTGGCGACGCCGGTCAGCGCGTCCTCGGTGACCAGTTCGGCCAGCTGGCGGTTGAGGTCCTCGAGCTCGCGCGTGCGTTCGGCGATGCGGGCCTCCAGGCGGCGGTTGGCGGCCAGGTAGCGTTCGGTGCGGCGGCGGATCAGCCACAGCGTGAAAGCCACCGACAGCGCGCCGAAGGCGACCAGCCCGAGCCCGATCATCCACCACTGTTCGTACCAGCGCCGCTGCACCTGGAAACGGTAGTTCAACGTCGCCGCCTGGCGGCCGTTGCGCGTGCGCGCCTGTACTTCCAGGCCGTAGTCGCCGGCGGGCAGGGCGCGGATGAACAGGTCGCGATCGGTCCACGCGCTCCATTCCGGGGTGACGCCGTGCAGCAGGTAGCGGAATTCGGCGCCGCTTTCCATGCTGATCATCGAGAAGCGCAGGTTGAGGCTGTGCCCCGGCGGCACCAGCACCGGACTGCCGTCGCTGCGGGTGGGCAGCCGCATGATCTGGCCGTCGGCGCTGCGCGCGACCACGCTTTCCATGCCCAGTCGCAACGGCTGCGGCGCCGTCGCGTGCTCGCGCGGATCGAACTGCAGCAGCCCGCCCCAGGTGGCGATGCGCAGGACGCCGTCGTGACTGACCCGCAGCCACGTGTAACCGAGCACCGCCTCGCTGCCGGGGAAGACCTCCTGCCACTCGCCGCCGGCCACCGGCCGGTGCCAGAGCTCGCGCGTGGTGAAGGCATAGGCGCCGAGCGGCGTTTCCTCGACCTGCAGCTCGTAGGGGCGGTCGACCAGGGTGATGGGCGGCGCGCTGTCCTCGACGAAACGCTCGCCGTCGAAGCGGAAGCCGCTTTCGTCGCTGATCGCGTGGATGCGGTCGTCCAGCCGGTATACCGACGTGCCGGTGTCGGCGTCGACCACCAGGCCCTGGGCGTCGCCGTACACGTCGCGGCGAGTGACTTCGTGGGTGGCGAGGTCGATGCGCCAGCGCTGCACCGGGCCGCGGCGGTCGCCGAACCACATCTCGCCGGCGTCACCCTCGACGACACCGACGACGCTGATGCCCTGCAACGGGATCTCGGCCGCCAGCTGCCAGCGCCCGTCCACGTGCAGGACCACCAGCATCTTGTCGCCGGCGATCGCGTAGGCGCGGGTCTTGTCATGCCGCGAGGGCAGCACGTAATAGACGCCGTTGTATTCGTCGTTGAACAGCGTGCGCGGCGTCTTCTGGCCGGGGTCGAGCACCAGCAGGCCCTCGCGCAGGCCGATCAGCATGCCGGCGTCGTCGGCGAGCAGGGAGTGGGCTTCGAGGTCCGTCCATGGCAGCCGCTCGGCGTGCAGCGTGCCGTCCTCGGCCGCCGTTATGCGGGTGATGCCATTGGTCGAGGTGAACCACAGCGACTCGTCGTACCACTCGAAATCGGTGGGGCTGCCGGTGAGCCCCTGCGCTTCGTCGAGGAACGACCACGGCGACGGCAGCGTCAGGCGCACCAGGTCGCCTTCCGTCGCGGCCCACAGGCCGCCTTCCCGGTCCAGGCCCATGTCGAGCAGACCGAATCCGCCCAGGTCGATCTGTTCGCGGACCTCCAGGTCGGCGCTGATGCGCAGCAGTTCGCCGTCGAGCGTGCCGACCGCGAAGCTGCCGTCGGACAGGTCCTGCACCGAGTAACCACGCTTGCTGGCGATCAACCGGCTGGCGGGCCCCGGAATCGGCGTGATGCCGCGGGCGTCGGCGCGGTACAGGCCTTCGCGGCCGACGAGCATGATCCAGCCGTCGTGGTCGACGATGCCGGGCAGCGGCTGGTTGGCGAATGCGGCGGCGCCGGGCTCGGCGACGAAATCGCCGTCGTCGAAGCGGCAGAAGCCGCGGCCTTCCACCCGCGCATAAAGCATGTCGTCGGCCAGGTAGAAGCTGCGCAGTCCTTCGGGCAGCGGCCAGCGGCGCGGGGCGCCGTTTTCGTACGGCAGGTAGTGCAGGTTCTGTTCGGCGTGGAAATACACGCCCTTGCTGGTGGGCAGTACTTCCCAGACGATGCCGACATGGCGCTGGCCGCCGCGCAGCCCGGCGCGCGTCATCAGTTCCTCGTAGACGAATTCGCCGTCGCGGTTCTTCGCGAGGCGGCCGAACGTGTCGTAGCCGCCGACGTAGGTGTTGCCGTCGGCGCCGGTGCCCAGGGCGCGGGCGGGCGAGCGGCCGGGCATCTTCATCAATCGCCAGTCGACGCCGTCGAACTGCAGCACGCCTTCGATGTTGCCCACCAGCAGCGTGCCATCCGCGGCCGACGCCAGGGCCAGGTGGCCCGGGGCGGTCTGGGTCTGTTCAACGCCGTAATGGCGCAGCAGCGGCGCGCCGGTGATCGCCCTCGCGTCCGCCGACGGGCACGCCAGGGTCGAAAGGACGAGGATGGCGAGGCCGGTCAGGCTGCGGATGAGCATGCCGTGATTATCCTCCAAAGGCCGACCGTGAATGGGGTGAGCCGCGCATTTCCGAACGGTCGGGCACCGGGTTAGGCTTCCCGGCATGACCGTCCTCAGCGTCAACATCAACAAGGTGGCCGTGCTGCGCAATTCCCGCGGCGGTTCCGAGCCCGACGTCGGGGCGGCCGCGGCCGCGGCCATCGCCGCCGGGGCCGGTGGCATCACCGTGCATCCGCGGCCCGACCAGCGCCATGTCCGCACCGGGGACGTGCTGGCGCTGGCGCGCCTGACGGCCGGTCGCGTCGAGTTCAACCTGGAGGGGAACCCGTTCGCCCCACCGCGGGAGGGATACCCGGGCTTCCTTGCGCTCGTGGAGCGGGTGCGTCCGCAGCAGGCGACGCTGGTGCCCGATGGCGATGGGCAGTTGACGTCGGACCACGGCTTCGACCTCGAACGCGACGCCGGGCGGCTTCGGCCGCTGGTCGCCGAGCTGAAGGCGCTGGGGACGCGGGTGTCGCTCTTCATGGACGCGGGTGCGCCGGCGCTGGAGCGCGCCGCGGACCTCGGTGCGGACCGGATCGAGCTCTACACCGGGCCGTATGCCGAAGCGTTCGCGGCCGGGGACCCCGGCGCGGCGCTGGCGTTGTGCGCGGATACCGCCCGGCGCGCCCAGCGGGCCGGTCTGGGGGTCAATGCCGGGCACGACCTGAGCCAGGCCAACCTCGGCGCATTCCTGGCCGGCGTGCCGGGGGTGCTGGAGGTGTCGATCGGCCACGCGCTGATCGGCGAGGCGCTGTATGCCGGGCTCGATGCGACGGTGCGGGCCTATCTGCGGATCATCGCCGGGGTGCGGGCCCCGGCCTGCTGAGGCAGAGGGCCCGCGGATCGGGGCCGGGCCGCCATGCCGGGCGGCGCACGGCTGGCGGTCAGGCGTCAGTGCTCCACCAGGCCGACATTTTCGATGCCGGCCCGGTTCGCCGCGGCCATCGCCGTCGCTGCGGACTGGTAGTCGGCGTCCGGGCTGACGTCGATCTTCAGCACGCCATCCGGCTGCCGGCCGCGCCAGTCCGCCAGCGCCCGCTCCAGCTGTGCCGGCGTCAATGCGATCCCGTCCATCAGGAACATGTCGCCCGGATCGACCTGCAGCCTGACCGTCTCGGGCACGGTCGGCGGCGGCGGCGTGTGCTGGGGCAGGGTCATGCCGATGCGGAAGTCGAGCATCGGTGCGGTCACCATGAAGATCACCAGCAGCACCAGCATCACGTCCACCAGCGGCGTGATGTTGATGTCCGCCATCGTGTCCTGGGATCGTGCGGCAGCGAAGGCCATGGCGCGCTCCTTTTCGTTGGGGGCGCCTCCATCCCATACCTGTACGCTGGCGTATGCAAGTGCCGCGGGCAAAAAAAACGCCGCCCGGAGGCGGCGCTGCTGCAGGTGCGGGAAGCGGGGCGATCAGGCGCCCGGATCCACGAAAGCGATCTTTTCCATGCCGGAGTTCTTGGCCCGGGACAGGACCTTGGCAAGGGTTTCGTACTCGGCCTCGGGGTCGGTCTCGATCTCGAGGGTCGGCTGCGGATTGCGCTCCGCTTCGACTTCGAGGGAAGACTGCAGCACCGAGATCGGAATCGGCGAGTTGTTCCAGGTGACGGTGCCGCCGGCATCGACCCGCAGGCGGATCGGTTCCGGCGGATCCTTCGGCGGCGGCGGCGGATTGGACGTCCGCTGCGGCAGGTCGACCTGGATCTGGTAGGACAGCGCCGGCGCGGTGACCATGAAGATGATGAGCAGCACCAGCATGACGTCCACGAGGGGCGTCACGTTGATGTCGGCCATCGGGCCGCCGCCGGAGTTCGAGGTAAAGGCCATGCGTTATCTCCTCAGCCGCGCTCGGGGGTCGACACGAAGCCGATCTTGCGGATGCCGGCCATGCGCGCCTTCTTCACCACTTCGGCGATGACGGCGTACTTGGTGATGTTGTCGGCACGGATGTCGACCTGCGGCTGCGGCGTGCGCTGGGCCAGGATGGCCAGGCGCGCCTCGAGCATGTCGTTGGTCACCGCTTCGTCGTTCCAGTAGACGCGACCGTTGGCCTGCACGGCGAGCGTGATCGGCGGCTGGTCGATCTTCGGCTTCTCGTCGAGCGTCGCCTGCGGCAACTCGACCTTGACCTTGTGCGACATCAGCGGGGCCGTGATCATGAAGATGATCAGCAGCACCAGCATCACGTCCACGAGGGGCGTGACGTTGATGTCGGCCATCGGGCCGCCGCCCGAGGAGTTGTTGGAAAAGGCCATGGTCAGGCTCCCTGGTTGCTACTCGCCGCTCAGCGCTTGGCCGGCATGTCGCCGACGCGCGAACCGGTGGCGAAGAAGTCGTGCAGGTCGTGCGCGAAGGTGTCGAACTTCGAGTACGTGTTGCGGTTGGCGCGAACGAACGCGTTGTACGCAAGCACGGCCGGGATCGCGACGAACAGGCCGAGGGCGGTCATGATCAGCGCCTCGCCGACCGGGCCGGCGACCGCGTCGATGGACGCCTGGCCGGTGGCACCGATCTTGATCAGCGCGCCGTAGATGCCCCAGACGGTGCCGAGCAGGCCGACGAACGGCGCGGTCGCACCGACGGTGGCGAGCCAGGTCAGGCCGTTCTCGAGCTTGGCGCTCTCGCGGGTCACGGCCTGGCGCAGGGCGCGGTCGATGAACTCCGA
>JAKFCL010000281.1:0-2061 GCA_036676665.1 Arenimonas sp. | reverse complement strand
CCGCCGCCGCGCGCACCTTCGAACCACGAGGCCAGTTCGTCCAGGTTGGCCTTGCGGCGCTGGAACGAGGCGTCGTCCCTGCACTCGCTGCGCAGCATCGCCAGCAGGCCGCTGCGTTCGACCAGGCGCGGCACGAGCTCGGCCGGTGTCAGTGTCTCCGCCTCGTCGCGCAGGCTTTCGACGATGCGGTTGAACTCGTCCAGCCCGGCCGCCGCCCGCGGCGTGAGCTGCTTCAGGAAGCCGATCTGCCCGGCCGCCGCCGCCAGCGGCATGCCGGCGGCCTGCGCCATCGCCGCGAGCTTCTCGAGCGTCGTCGCGCCGACCTCGCGCTTGGGCGAGGCGATCGCGCGCAGGAACGCGGCGTCGTTCTGCGGGTTGGCCAGCACCTGCAGCCAGCACAGCGCGTCCTTGACCTCGGCGCGGTCCAGGAACTTCGTGCCGCCGGTCAGGTGGTAGGGAATGCGCAGCAGCTGCAGCGCCTTTTCCAGCGGCCGCGACTGGTGGTTGCCGCGGAACAGGATCGCGAACTCGCCCCAGGGGATTTCCTTGCCCTGGTTGAGGTAGTGGATCTCGGCGGCGACGCGCTCGGCCTCGTGCTCGTTGGTCTTGCACGCCCAGACACGCACCGGCTCGCCGTCGCCGTGCTGGCTCCACAGCTGCTTCAGGTGGGCGTGCGGGTTCTTCGCGATCAGCGTGTTCGCGCAGCGCAGGATGCGGCCGGAACAACGATAGTTCTGCTCGAGCTTGATGACCTTCAGCGACGGGTAGTCGGTGGCCAGCTGGTCGAGGTTTTCCGGCTGCGCGCCGCGCCAGGCGTAGATGCTCTGGTCGTCGTCGCCGACGCAGGTCATGTTTCCCTTCGGGCCGGCCAGCTGCTTGAGCAGGCGGTACTGGGCGCCGTTGGTGTCCTGGCATTCGTCGACCAGCAGGTAGCGGATGCGCTCGCGCCAGCCGGCGGCGAGGTCGGGCTCGGCCTCCAGCAGGCCCAGCGGCAGGCGGATCAGGTCGTCGAAGTCGACCGCGTTGTAGGCCTGCAGCCGCGCCTGGTAACGCGCGTAAAGGTCGGCGGCCTCGCGCTCGCGCGCCGAGCGCGCGGCCTCGGCGGCCTGGTCGGGCGTCAGCGCGGCGTTCTTGGCGGCGCTGATCAGGTTCTGCAGCGAATACAGCGCGTCGTTCTTCAGGCCCGGCGTGGCCAGGTCCTTGATGATCGCCATCTGGTCGTCGCCGTCGAAGATCGAGAAGCCGCGACGCAGCTTCGCCCGCTCGTGCTCGATCTGCAGGAAGCGCAGCCCGAGCGAATGGAACGTGCTGATCATCAGCGCGTCGCCGGCCTCGCCGCGGACGCGCCGGGCGACACGCTCGCGCATCTCGCGGGCGGCCTTGTTGGTGAAGGTGATCGCGGCGATGTGGCGCGCCTCGTGCCGGCCGGTGGCGACCAGGTGGGCGATCTTCTCGGTGATCACGCGCGTCTTGCCGCTGCCCGCGCCGGCGAGCACGAGCAGGGGGCCGGCGACGTATTCGACGGCGAGTTGCTGGGGGGGGTTGAGGCCGGTCATGGGGCGGGCATTGTAGTCCCGACTCCAGACTCCGAACTCACCGGCCAATCGGTAGAATCCGAGGATGCTTCAGATCACCCCCGCCATCGCCATTCCCGACCAGGAACTGGTCGAACGCTTCGTGCGTTCGGCGGGGCCGGGCGGGCAGAACGTCAACAAGGTCTCGACGGCGGTGGAGCTGCGTTTCGACATCGGGCGGTCGCCGTCGCTGCCCGAGCCGGTGCGCGAGCGGCTGCTGGCACGGCGCGACCGCCGCATCACCGACGACGGCGTGCTGGTGCTCAGCGCGCAGCGCTTCCGCACGCAGGACCGCAACCGCGAGGACGCGCGCGACCGCCTCGCCGCGCTGATCGCCGCGGCGACCGTGGCGCCGAAGAAGCGTGTCGCCACCAAGCCGACCAAGGGTGCGAAGGAGCGCCGCCTCGGCGCCAAGCGCGACCGCGCGACGGTGAAGCGCCAGCGCAGCGCCGCCGCCTGGGACCGCGAATGAGCCGCGACGCGTGAC
>JAKFCL010000280.1:0-2263 GCA_036676665.1 Arenimonas sp. | reverse complement strand
CGTCGGCTACCCGTCCTATTCAGACAGCGTGCAAGTGGCTACCCTCTATGCCCAGGAAGCGCCCGAACGTGTGGTCTGGGGAAGCGACTGGCCGCACCCCACCGAAAAAGACAAAGGCTATCCAGACGACGCCCATTTGATCGATTTGCTGTCCGAAGTCGTACCCGACGAGGCGGCCCGCCATCGCATTCTGGTGGACACCCCGGCAAGGCTGTACCAGTTCGCATGAGCCCTGGACGGTTCCCGGCTGAGTGCCGTATCAGTTTCAGGCCGCCGACGTCGGGGCCGCTGCGCCGCCAGCGCCGGCGCCACCGCCAAGAACGGGAGGCGCCGTCACGATCGAGGTCAGGGCGGGCTCGACGGAGCGCAGGCGGTCGAGCGCGGGACGTGGCCGCCGCAGCTCGTCGGACTTGGAAAAGGCCTGCTCCAGCGCCGCGGCGACCCCAAGCACGTGATGGTCTGCGCGGAAGCGGCCGATCAGCTGCAGCCCGAACGGCATGCCCGCGTGGTCGAGTCCGCACGGCAGGCTGAGAGCCGGCAAGGTGGTCAGCGTGACCACATAGGTCAGCGCCAGCCAGCGGTAGTAGTTGCTTTGGGCTTGGCCGTCGACCGTGTCGGCATACAGCGTGGTCCAGGGGAAAGGCGATACCGGCGTGGTCGGCGCAAGGATCAGGTCGCAGCCGGCCATCACGGCATGGAAGCGCGCGAGGATGCGCGTCTGTTCTGCCTGCGCCCAGGCACTGTCGAGCAGGCTCATCGCGGCACCGATTTCGAAGTTGGCCCGCGTGTTGGGGCCGAGACTTGCCGGATCGCGTTCATAGGCATCGCGCGTGCCAGCGACGAAAGCCTCGGCGCGCAGCACGTCGAAGCAGCGGTGCACATCGCCCAACTTGAACTTCACCTCGTCGCAACTGCGGAACAGATGCTTCATCGAAGCGATCTTGCGGCGAAAGACTCCGCGGATCGAAGCGTCAACGTCGCAGGCGCCGAAGTCCTCGGTCCAGCCCACACGCAAGGCCCCGAGGTCCACCGCCGGCGGATCCAGGAAACCGGCTGGGTCCACCGGGTAGCTGAGCGGGTCGCCCACGGATGGGCCGGCCGATGCCGCCAGTTGCAGGCAGGCGTCGGCGACGCTGCGCCCCATCGGCCCGACCACCGAGATCGGCGTCCAGCCGAGCAGCTTGCGCGAACTCGGCACCACGCCCGGCGAGGGCCGAAAACCCACCACACCGCACAGGGCCGCCGGAATGCGCAGCGACCCGCCTGTGTCGGAGCCCGTGCACACCGGAAGCATGTCGCAAGCCAGCGCCGCGGCCGAGCCACCCGAGGAGCCGCCCGCGTTGAGTCTCGGGTCGAAGGGGTTGCCGGTGGCGCCCCAGACCGCGTTGCGGGTGTTCGCGCCGGCGCCCAGCTCGGGCACGTTGGTCTTTCCGACCACGATCGCGCCGGCTGCGCGCAAGCGCGCCACAAGCACGTTGTCGGCCGTGGGCACATGGTCGCGGTACAGCGGCGAGCCCAGGGTGGTGAGCAGGCCCTCCGTCGCCTCCAGGTCTTTCACGCCCATCGGCAGGCCGTGCAGCAGGCCCAGCGGGCGGCCTTCGAGCACGGCGCGTTCGGCGGCCCTGGCCTCGCTGCGTGCGCGCTCGAAGCAGGTAGCCGTGACGGCGTTGACGAAGGGATTCACCGCCTCGATGCGCGCGATGCAGGCTTCGAGCAGCTCGACCGGCGAAATTTTCCTGATCTCGATCAGCCGCCTCAGTTCGACGGCGGACAGGACGGCCAGGCTGTCATTGGTTGCGCTATTCATTCCTCATTCCGCCCGGATGTTCGCGCGCTGCGCCAAGGCGCGCATGCGCGGCAGCTCGTCTTCGATCCGCGCCGCCACGGCGGCAGCGGGCTCGTACGCGGGCTGCAGCCCGTTGGCGATGAGCTTGTCGCGGATCTCCGCGTCGGCCATGGTTTCGGCCAGTGCCTTTTGCAACCTGGCCTTCGCATCGACCGGCAAGCCGCGCGGCGCGACGACCGCCAGCCAGGAGTCGGCGGAAA
The DNA here is from genome assembly GCA_036676665.1 of Arenimonas sp. GTDB lineage: Bacteria > Pseudomonadota > Gammaproteobacteria > Xanthomonadales > Xanthomonadaceae > Arenimonas. The sequence continues at coordinate 217 of JAKFCL010000280.1, read as the reverse complement.
AACCCGGGAAGCCGCTTTCCGCCACCGTCGGCACGTCGGGTAGCTGCGTGGTGCGCGTGGCGCCCGTAACGGCGATGGCCTTGATCTTGCCCGCCTTCAGCTGAGGCAGCGATGCTGCCACGGTGTCGACCGTGAAAGGGATCTGGCCGCCGATCAGGTCGCTCATGGCCGGCGCGCTGCCCTTGTAGGGGACGTGCAGCAGCTTGATGCCGATGGC
>JAKFCL010000279.1:0-3008 GCA_036676665.1 Arenimonas sp. | reverse complement strand
CCGCGGTTGCGGCACTCGCGCTCGTCGAACGGCGGCTCGCCGAGCTTGTAGCTGACGTATTCAAGGGCGGCATTGCCGGAATAGCTGACGATCGGGAACACCGACTTCAGGGCGGCATGCAGGCCGCGGTCTTCGCGCTTGGTGCCGACCGCGCCGTCCTGCAGGAACTCGCGGTACGAGTCCATCTGGATGGCAAGCAGGTACGGGACCTCGAGGACCTGCCGGCGCTTGCCGAAGTCCTTGCGGATACGCTTCTTTTCGGTGAAGGAGTACGTCATGGTGAGCTACCGCCTCGGGTATCTGGGGTCGCGCGTCCGCGGCCCGGGGGGAACATCAAACTGCCAGTGGGAAGTCGCTGGTATTGCCGGCACCAGCACGCCTTCTCCCGCTACTTCCAACTGGCAACTCGGAATCGTTGCGTGTTGCTGTCGCCGTTCCCGTGGAACGGCCAAAGGCCGGGGGCTTTCGCCCCCAGCCTCAGGTGGTCGCCAGTACGGTCCGGCGACTCAATGCGACGCTTACTTGACTTCGACCGTGGCACCCGCGGCTTCGAGGTCCTTCTTGAACTTCGCGGCGTCGTCCTTCGACACGGCGTCCTTCACGACGCCAGTGGCCTCGACGAGGTCCTTGGCTTCCTTCAGGCCCAGGCCGGTGATGGCACGGACGGCCTTGATGACCTCGACCTTCTTCTCGCCGGCGGCCTTCAGGACGACCGTGAACTCGGTCTGCTCTTCGACCGGGGCGGCGGCGACGGCCGGGCCGGCCATCATGACCGGGGCCGCGGCGGTGACGCCGAACTTCTCTTCGATGGCCTTGACCAGCTCCATCACTTCCATCAGGGTCTTGCCGGCGACGGCTTCGACGATCTGCTCGTTGGAAAGGGACATTTGGATTACCTCTGGATAATTATCTGGAATGGTTTGCGTTGAATCGCGGGAACGAAGCGGTCAGGCGGGTTCGGCGACGGGCTCGACGGCAGCTTCGGGGGCGGCTTCGCCACCACCCTGCTGGTCGGCCACGGCACGCACCGCGCGGGCGAACATCGTCGCCGGCTCGGCCAGGACGCGGGCCAGCATGGCCAGGGCCTGTTCGCGGGTCGGCAGCGACGCCAGCACTTCGAGGTGCGAACCGTCGAGATGCTTGCCGCCGATGGAAACGACCTTCGCCTTCAGCTTGTCGTTGCCCTTCGAGAACTCCTTGATCAGACGACCGGCGGCGCCGGGGTCTTCCATCGAGAACGCGTAGAGCAGCGGGCCGACGAGGGCGTCGCGCGTGCCTTCGTAATCCGTGCCTGCAACGGCGCGGGTCGCCAGGGTGTTCTTCGCTACCTTGAGGAACACGCCGGTTTCGCGCGCCTTCTTGCGCATCGCGGTCATCTGCGCGACCGTGACGCCCGCGTATTCGGCGGCGACCAGGGAGCTCGCCTTGCCGGCCACATCGGCCAGCTCCGCGACGACTTCCTGCTTTTGGGACAGTTTGAGAGCCATTAGCACTCCTCCAATTGGACTTCCGGCTGCGGCTCCTGCCGCGGACGGTATGAGGCGACGCCGTTCCCTCGGCGCCGGGGACGCGGAGCGTCCCGGTGGTGGCCGTTCCAGAGAATTCCGGAAGGCGGCACCATCTGCGCAGGCCCGACTTCGTCAGAAGTACGGATTAAGCGATCCCGCTAGTGGCGACGGCGATTCCATGCCAGTCGTGCATCCCTGCCCGACGTCGTCACGCGCTGACCGCACCTGCGGTCTTTGATGGCCGCGCCGCGGAGGTTTCCGCGGACGCCGCCTTCAAAATCTTCCGGCCGGGGCGACACTCCCGGCCGTGTTGTTCCTTACTTCGCCAGCGACAGCGAGGACGGGTCGACGACCACGCCCACGCCCATCGTCGAGCTCAGCGAGATCTTCTGCAGGTACTGGCCCTTGGCGGAAGCCGGCTTGGCCTTCACCAGGTCGCCCAGCAGCGCGTGCAGGTTGTTCTTCAGGGCCTCGGCCTCGAAGCTCGCCTTGCCGATCGTGCAGTGGATGATGCCGGCCTTGTCGGTGCGGTAGCGCACCTGACCGGCCTTGGCGTTGCGCACGGCGCCGGCGGCGTCGGGCGAAACGGTGCCGACCTTCGGGTTCGGCATCAGGCCGCGCGGGCCGAGCACCTGGCCCAGCTTGCCGACGACGCGCATCGCGTCCGGCGTGGCGATCACGACGTCGTAGTTGAGGTCGCCGGCCAGCATCTTCTCGGCCAGTTCGTCCATGCCGACCACTTCCGCACCGGCGGCCAGGGCTTCGTCGGCCTTGGCGCCCGGGGGGCAGAACACGGCGACGCGGACCGACTTGCCGGTGCCGGCGGGCAGCACGGTGGAGCCGCGCACCTGCTGGTCGGACTTCTTGGCGTCGACGCCGAGGCGGACGGCGACGTCCACGGACTCGACGAACTTGGTCTTGGAATTGGACTGGATCAGCTTCAGGGCTTCGTCCAGGGAATAGGCCTTGCCCGGGGTGACCTGGGACGCGAGGGCCTTGTAACGCTTCGAGATATTCGCCATGTCTTAGCCCTCCACCACGAGACCCATGCTGCGGGCGCTACCGGCAATGGTGCGCACCGCGGCGTCCAGCGAAGCGGCCGTCAGGTCGGCTTCCTTCGCCTTGCAGATGTCTTCCAGCTGCTTGCGGGTGACCTTGCCCACCTTCTCGGTGTTCGGGCGCTTGGAGCCCGAGGTCAGGCCGGCAGCCTTCTTCAGCAGCACCGTCGCCGGCGTGCTCTTGGTGATGAAGGTGAACGTGCGGTCCGAATACGCGGTGATGATCACCGGCGTCGGCAGGCCCGGCTCCAGCTTGGAGGTCGCGGCATTGAACGCCTTGCAGAACTCCATGATGTTCAGGCCGCGCTGACCCAGCGCAGGACCGACCGGCGGCGAGGGGTTGGCCTGGCCGGCCTTCACCTGCAGCTTGATGTAACCAACTACTTTCTTAGCCATTGTCTTCTCTCCGGGTGCAAGCGCCTGTTGTCAGGCTCCCCATCGT
>JAKFCL010000278.1:0-1604 GCA_036676665.1 Arenimonas sp. | reverse complement strand
CGCCATCGCCGAAATCCAGGCGGCCATCGTCGAGCTGCGCCAGTACCAGCCGGTGATCGCCCTGATCGCCGGACCGGTCGGCTGCTTCGGCGGCATGTCCATCGCCGCCGGGTTGTGCAGCTACCTGCTGGTCACCCGCGAGGCGCGCCTAGGCCTCAACGGTCCGCAGGTGATCGAGCAGGAGGCCGGCATCGACGAATACGACTCGCGCGACCGGCCCTTCATCTGGAGCCTGACGGGCGGCGAGCAGCGCAATGCCAGTGGCCTGGTGGATGCCTATGTGGCCGACGATGTCGAGCAGATCCGTGGGAAACTGCTCGCGCTGTTCGCCCGGGGCAAGCCGGCGCTGCAGCGCAGCCGCCGGCATGCCTGGTTCCTCGAACGCCTGCGGGGCGTCGACACCTCCAGTCAAGCCGATGCCGCTGCCGTGCGCCGCGCCTATCAAGGAGAGCAGCCATGAGCAGCACTATCGAACAACGCGGTCGCAGCTGGTTTCACGCCCTGGCTGGCGCGGCGGCGCCCGTCGCCGGGCTGCCCACCTCGCTGCTGGTGGCCGATGCCGAGTTGGCCGGCCAGCCGGTGCGCTACCTGGCGGTGGTGGCCGATGCCAATAATCCCTTTCCCCGTGCCCGTAACGGCGAGGTTGGCCTGCTCGAAGGCTGGGGGCTGGCGAAGGCGGTGGACGAGGCCATCGCCGCCGATGCCGACAGCCCGCACAAGCGCGCGCTGATCGCCATCGTCGATGTGCCGAGCCAGGCCTACGGTCGCCGCGAGGAAGCCTACGGCATCCACCAGGCCCTGGCCGGCGCGGTGGACAGCTACGCCCGTGCCCGCCTGGCCGGGCATGCAGTGATAGGCCTGCTGGTGGGCAAGGCCATGTCCGGCGCCTTTCTCGCCCACGGTTACCAGGCCAACCGGCTGATCGCCCTGCGCGATCCGGGGGTGATGGTGCATGCCATGGGCCAGGCCGCGGCGGCGCGCATCACCCTGCGCAGCGTCGAGGAGCTGGAAAGCCTGGCCGCCAGCGTGCCGCCGATGGCCTATGACCTGGACAGCTACGCCTCGCTCGGCCTGCTCTGGGAAATCCTCTCGGTGAGCGAGATCGCCCAACCGAACACGGAGGATATCGCCCGGGTGCAGGACTGCCTGGGTCAGGCCATGGCGGACATCGCCAGTGGTCCGCGCGATCTGCGCACTCGCCTGGGCGCGGTCAATCGCGCGGCCTCCTCGCGGGTGCGCGAGTTGTTGCGGGCGCAGTGGTGAGGCGCTCAGAGGCTTCGTAGGAGCGGCGGGGGCGCCTAGCCCATGCCGCTCCTACGTCCTGCGAGGCTTGCGCATACGCATGCGGGTTCCGTTCCCGCGGTTGGAGAACACAGGAGAACATCATGGCAATCGAGCGTCCAGCAATGCCACGCCCCCACGACCTGCTCTGGGGCATGACTGCCGAGCAGTTGGCGGCGGACGCCCCGGCCTGGGCACGCGCGGCTCTGCGCCGTTATGCGCCGGTGGTGGTGCGCCGCGCGCCGGCCGAACCGGGCTGGATTGCGGTGGGCATCCGCGGTCAGGCCCGTGAGCAGCGTTTCGCCACCTGGATGCGCCTGGAC
>JAKFCL010000277.1:0-4790 GCA_036676665.1 Arenimonas sp. | reverse complement strand
GGCTGGCGAGCACGCGCGACCACAGGCCGGAACCGCCGTGGGTCTTGCGGTTCCACTCGTCCATCGCCTCGAGGCGCTCGAGCGGGTGGCGGATCGCCAGCTCCGGGCCCTCGGCCAGGATGTTGAGCTGGCTGTCGGTGACCAGCGTGGCGATCTCCAGCACCGAGTCGGTGTCGGGATCCAGGCCGGTCATTTCCAGGTCGATCCAGATCAGGTTCTGATCGTTGGCAGGCATGCGCGGCTGGTCGGAGTGGCGGACGCGGCATCATACTTCAGGCCCCGCCCGACCCGACGCCCGAGGCCCCGCGTGAACCCGCAGGACGTGCTGGACCACTACCGGATCCTGACCTCGATGCTGGCCCCGGCCCTGTTGATGGCCGCCACCGGCTCGCTGCTGGTGTCGGCCAACGCCCGGCTGGCGCGGGTGGTGGACCGGCTGCGGTCGATCATCGGCCTGCTCGACGGTGGCGACGAGATGAGCCGGGCCGAGATCGAGGACCAGATCCTGCGGCACCGCCGCCGCGCGCACCTGGTGCTGCGCGCCTGTCTGATGCTCTACCTGGGTCTGGGCGCGTTCGTCGGCACCAGCCTGGCCCTGGCGGTCGATGCGGTGGCCGGCTTCCGCCTGCCCTATCTGCCGACCACGCTGGCGATCGTCGGCGTCATCGGCCTGCTCGGGGCCAGCATCGCGCTGGGCCGCGAGGTCAGCCTGTCCGTGCAGAGTTTCGACCTGGAACTGGACAACGAACTGCGGCGCCGGCGGCGCTGAATCCGGCGTGGCGGCGGGCCGGCCGCGCGCCTTCGCCGCGTCAGTAACGGGCCCTTCCCGGCAGGTCGCGGCCTTCGCCGCGGTCTCGGAAGTCGCGGGGGCCGGGACGGTCCGTCCCCTGGTCGGGTTCCGGCGGCTTCGGCGCCTGCGTCACCCCATGGCGCGTACGGCGGTCGTAGGCGGCGTCGCGGTTCTCGTGGCGCATCTGCGCCTTGATGCGTTCACGCAGGATCCGCCGTTCCAGGGCGGCGCAGTCGGTTCCCGGTTCCGGTACGAGTGCGTGCAGGCGGTGGTTCAGGGATTCGGCGGCTTCGACCGCGATGTCGCGATGGCCCCGCTCGTGGATCTCGATGCCGATCTTCATGCGCTCCCACTGCTCGCGCAGCACCGGCCGCATCGCTTTCGCCGGTTCCCAGTGCGGCAGGCGGACCGTGACGTCCAGCGACACGGCCAGATCGGTGACGCGGCAGGCCGGCTCGGCCGGATACAGCCGGTAGGCGACGGTCAGGTTCGCACGGGTGCGGGCGATGGACGTGCCGTCGTCGCCGGGTCGGGGTTCGCGCCCCTGGATCTGCGCGACCACCGAATCCAGGTCGGGTGCGTGGATCCGGTAGTGCTCGCGGGATTCGCTCAGCCGGATGGCGGGAACCGCCGATGCGGCTTCGACGTTCGGTGCGCCGGCCGGAGCGTCCGCCGATGCGCTGGCCGACGCGATCGCCGCAGAGGCGAACAGGCCCCGGAACCCCGTGCTCATCCCCATGCTTCACTGCTCCTTCCCGATCCTTCGGGTCAGAGCATATTCGGATTCCCGGGCTTGCCGCGCTTGCGGCGGAAATACGCGGTGAGGCGCTGGCCGGCCTCGTCGCCGAGCACGCCGCCGACGATGTCGATGCGGTGGTTGTGGCGGGGGTTTCCCAGCAGGTCGAAGACGCTGCCGGCGGCACCGGTCTTGGGGTCGGCGGCGCCGTACACGACGCGGGCGACGCGGGCATGCACCATCGCCATCGCGCACATCGCGCACGGCTCGAGCGTCACATACACCGTGCAGCCCGCGAGCCGGTGATTGCCCAGCGCCAGCCCGGCGCGGCGCAGCGCGACGATCTCGGCGTGCGCGCTCGGATCGCGCTCGCTGATGTTGCGGTTCCAGCCTTCGGCCAGCAGCACGCCGTCGGGGTCGACCACCACGGCACCGACCGGGATCTCGTCGTCCTCGCGCTCGGCGCGATCGGCGAGCTGCAGGGCGTGCCGCATCCAGTGTTCGTCGGTGGCGGAATCGGCAAATGCCATGGGGCTGGCCCGCCTACTCCCACTCGATGGTGGCGGGCGGCTTGCCGCTGATGTCATAAACTACGCGAGAAACACCGCGCAACTCATTGATTATACGACGCGAACAAGCATCAAGAAGCTCGTACGGGAGGTGCGCCCAATGGGCCGTCATGAAATCGACGGTCTCCACGGCCCGCAGCGCGATCACCCATTCGTAGGCGCGCGCATCGCCGACCACCCCGACCGACTTCACCGGCAGGAACACCGCGAACGCCTGCGAGGTCTTGTCGTACCAGCCCGACTTGCGCAGCTCGTCGATGAAGATCGCATCGGCGCGGGCCAGCAGTTCGGCGTAGTCGCGCTTGACCTCGCCCAGGATCCGCACGCCCAGGCCGGGACCGGGGAACGGGTGCCGGTAGACCATCTCGCGCGGCAGGCCGAGCTCGACGCCGATGCGGCGCACCTCGTCCTTGAACAGCTCGCGCAGCGGCTCCACCAGGCCCAGCTTCATGTGCTCGGGCAGGCCGCCGACGTTGTGGTGGCTCTTGATGACGTGGGCCTTGCCGGTCTTGCTGCCGGCCGACTCGATCACGTCGGGGTAGATCGTTCCCTGTGCCAGCCACTTCACGTTGGTCAGCTTCGCGGCTTCCTCGTCGAAGATCTCGATGAACAGCCGGCCGATGATCTTGCGCTTGGCCTCCGGGTCGGACACGCCCTGCAGCGCGGCGAAATAACGGTCGGCGGCGTCCACGCGGATCACCTTGATGCCCATGCCGCCGTTGCCGGCCTCGTCGGCGAACATCTTCATGACCTGGTCGCCTTCCTGGAATCGCAGCAGGCCGGTGTCGACGAACACGCAGGTCAGGTGTTCGCCGAGTGCGCGATGCAGCAGCGCCGCGACCACCGACGAGTCGACGCCGCCGGACAGCCCCAGCAGGACCTGCTCGTCGCCGACCTTCTCGCGCACGCGGCGGATCTGGTCTTCGATGATGTTGGCGGCGGTCCACAGCCGTTCGCAGCCGCAGATCTCGACGGCGAAACGCTCGAGCATCTGCTGCCCGGACTTGGTGTGGGTCACCTCGGGGTGGAACTGCACGCCGTACCAGCGCCGGGCCTCGTCGGACATCGCGATGATGTCGACGCTGCCGGTGCGCGCGACCGTGGCGAAACCCTCGGGAACGGCGGTGACGCGATCGCCGTGGCTCATCCAGACGTCCAGCCGCGGCGGGCTGCCGGCATGGTCCTTCAGGCCGTCGAGCAGCGCGCATTCGGCGACCACCTCGACCTCGGCATAGCCGAACTCGCGGTGATGGCCGCCCTCGACATGGCCGCCCAGCTGCATCGCCATCGTCTGCATGCCGTAGCAGATGCCCAGGATCGGCACCTGCGCGTCGAACACCTGCTGCGGTGCCCGCGGGGAACCGTCTTCGGTCGTCGATTCCGGCCCGCCCGACAGGATGATGCCCTTGGCGCCCCACGCGGCGATCTCGGCCGGGTCGTGGTCCCAGGCCCAGATCTCGCAGTACACGCCGAGCTCGCGGATGCGGCGGGCGATCAGCTGCGTGTACTGCGCACCGAAGTCGAGGATCAGGATCTTGTCGGAATGGATGTCGGTGGTAGTCATCAGTGCTCGCTGTTCCGGTGAGTTCTTCGCCGCCATCCATGGCGCGACATCATCCGCTTCGGATAGCCCGGCCCGGCCTTCCGTGGCCGGTCGTTCGGCAGGGCGCGCGGCATGCCGCGCAAGCGCCCCGCCTCACCCGGCCCGGTAGTTCGGTGGTTCCTTGGTGATCTGGACGTCGTGCACATGCGCCTCGCGGGTGCCGGCGCCGGTGACGCGGACGAACTTGGGACGCGTGCGCATCTCCTCGATCGTCGAGCAGCCGACGTAGCCCATCGACGCGCGCACGCCGCCGCTGAGCTGGTGGACGATGTTGCGCAGGTGGCCGCGGTACGGCACCCGGCCCTCGATGCCCTCGGGCACGAGCTTGTCGGCGTCGGACGCGTCCTGGAAATAACGGTCCTTGCTGCCCATCTCCATCGCGCCCAGCGAACCCATGCCGCGGTAGCTCTTGTAGCTGCGGCCCTGGAACAGCTCGACCTCGCCCGGCGCTTCCTCGGTGCCGGCGAACAGGCCGCCGATCATGATCGAGCTGGCGCCGGCCACCAGCGCCTTGGCGATGTCGCCCGAATAGCGGATGCCGCCGTCGGCGATCAGCGGGATGCGGCCCTTCAGCGCCTCGGCGACCATGCCCACCGCGGTGATCTGCGGGACACCTACACCGGCGACGATCCGCGTCGTGCAGATCGAGCCGGGACCGACGCCGACCTTGACCGCGTCCGCGCCCGCATCCATCAGCGCCAGCGCGGCGTCGCCGGTGACGATGTTGCCGCCGATCACCTGCACGCCCGGGAAGTTCTTCTTGACCCAGGCGACGCGGTCGAGCACGCCCTGCGAGTGGCCGTGGGCGGTGTCGACGACGACCACGTCGACGCCGGCCGCGACCAGCTGCGCGACCCGGTCCTCGGTGTCGCCGCCGACGCCGACCGCGGCGCCGACCAGCAGCTGCTCGTCGGCGTCCTTGGCGGCGAACGGGTTGTCGCGCGCCTTCTGGATGTCCTTGACGGTGATCAGCCCGCGCAGCGCGAAGCTGTCGTCCACCACCAGCACCTTCTCGATGCGGTACTTGTGCATCAGCTGCAGGACCTCGTCGTCGGTGGCGCCTTCGCGCACCGTCACGAGCTTGTCCTTCTT
>JAKFCL010000276.1:0-4853 GCA_036676665.1 Arenimonas sp. | reverse complement strand
TGGGCCGATGTCGCGCGCGCGCGCGACGTGCTGGGCTGGCAGGCGGAGCGGGGGATCGAAGTGATGTGCGCCGACGCGTGGCGCTGGCAGCAGGCGTCGGCCTGACGGCCGTCGCGCGGACTCAGAGGTCCTGCTCGTACCGGATGTAGGGAACGCGGTCTTCGTCGCCGTCGTCGTCGCTGCGCGGCGCGAACGGGTTCTGGCCGTGGCTGATCACGTTCTCGGCGCCGACGCTCAGGCGCGCGCGCCACGGCGCCCGCCAGGTCACGCCGAGGCCGACGTTGCTGTAGCGCACGGTGCTGCCCGGGATCTCGATGACGCGGCCGATGATCTCGCCGCCGAAGTTTCCGACGCCGCCGCCGACCGACAGCGTGCCGGCGTTCCACTGCGGCGGCAGGCCGCCGGGCAGCTGGTTGGCCGGGATGATGCGGGCGCGGGCCAGCGTGCCGCCGATGCTGACCCAGCCGGAATCGCCGACCTTGAGTTCACCGAGCAGCCCGATGTCTTCCTGTTCGATCTCGATGCCGTTCAGCGCCAGCGCCAGATCGGTGCCGGGCGTGCCGGAAACCGCGCCCGGGAGCAGCATCGGGCCGTCGACTTCGAAGCGGTTCAGGCCGAGGCTCGCGCTCAGCGAGCCGCTGTCGCCATCGAGCCGCGCCACGGCGCGCACGCCCGGCTGCGACAGCGCCAGCGGCGCCGCCGGACCCGGCGTGAGGTTGGCGACCAGGCAGTCGCGCGACAGCGAACCGAAATTGCGCGACACGGCGCCGCCATTGCACAGCAGCCCGATGGTCGGATTGGTTTCCAGCGACAGGCTCGTCGACAGGCGGCGGCCCTGTTCCAGCGGCAGCACGATGCCCGCACCGACGCTCGGCGAAGCGACTTCGCGGCCGAGGATGCGGTCCAGCGACGAACGCGTGCCCTGGTTGGAGCCCGATTCGATCAGCAGGAACCCTTCGACCTGGTTGTTGCGGATGATCGGCAGCGCCGTTGTTTCGCTTTCCGCGGTCGGCACCACCAGCGGCGCCGGCACCTGCGCAGGCGCCGCCGTCGCGGCGAGCGCGAGGACGGTGGCGGCGGCGATGGTGCGGAGCGAAGACATCTGCGATTCCTCGATGAACCGTTACTCGTGGCCCCGGTTGGAGCCTGCCCGAACCCGGAAGTTCCCCGGAGGGTTCGCGGCCGATTTTACAGGAATTTAACCCTTGGAAGCCAATACCGCCATGAACGGCGTAAAGGTTTCGTGCAGGAATGCCCGGCCCGGGACCCGGGGCCCGGCGGGGGGCGCGGCCCGGCCCGGGGCTATTGCAGGGTTTCCGGGCCCGGGGCGGTCGGCCCGAGGCTGAACAGGTCCTCGATCTCCCCGGCCTCGAATCGGTAACCCTGGCCGCAGAAGTCGCAGTGGACCTCGACCCGGCCGCCGTCGATGGCCGCCCGGGCTTCGGCGGGCCCGAGGGTCCGCAGCATGTCGGCCACCCGTTCGCGCGAGCACGAGCAGGCGAAGGCCAGTGGCCGGCGGTCGAGGACCTTCACGGTCTCGTCGTGGAAAAGGCGCCAGAGCACCGTCTTCACCGGTTCGGCGGCCAGCTCTTCGCCTCCCAGCGTCTCGAACAGGGCCTCGCAGCGGGTCCACCCGTCGGGGTCGCCGGTGCGGCCGCCGGGCAGCTGCTGCAGCATCATCCCGGCGATCCGGTCGCCGTGGCCGGCCAGCAGCAGCCGGGTCGGCAGCTGCTCGGACTGGCGGAAATACCCCTCGAAGGCCTCGGCCAGCGAATCGGCATCCAGGTCGACCAGGCCCTGGTAGCGGGTGGCCTCGGCGGCGCCGGGTGGCGTGCTCTCGATCGTGATCGCCAGCAGCGAGCCCGGGCCGAACGCGCGCGGGGTCAGCGGCGTCGGCAGCGGCTCGGCGTAATGGGCGATGCCGCGGACGGTGCCGGCGGCCGTGCATTCGGCGAACAGCGTGCGCAGCTCGCCGGTGCCGCGCAGCTGCACGCTGAGCCGGCCGTCGATCTTCGCGTGGCCGGTGAACAGCGCCGCCGCCGCGCAGGTCTCGCCCAGGCGCGCGGCGACCGGCGGCGGGTAGTGCGCGCGGCGGACGATCTCGTGCCAGGCGGCGTCGAGGTGGACGATCACGCCGCGCACGCCGGAACGTTCGAGCAGGAAGCGGGTCAGGGAGTCGCGGTCGGGGTGGGCCTGGGTCATGGCGACATGGTAACGCGGGCTTCTGTCGGGGCTGCGTCGTCGGCGACACTGTGCGGATGGACCCGACCCCCCGAACCATCGAACGGCCGCGGCGCCGCCGCTGGCTGCGCCGGCTGCTGTGGCTGCCGGCATGGCTGCTGGCGATCACCGTGCTGCAGGTGCTGCCGCTGCGCTGGATCGACCCGCCCACCAGCGCCTTCATGATCGCCCGGCAGCTGGCGGGCCTGGGCGAGGAGCACTTCGAGCTGCGCCACGAATGGCGCGACCTGGCGCGGATCTCGGACCAGTTGCCGATCGCGCTGGTCGCCGCCGAAGACCAGAAGTTCCCGATGCACCGGGGCTTCGACCTCGAGGCGATCGACAAGGCGCTGGCGGGCAACGCGCGCGGCGGCCGCGTGCGCGGGGCCAGCACCATCAGCCAGCAGGTGGCCAAGAACCTGTACCTGTGGGGCGGCGGCGGTTACGTGCGCAAGGGCATCGAGGCCTGGTACACGCTGCTGGTGGAGACGTTCTGGAGCAAGCGGCGGATCCTGGAGGTGTACGCCAACATCGCCGAGTTCGGCGACGGCGTGTACGGCGCCGAAGCCGCGGCGCAGGCGTTCTTCGGCAAGCCCGCGAGCGCGCTGACGGCCACCGAGGCGGCACGGCTGGCGGCGGTGCTGCCGAATCCGCGCAAGTACAGCGCGAGCCGGCCGGGCCCGTACGTGCAGAGGCGCACGCAGTGGATCCAGCGCCAGGCGCGCCAGCTCGGCGGCCCGGCCTACCTCGACGCGCCGCCGCCGCAGGCGCAACGGTAAGATGCGGCCATGACCGATCGCCGCAGCCTCACCCTCGTCATCGCCGCCTACAACGAGCAGGAATCGCTGCCGCTGCTGCAGCCGCGGCTGGCGGCCGTGCTCGACGCGATGCCCGATGTCGACGGCCGCGTCCTCTACGTCGACGACGGCAGCCGCGACGGCACCTGGGACGTGATGCAGTCGCTGGCGGCGGCCGATCCGCGCGTGTCGCTGCTGCGGCTGGCGCGCAACTTCGGCAAGGAGCCGGCGCTGACGGCCGGCCTGGACCACGTCGACAGCGACGCCGCCGTGGTCCTCGACGCCGACGGCCAGGATCCGCCGGAACTGCTGCCCGCCTTCGTCGCCCGCTGGCGCGAGGGCTACGACGTCGTCTACGGCACGCGCACCCACCGCCTCGGCGAAAGCTGGTTCAAGCGCCTCACCGCCGCCGGCTTCTACCGGGTGATGAACAGCCTGTCGGACCTGCCGATCCCGGAGGACACCGGCGATTTCCGCCTGATGTCGCGCCGGGTGCTGGACGCGCTGCGGCAGCTGCGCGAGCGCCAGCGTTTCATGAAGGGGCTCTTCACCTGGGTCGGCTTCCGGCAGACCGCCATCGCCTACGAGCGGGCGCCGCGCCTGGCCGGCGCCACCAAGTTCAGCTACTGGCGGCTGTGGAACCTGGCGCTGGAAGGCATCACCAGTTTCTCGACGCTGCCGCTGCGCCTGGCCACCTATGTCGGCGTGATCACCGCGCTGGTGGCCTTCGGCTGGGGCGGCTGGATCATCGCCCGCACGCTGGTCTGGGGCGACCCGGTGCAGGGCTGGCCGTCGCTGATGACGGTGGTGCTGTTCCTCGGCGGCGTGCAGCTGATGGCGCTGGGCATCGTCGGGGAGTACCTGGGGCGGATGTACCTGGAAGTGAAGCAGCGTCCGCTCTATCTGGTGGGTGACTGGCGCCCCGCGCGGCAGGGCTGAGCACGCGTTCACCGCCTGCCGGCGCGGGGGTATGATCGGCGGCAGGGTCGACGGAGGGGCAGCGCGATGCGCAACGTGAACCAGATCCTCGAGGGCAAGCCCGTCTCGGTGGTGTCGGTGGGGCGGGATGCGCCGGTGCTGGAGGCGATTCGGCTGATGGCCGAGAACCACATCGGTTCGGTGCTGGTGATGCAGGGTCCGGAACTGATCGGCATCGCCACCGAACGCGACTACGCGCGCAAGGTGATCCTGCAGGGCCGTTCGTCGTCCGACACGCCGGTCGCGCAGATCATGTCCAGCCCGGTGGTCGCCGTTTCGCCGACCGATACGGCGCAGACCTGCATGCAGATCATGACCACCCGCAAGATCCGCCACCTGCCCGTGCTCGACGGCGGCCGCGTGGTCGGAATGATCTCCATCGGCGACCTGGTCAAGGCGGTCATCGAGGACCAGCAGCAGGAAATCGAGCAACTCCAGCACTACATCTCCAGCTGACGTCGCTCCGCGACGATCTGCGCGTCGCTCCGCGTTGCGCGGACGTCGGAGCGGGCGTCAGGCCGGCGGGCGGGCCGCGGGGCCGAGGACCTGCTGTGCGACCGCGACGAAATGGCAGGCGCTGCCGAGCAGCACGAAACCGTGCCAGATCGCGTGCGCGAACGGGATCCGCCGGCTCATGTAGAACACCGTGCCCAGCGTGTAGGCCAGGCCGCCGCCGAACATCCACAACATCGTCGACAGCGGGATCTGCCGCAGGAACGGCCCGATCGCCGTCACCACCATCCAGCCCATGCCCAGGTAGATCAGCGTCGAGACGCCCTTGAAGCGCCCGGTGAAGAACAGCTTGAAGATCACCCCCGCCACCGCCAGCGTCCACACGGCGGCGAACAGCGGCCAGCC
>JAKFCL010000275.1:0-8106 GCA_036676665.1 Arenimonas sp. | reverse complement strand
GCAGACCACCGACGCGATCGTGCGCCTGGCCGGCAAGGCCTGGGCGGCCGCCGCGCGCGAACCGGGGCGGCACGGGCGCACGGTCGTGCTGAAGCTCAAGACGTCCGATTTCCGCATCCTGACCCGCAGCCTGACGCCGCCGGCGCCGCCGGCGAGCGAACACGAGCTGGTGGCGATCGCCCTGGACCTGCGCGAACGTGTCGCGCTGCCGGCGCGCACGCGCTACCGGCTGGTCGGCGTCGGCCTCGCCAACTTCCGCGGCGACGACGAGGCGCCACCGCAGCGCGGGCTATTCGCCGAAGACTGAGCCTCGGCCCGGCCCCCAAACGAAGAGGGGCGGACAACCCGGAGGTCGCCCGCCCCGTCCCGCCATGAACGCCTGGCGTTTCCGTTGTGGAGGAAGGTCGCGTCGCCGCGGGAGGCTTACTCCTCGGCTTCTTCTTCTTCCGGCATCGACTGGTAGGCGTCGAATTCGGCCTGGCTCAGCTTGGTGTCGGCGTCGGTGTCCGCGACCGCGAACTGCAGCGAGAGTTCATGCTCGGCCGGCAGGTCGGTCTGCGACAGGAAGCCGTCGGCATCGGTGTCCAGGTCGGCGAAGGCAGCCTGCTCGCGCGTGCCGGCGGACGGCAGCGTGGTGGCCGTGGCGGTCATCGGCTCGCTCGGGATCGGGTCGCCGGACTCGGCCGGATCCGGGTCGCTGGTCTGGCCGGCCGGCGGATCCGGGGTGATCGTCGGCTCTTCGGCGAACGCCGCACCGGACAGGGCCAGCGCCAGCGCGGTGGTGATCAGGGTGCACTTGAACGTATTCATCGGTCGCTCCTCGATTTCTCATGGGGGGACGAAGCGGTGAACGGCTTCGACCCCACCTTGCCAAACGAAACGCAACGCCCGCTGACCGAAACATTAGCGTCGCGTCAGCGCGGCGTAACGAGGGCCGGGAAATCCGCTAACCCTCTTAACAAGCGCGATCAAAATGCTGGCGCTCAGGACGAAGGCGTTAAGAAATCGCGGCGCCGTTCAGCGGAGTGAAATCGCCACCAGCGGCGTCGGCAACCGCTCCGAACCGACGTAGATCACGTCCGGGTCGTGGCCCCAGGTCATCGCTTCGGCCTTGGACATCGCCGGCAGCTGCCGGCGGACCGGTACGCGCGCGAATACCGTCGACCAGTCCTCGCCGGACCGGTGGTCCCAAACGTACAGGCCCTGGTAGGTCAGCACGGCGATCGACGTTCCGTCCGGGGCGATGTCGAGGCCGGTGGCCAGCGCCGACAGTGGCGGCAGTTCGGTGACGAACTGCGCCAGCACCGGCGCATCGCCGCCGCGCGCGGCCAGCGGCACCCGATAGAGGCGCTGCGGCTTGTCGCGCTTGGTCAGCACCAGCATGTCGCCGGTGGTCGGGTCGATCGTGATGCCTTCGGCGTCGCGGGCACCATCCGGATAGCGGAAGCGGATCGTCCAGGCCACCGTCGCCTGCGTGTCGCCGGGTGCCGGTTCGGGCAGCGCGTGCAGGTTGACGTGGTCGCGGCGGCCGCGGTTGTCGCCGACGTCGCCGATCAGCAGCCACGTCCTGCCGCCCTCGCGCCAGGTCGCCAGCGTCTCCCAGTCGTTGCGGATCCAGTCGGTGCCGGCCACGGCGACGCGGCCGAGATTCTCGCCCTTCAGGCCCACGCGATACAGCAGCGGCCGGCTGCCACTGTCGTTGATGCTCCAGAGCACGCCGGCGTGGGTCGGGGACGCCTCCAGGCCGCTCATCTCGCTCAGGCCGCGATCCTGCACCAGGTAGGCGTCCTCCGGCAGCGGCAGCCCGGCCTTCGCGCAGGCGATCGCCACCGCCAGTGCGGTCGCGCCCAGCAGCAGGGCTCGATACGGTTTGCGGTCGCGGTACATGGCTGGGCTCCCCGGTGAGGGCCGAAGCATACCGGTCCACCGGTCGCCGATCCGTCAACCCGGCGCAACGCTTCGTCGCGGCACAAAAAAAAGAGGGGCCGGCGATGCCGACCCCTCCAAACCCCTCACTGCATCAGTAGAACAGGCCGAACAGCACGTCGCGGATCAGGCCACTGGCGATCGAGACGAGGACCACGTCGCGGTCGACGCGGATCCAGCGGTAGCCGTACGGCGGCGGCGGCAGGCGGTACATCCGGTAGTCGACGTAGTAGTAGTCCGACGCGTAGTAGTTGTACGGAAGCTGGTAGCCCACCTGCCAGCGGTACGGGCGGTAGCCCGACGGGTAGATGTAGCGGATCGGCGCACGGTAGCGGTACTGCGGGTGCCAGTTGTAGCCGCTCCAGCGCGAATCGCGGTACCGGGTGTAGTACCGGCGGTCGCGGCGCTGGTCCTGGCGCCAGTCATGGCGGTCGTTGCCCCAGTCGTGGCGGGCCTGGCGGTTGCGGTCGTAATCGCGGTTGCGGTCGTAGTCGCGGCTGCGGTCGTAGTCGCGGCTGCGGTCACGGCTGCCGTCGCGGGAGTAATCGCGATTGCGGTCGTGTGCGGGCTGGCGCTGCTGCGCCTGCCACTCGCGGCCGGCCCAGCCGCCCTCGAAACGATTGTCGCCACGTGCATCCGCCCGCTCGTTGCGGCGGTCGGAATGCTCGTTGCGGCGATCGCTGTTGTCGGCACCGTTCCACCCGCGCGGATCGGTACGGACGACCTGGCGCTCTTCACGGGCCTCCTGGCGTTCCTCGCGGCGTTCCTCGCGCGACGTTTCGCGCTCTTCGCGCGCTTCCCGGACGGCTTCACGCGTCGGGCCCTTGCCCGCGCCCTCCCAGGACGATTCGCCGCCCGAACGGCGACCGCCGTCCTGCGCGAACGCGGGACCCACGGTGGCACCGGCCAGCAGCACGGAAAGGGAAGCCATCATCAGCTTGTTCATTTTGTTCCTCGGGTTTCGGGCGCGGACTCTTTCGTCCACGGGGGGCATTACGTGCTTTTGATGCTGAATTCGCATTGAATTCACCCCGCCGCGGTCGTGGGCGTTGCCGGCCGTACAGGTACGGCCCGGCGCGGGCGCGCGCTAGAATCCTGCTCCCTTCCCGCGCAGCCCTGCCCATGCCCTCCTTCGACGTCGTTTCGGAAGTCGACAAGCACGAACTCACCAACGCGGTCGACACCGCCAATCGCGAACTGGGCAACCGGTTCGACTTCAAGGGCCAGGACGCGAGTTTCGAGCTCGACGGCTTCGTGGTCACGCAGAAGGCGCCCAGCGATTTCCAGCTCAAGCAGATGCTCGACATCCTGCGCGCGCGGCTGATCGCCCGCGGCATCGACATCCGCTGCCTGGACGCCGCCGAGCCGGAGGTGAACCTCGCGGGCGCCCGGCAGAAGGTCACGGTCAGGCAGGGCATCGAGCAGAAGCTCGCCAAGAAGATCGTCGCCACGCTCAAGGACGCCAAGATCAAGGTCGAGGCGCAGATCAACGGCGACAAGCTGCGGGTCAGCGGCAAGAAGCGCGACGACCTGCAGGAGGCGATGGCGTTGCTGCGCAAGACCGAACTCGAGATTCCGCTGCAGTTCGACAACTTCCGCGACTGACAACAGTTCGCTAGTTCGCTTTCCCGAAGAGTGTCGCGCGATCCGCCTCGCCGAGGATCCGCCACGCCCCCGGTTCCAGCCCGTCCAGCCCCAGCCCGCCGATCGACCGCCGGTGCAGCGCCTCGACGTGGTTGCCGACCGCGGCGAACATCCGGCGCACCTGGTGGTAGCGACCCTCGACCAGCGTGATCTCGGCGCGGCGCGGACCCAGCGCGCGGAAACCGGCCGGCGCCAGCGGCGTCTTCTCCGATTCGAGCATCAGCGTGCCGGTCGCGAACAGCTCGCCCTCGTCGCCGCGGTGGTCGCCCGCCAGCGTCACCTCGTAGATCTTTTCCAGATGCGCTTTCGGCGACGTGATCCGGTGCAGGAGGGCGCCGTCGTCGGTCATCAGCAGCAGGCCCGAGGTGTCGCGGTCGAGCCGGCCGACGCTGGACAGGATCGGGTCGCGGTCGCGGAAGCGCGGCGGCAGCAGGTCGTAGACCACGCGTCCGGGATCCTTCGTCGAGCAGGTGTAGCCGACCGGCTTGTGCAGCATCAGCAGCAGGCCCTGCGGCGGATCCAGCGGCTCGCCGTCGATGCGCACGTCGGTGTGGGCGACGGCGTCGTCGGCGTACAGCACCTCGCCGGCGGCATCGGTGATGCGGCCCTCGCGGAACATCAGCGCCACCTGCTTGCGGCTGCCGTAACCGAGGTTGGCGATCAGCTTCACCAGTTTCATGCGGATGCCTTGATCGCTTCGATCACCTTGAAGCCGCCCTGGTCGCGGGCGATCCGGACGTTGGAGAACGCCTGCGCGAGCGCCTGTTCGTAGGGCAGGTGGCGGTTGGCGACCAGCCACAGCCGCCCGCCCGGGCGCAGCGCCGCCGCCGCCGCGGCAATGAATGCGCGGCCCAGGTCGGGCTCGTCGGCGCGGCGCTGGTGGAACGGCGGGTTGCTCACGATGAAGTCGTAACGCCGCGGCAACCCGGTGGTGACGTCGTGCCAGTGGAAGCCGACCGGCACCCGCGCGCCGGCGAGGTTCACGCGTGCCAGCGCGAGCGCGCGCGCTTCGGCTTCGTACAGGTCCAGCGAGGTGACGCCCGGGCAGCGGGCCAGCACTTCGGCGGCGATCACGCCGAAGCCGGCGCCG
This sequence comes from Arenimonas sp., assembly GCA_036676665.1. GTDB lineage: Bacteria > Pseudomonadota > Gammaproteobacteria > Xanthomonadales > Xanthomonadaceae > Arenimonas. The sequence goes on along the minus strand of JAKFCL010000275.1, from coordinate 3,446 downwards.
AGGTCGGCACCCTGACCGGCCAGCTTCGGCGACAGGCTGTCGGCCAGCAGCGCCGACGCCGCGTCGATCCGGTCCCAGGCGAACAGGCCGGGGCGGCTGACGAACCGGCCGTCGCCGATCGGCCGCGGCGCGTCGAGGTCGCGCCACGCCGTCAGCAGCGCCGTGTCGATCGTCGCGGCCTCCGGCGTCGCCCAGGCCACGCGGCAGTGCGCCTTGCTCGCGGCCTGCACCGGCCCGGCCAGCCGGGCCAGGTCGTCCTGCAGCGAACGCGCGCCTTCCTTGTTGCCGGCGCAGACGACCACGCTGCCGCCCGGCGCCAGCCGGTCGATCGCCCGCGCCAGCAGCGCCCGCGACTCGTCGCGCTGCCGCGTCGGCAGCACCAGCACCAGCGGAAAGCGGCCGTCGGCGGCATCGCGGACCTCGAAGCCGTCGCGCGACAGCGCGTCGGCCCACGGCTTGAAGCCCTGTTCGCACACCGGCGCGTGCGCACGCCGGGCGAACAGCGCCGGGCCGGGGCGCGCGCGCAGGAACAGCGTCGCCGCCGGCGCCGGCCACGCGAGTGCGCCGTCGTCCAGGGGCAGGAACAGCACGTCGAGCGCGGGGTCGTCGCTGGCCGCGGTCACAGCGGTCTCCGTCCGGAAGGAGGCCGATTCTATCCCCTGCACACCGACCGGCTGGTCGTGATCGGGTCCAGCGTCGACAATGGCGGCCCCTCGAGAGGAGTCCCGCATGCCCTACACCCTCCTGCTGGCCGCGACGCTGGCCGCCGCACCGACGACCGACACCGCGCCGATCGATTGCGGCAACTGCGCCGCCTGGAACGCGCCGCACGCGCCGTTCCGGCTGCATGGCGACAGCTGGTACGTCGGCCCCGACGGCCTGGGCTCGGTGGTGGTGAAGACTTCCGAGGGACTGGTGCTGATCGATGGCGCCCTGCCGCAGTCGGCCGAGGTCATCGTCGCCAACCTCGAGGCGATCGGGTTCGACATCGCCGACGTGCGCTGGCTGCTGAACTCGCACCCGCACTGGGACCATGCCGGCGGGCTGGCGGCGCTGCAGCGGCTCAGCGGGGCGCCGGTGGTGTCGACGATGCGCGGCGTCGAGGCGCTGCGGGCGGGCGACGCTCCGCATGATGACCCGCAGGTCGGCTTCGGCGACTCCAACCGTTTCCCGCCGGTCGCCAATGCCGTCGCGCTGCAGGATGGCCAGACGCTCACGGTCGGCGGCGTCGTGTTCACGATGCATGCGACGCCGGGGCACACGCCCGGTGGCGCCAGCTGGCAATGGCGCAGCTGCGTCGGCAGCGACTGCCGCGACCTGGTGTTCGCCGACAGCCTGACGGCGGTGGCGGCCGACGGTTTCCGCTTCGTCGACGACCCGGCGCGGATCGCCCAGTTCCGCGCGACGATCGCCCGCGTCGCCGCGCTGCCGTGCGAGCTGGTGGTGTCGGCGCATCCGTCGCAGTCGGGGCTCTTCGAGAAGTTCGCCGCGGGCGCGCCCTCGCCGTTCGACCCGCAGGCGTGCGCGCGCTACGCCGCCGGCGGCGCGGAGCGGCTCGAGGCCAGGCTCGCCGCCGAGGATTCCGGTTCGCCCTGATCGCAGGGTGCGGGGATGTGCCATTCCATCGCGCGGTGGTCGAAGCCCTGGTCGAGCCGGGGCTTGACGATCGCGAAGAACGGCGACACGTCGAAATCGCGCGGCGCGTACAGGCTGTGGTGGCGGATGTGCAGGATCTCGCGGCGCGCGCGCCGGGCGCCGGCGGTGTCGGCGTCCACCAGCTCCACTTCCGGCAGGATCGGGTAGCGCACCGATTCGAACGCCTGCGCCAGCAGTGTCGAGCAGATCGCCTTGGTCGGCTCGCCGCTGCCGATCGCCAGTGCGCGCCGGCGCATCGAACCGGGCAGTGGCGGCGTGCGGATGAAATAACGCGCGAGGTCGAGGATGTTCTTCAGGTCGTAGGTGATGCCGCGGCGGTCGAGCATGAAGGCGACCAGCGCGTCGACCTCCGCCTCGGTCAACCCCACCGGCCGGCAGATGCGCGTGTGCAGGCCGGAAAACGCGCTCAGCGGGATCGTGCGCACGCCCTGGACGACGTCGACGTCGATCAGCTGCAGCGGCTCGCCGCCGGCCGGGTCCGGGCCGAGCGTGTCGCCCATGTACAGCGCCGCGTGCGACCACGTCGACTGGGTCAGGTACTTGATCGCGCTGGCGAAGCGGCTGCTGCCCTCCACCAGCACGACGTCGCCCTTGCGCAACGTCGCCGCCAGCAGCCCCCACGGGCTGGTCGGAATATGGCTGTTGCGCTCGCGTGGCTTGGCCAGGAACTGCGCCAGCCGGCGACCGATGTACTGCAGCGGCGACATGGCCGGTCCGTCGTGGATTCCCCGCGACAGCCTAGCGCGTCCTCCGCCTGTCGTCAGGCGGCGGGGCGCTGGCCGGCCAGGATCGCCCGCAGCTCGCGCAGCCGCGACTTCATCCGCGCCGCATGGTCGGGGCCGAGCCGCCACATCGCCTTGTGGCCCACCGACGCGGCCTGCCGCTGCGGGTCGGCGAACTCCAGCCGCGGCGCGCCGTTCGCCGCGGGCCGCAGCTCGAGCGGGCCGGTGACCTCGGGGGCCGCCAGCAGGTGGTCGATCACCTCGACCAGGCGGCCGTTGAAGTCGCGCGGCGGCCCGCCCAGGTCGCGATAGGCCTGCTGGAACAGCGGGTAGAAATGCACGTAGACCGCCACCGCCTGGCGCAGGTCGACCCGTTCGACCAGGGCGATGCCGGCGTCGTAGCGGGCGCTGTTGCCGGTGTCCAGCCACAGGCGCCCATCGGCCTCGGCGACCGCCAGCGTGCCGGCGACCGGCGCGGCGGCGTAGATCTGCCGGGTCACCCGGGCATTGGGCAGGTTGTCGATCGTGGCCACCAGGCGCGGGATGACGAATTCGCGCACCAGCCAGTCGCCGGCCGGGCCGCCGAGCAGCGGCGACAGCGCGTCCAGGAAGGCGGCATCGCTGTCCTCGATCGGCGGCAGCGGCCCGAGGTCGGCGCCCGCGGGGACGGCGACCTGGTCGATCGGGAACGGCGGCGGCGCGGCTGCGGCGGGGTCGGCGGCCGCGGGGGCAGGCGCCGGGGCCGGCGCGACGGCGGCCGGGGCCGGCTGCGGCTGCAATGGCCAGTAGTGCCACATCGCCGCGCCGATGCCGATCACCACCGCGGTGGCGAGCATCGGGCCGTAATGGAATCGTCGGGGCATGCGCGGATCCTCCAGTGCCAGTCCGGTTCGGGTCGACCATGGCGCCGGTTGCCTGAAGCCCGCCGGAACCCTCCTGCATCGACCGCACCGGTGCACGCGAGTTCCGGGCCGGGCGTATCCTGCGGGCGCCCTCCCCCGCCGGCCCCGACCATGCACCCCAGGCACACCGCGATGCTGTTGCTGCTGGCCCTGCTGCCCGCCGGCG
>JAKFCL010000274.1:0-4852 GCA_036676665.1 Arenimonas sp. | reverse complement strand
GTCAGGGCGTGCGACGGAGGCGGGCGAGGCCGGCGCGGATTTCGGCGAGGATCGCCGACGGCGTGCCCGGTTTGGTGATGTGCGCGTCGAAACCCTCGGCGAGCGAACGGTCGATGTCGGCCTGCGAACCGTAACCGCTGTACGCGCACAGGTGCACCGACTCGCCGAACATCGCCCGCAGCCGCCGCGCCACCTCGTAGCCGTCCATCGGTTCGGGCAGGCCCAGGTCGCACAGCACGACGTCCGGCTTCACCGCTGCCGCCGTCGCCAGCGCCGCGGCGCCGTCGTCGGCGACATGCGCGTCGAAGCCTTCCAGCTGCAGCAGGTACTGCAGCGCATGCGAATTGTCGGCCTCGTCGTCGACCACCAGCACGACCCCGGCCGCCGCCTCCGCGGCCGCCGCCGCGGTCGCCGGCGCATCCTCGGGCAGCACCTGCCCGGCCACCCGCGGCAGCCGGACGATGAAGCGGGCGCCATGGCCCGGACCGGCGCTTTCGGCGCGCACGTCGCCGCCGTGCAGCTCGACCAGCCGCTGCACGATGCTCAGGCCCAGGCCGAGGCCGCGGTTGCGCCAGTCCTCGCCCTGCACGAAGGTCTCGAACACGCTGGCCAGCGATTCCGGCGCCAGGCCGATGCCCTCGTCGGCGACCACCACCTCGGCATGCGTGTCGTCGACCTGCACCGTCACCGTCACCGTCATGCCGGCCGAACTGGCCTTCAGCGCGTTCGACACCAGGTTGTCGACGCACTGGCGGAGGCGGGCCGGATCGCCGTGCACCAGGATCGCGTGGTCGGGCACCTGGCAGTCGAGCGTCATGTCGCGCCGGCGCGCCCGGTCGGAGAAATCGCGGCAGACGTCGCGGCAGATCTCCCGCAGGTCGATCGTCGCCGGGGTGATCTGGATCTTGTCGAGCGTGATCCGCGAGATGTCGAGCAGGTCGTCGACCAGGCGCTTGAGGTGCAGGGTCTGCCGGCCGATCGTCGCCGACGCCTCGCTGCGTACCGCGTCGCCGGCACCGGCATGCTCGAGCAGGGCGGCGCTGGCGCTCAATGCCGCCAGCGGGTTGCGCAGTTCGTGGCTGAGGGTGGCCAGGAAGTGGGTGGTGCGCCGGTGCGCCTCGCGCAGCGTGTCCTGCGCCGTCTTCTGGTCCTGGATGTCCGTGCAGGTGCCGTACCAGCGCCACACCGCGCCGTCGGCGTCGTGCAGCGGCACGGCGCGCACCAGGTGCCAGCGCGGGGCGCCGTCGGCCGCACGGCACCAGCGCAGTTCCATGCCCAGCGCGGTGCCGTCGGCGCGCGCCCGGGCGAAGCCTTCGCAGGCGCGCTCGCGGTCGTCCGGATGCACGGCGTCGTACCAGCGGCCCGGCAGCCCGCCACCGGTGAATTCGCGCCAGCGGCTGTTGACGTACTGCAGTTCGCCGTCGCTGCCCGCCATCCAGACCATGTGCGGCACGTTCTCGGCGAGGCTGCGGTGCTCGGCGTCGCTGCGGCGCAGGGCGTCCTCGGTGTCGTGCCGTTCGGTGCTGTCGATGCACAGGCTGATGATGCCGCGCACCTTGCCGAGCGTGTCCAGGTCGGGGGTGAACGTGGTCGTCGTCCAGCGCCGGCCCAGACGCGGGTGCGCGTGCAGCCACTCGATTTCCGCCGTGGCGCCGAACCGCGCCTGCGCCAGCGCCGGCTGCAGCACCGCGATCGTCTCCGCGTCCATCAGTGCCTCGGGCGGCTGGCCCTTGATGTCGCCGACGAAGTCGAACCAGTCGGTGAACGACCCGTTCGCCCAGCGGTAGTGGCCGTCGGCGCCGAGGTAGGCGATGCGCGCCGGCGCCGTTTCCAGGATCAGGCGCAGTTCGCTTTCCATCGTCTCGGCCCGGCGGGACGCGTCGCGCAGGTCCTGCACCAGCTGCACGGCGATCACCGCGCCGGCGCCGTAATCGGGATCGACGAAACGCGAGACGTTGCCGACCACCGCCAGCCGCCGGTCGCCGTCGCGCACCTCCAGCCCGGCCGGCAGGTCGACGCTGTCCTGCACCTCGTCGATCAGCCGGCGCAGGCCGGCGTAACGGTGCTGGCCGTCCTCGAACCACAGCGTCGTGGCCATCGCCGCGTCGCGGCCCAGGTCCTCCGGGCCCAGGTGCCACAGCCGGGCCGCCTGCCGGTTGCAGAAGCGCAGCGCGCCGCCCGCGTCGACGACGAGCACGGCATCGCCGACCCGGTCGAGGATGCGCCGATGCCATTCGCGGTCGCGCTCGATCAGGTCCAGCGACCGGCGCAGCCGCGCCGTCACCGCCGCGGCGAATACGCAGACGACGAAGACGAAGCCGAGCGCGACCAGATCGCGCCACGTCCACGGCGGCAGGCTGACGGGGAACACGAATGCCCCCATCGCGATCGTCAGCAGCGACGCCAGCAGCCCGGCCGGCCAGCCGCCGACCCAGGCCGAGACGAACACCGCGACGAAGAACGTCGGGAACGGCACCCGCGTGCCCAGGCCCTCGGGCAGCGCCCAGCGCACGACCGCGGCGGCCAGCACCATGGCCGCCGCGAACGCATACGCCTGCCAGCCGGTCAGGCTGAGCCGGCTGATCGGCTGGAACAGCAGGCGCGAGCGGCTCATTTCGCCGTCGCACCGCCCGGAGGCAGGACGGCGGCGGCCAGGTCCTGCAGCAGCGCCGCGCAGCGCTCGCCGTCGGCCTGCACCTGGCGGGCGAAACGGCCGTCGCGCTCGGCGGGCGGCAGCTTCGCCGCCAGCACCGCCGCGTTCATCAGCAGCGAGTTCAGGCCGTTGCGCAGGTCGTGCAGCCGGCGCGCGAGCGTCTCGGCATCGATCTGCAGGACGACGTGGTCGCCGCGTCCACCATCGTTACTCGCCGCTTCCCCCGGCATGGACGTTCTCCTTGCCCGCCGACTGGTAGGCGGTGAGGCGGTTGTAGATCGTCTTGGTGGTGACCCCGAGCGCCTGCGCGGCCTTGACCTTGTTGTTGTCGTAGAAGGCCAGCGTCTTGAACAGCATGCGCCGTTCGATCTCGTGCATCGGCGTGCCGACGGCGAAGGTGATCGTGCTCGCCGTCTCCGCCAGCGGCTTGGCCTGCTCGGACAGCGGCAGCGTCGGCGTCAGCACGTCGTCCTCGGCGAGGATGTAGGCCCGCTGGATCACGTTCTTCAGCTCGCGCACGTTGCCCGGCCAGCTGTGCCGTTCCAGCCGGTCGGCGCCCTCGCGCGACAGCGAACGCTGCGAGCCGTAACGCTCGTTGAGGCGCTGCAGGAACACGTTGGCGATGGCCAGGATGTCGACGGGCCGCTCGCGCAGCGACGGCACCGCCATCGGGAACTCGGCGAGCCGGTAGAACAGGTCCTCGCGCAGCTTGTGCTCGCGGATCGCCTCGGCATGCGGGCGGTTGGTGGCCGAGATCACCCGCACGTCGACCGGGATGTCCTCGGTGCCGCCGACCCGGCGGATCATCCGCGTCTCCAGCGCGCGCAGCAGGTGCACCTGCAGGTGGATCGGCATCTCGGTGATCTCGTCCAGGAACAACGTGCCGCCCTGGGCCTGTTCGAACAGGCCGACATGGCGGCTGTTGGCGCCGGTGAAACTGCCGCGCTCGTGCCCGAACAGCTGGCTGGTCAGCAGTTCGGACGGCACCGCGCCGCAGTTGAGCGCCACGAACGTGCCCGAGCGGCCGCTCTCGGCGTGGATCGCGCCGGCCACCAGTTCCTTGCCGACGCCGCTCTCGCCTTCGATGAACACCGACGCCTCGGTCGGCGCCACGCGCAGGATCTGCCGGCGCACTTCCTCCATCGACGGCGACACGCCGGCCAGGCCGTGCCAGTCGCTGCCCCGCTCGGGCGCGGGCAGCTTGCGGCGGTTGGCGGCGGTGTCGAGCAGCTCGGTGAAGCGGCTGGCGTGCAGCGGCTTGATGACATAGTCGACGATCGGCAGGTGCAGCGCCTTGAGCGCCGATTCCACCGTCGGGTTGCCGGTGATCAGGATCACCTGCGTGCGGCCGCCGAGGTCGATGTGCTCGAGCAGGTCCAGGCCGCTGCCGTCGGGCAACGACAGGTCGATCAGGGCGATGTCGAAGCTGGACTGCGCCAGCCGCGCCCGGGCCTGCTCGACGCTGCCGGCGACGGTGATCTCGAACCCGCGGTCGCGGGCGAGCTCGGCGGCCGCGTGCACGAAGCCGACGTCGTCATCGACGATGAACAGGGTCAGGCGGTGCACTTGCTGGCGTGGGCTCATCGGCTTGAAGTTCTGCAGGGGGCGCCAGTTTGGGCATGGCGGGGGTCAAGGACCGATCAACGTACGGATTTCCTTGCCAACGAACTCCGTTCAGGAAACTCGGGAAACTTTTTCACACCCCTGGCGGGGGGTGGGTGGTTTCTTGCGGTTTCCGCGTTCACGCTTTCACCAAACGGCAACTTTCGCGAGCAGATCATGGATTCGAGACAGCTCCGGCGGGGGGACACATGGGTTTCCTGATCGTGTGGGTGGCGGTCATTGCCGGAGTCGGTGCGCTGCTGGCCGGCTGGATGCTGGGGCCGCAGGCCGGCATCGCCGCGCTCCTCTCGGCGGTAAGGCCGGAACTGGCGGGGCTGGGTCTGCTCATCGTGGTCGTGGCGGCGGATGCCGCCAACACCCTCCGGCGCCGCTGGCGGCGCTGAGGGCCCGCGCCGCCCCCCTCAGACACGCGCAAACGAGAACAGCCCGGCGAGCGGATGTTTCTTCCGCTCGATCGCCATGCGCAGCAGCGCCGCGCCGATCATGCTGTAGGTGATGCCGTTGCCGCCGTAGGCCATCGCGAACAGCACGCGCGGCCCCAGCGACGGGTGCGGGCCGAACCACGGCAGGCCGTCC
>JAKFCL010000273.1:0-8957 GCA_036676665.1 Arenimonas sp. | reverse complement strand
GGCCGCGTGTTCGAGTTCGACCACGACGGCTTCGAATTCACCGAGGCCGGCGCCGACGTCGTCGCGTACGCCGCCGCGATGCTGCGCCCGGACGGCGCGCGGCTGACCGACTTCGCATCGCACATGCGCTTCATCGACGACGGCTCGGACGCGCAGTGGTGGATCGAGTCGATGCGCGACAACCGCGGCCACGCCGCGTCGACGCAGGCCTGAGCCCGTGGCGCGCGAGCGCCTGTCGATCGTCGACTGGCTGGTCTCGGGCCGGTTCTTCGCGTGGCGCGGGCATCCGGTGTTCGTGCGGTCGTCCGGTGACGCACGCGCGGAGCCAGTGCTGCTGATCCACGGCTTCCCGACCGCGTCGTGGGACTGGGAGGCGGTGTGGCCGGCGCTCGCCGGCCGCTGGCCGCTGCTGGCGCTCGACCTGCTCGGATTCGGCGCCTCGGCCAAGCCCGTCGACCACGACTACACGATCGCCGGCCAGGCGGACCTGTGCGAGGCCCTGCTCGCCGCCGAGGGCGTGACGTCGTACCACGTGCTCGCGCACGACTACGGCGACACCGTCGCGCAGGAACTGCTGGCGCGGCAGCGCGACGGCGGCGACCGGCCGCGGCTGCGCAGCGTCGCCTTCCTCAACGGCGGGCTGTTCCCGGAAACGCACCGGCCGCTGCTCGTGCAGCGCCTGCTGCGCACGCCGCTCGGGCCGTGGGTCGCGCGGCGGGCGACGCCGGCATCGTTCGGGCGCGGGCTGCGGAAGATCTTCGGGCCGGACACGCCGCCGGACGCCGACCTCGTCGCGCAGCTGTGGATGCTGCTGGAGACGAACGACGGCCGTGCGGTGATGCCGAAGCTGATCCGCTACATCGACGAGCGGCGCGCACGCCGTGGCCGCTGGGTCGGCGCGCTGCAGGCCTCGCCGGTGCCGTTGGCGCTGGTCGACGGCGCCGCCGATCCGATCTCCGGCGCGCACATGGCCGCGCGGTATTCCGAGCTCGTTCCGCGGGCCGACGTGACCCTGCTGGAGGGCATCGGCCACTACCCGCAGATCGAGGCGCCGGAGCGGGTCGTCGCCGCGTATCTCGCGTTCCGCGCGCGGGTCGACGCACCGGATCCGGCCGACCGGCCCGCCACATGACGCGCGCGGCCTTCCGGGTCGGGGCACGCGGCCAAGGACGGGTCGCCGGCCGGGCTCACGCCGTGGCGACCCGCCGGTGCGAAAATGCCGGCACGTTCCCGCCGAGGTCCCGCCGATGCTGCGCCCGCTGATCCTTTCCGTCGCTCTCGTGGCCGCCCTGGCCGCCTGCCAGCCCGAGCCGGTCGACCCGGCATTCGACGAGGATGCGGCCGCGAAGCTGCTGGTGAAGTACGAGGAAGCGCGCACCGACGAGGACTACGAATCGGCCGAATTCCACGCCGACGAACTGCGCCGCCGCCACGGCGAGACGCGCGCCGCCGCGAAGATGCGGCAGACGCTGCCGCAGGTGCAGGAGCTCGCCGAGGTGCGCCGCGAGGAGCGTCGCCTGGCCGACCTGTGGGATTACCAGAAGATCGCGGTGGACACCGGCGGCATCCAGCATTCGGCGGCGATCTACAGCAAGGTGGAGGTCGATCCGGAAGGCGAGGCGCCGCCGGCGACCCCCGACGCGCGGCTGATCTTCCGCCGCCACCCCGAATGGGGCGAAAGCGCCTATCTGGTGCTGGCGCAGTCCGCGTTGAAGTGCGGGCCGCCGTGCACGCTCGAGATCCGTTTCGACGACGGCGAACCGCAGCGCTTCGCCGGCGACCCCGCCGATACCGGCACCGGGCCGGCGCTGTTCATCGTCGACCGCGACCGCTTCCTGGCGGCGCTGCGCCAGGCCGAGCGCGTGCGCATCCGCCTGCCGGAAACGGCGCACCTGCGGCCGTCGTTCGAATTCGAGGTCGGCGGCTTCAACCCCGACCGGCATCTGGCCGACTGATCCGCCCGGCCGGGTTGCCGCCGCCGACGGATCGGCGGCCGGCCGCCGCGGTGGCGCCCCTGCGTGTTCCCTGATGGATGGCGAAACCGCCTTCGCGCGCCCGGTTGCGGACGCGCTTCCTCCCGGCAGGAGAACCCCATGGCATCCGCGCAGAAGCTTCCCCCTGGCCGTCGCCTCGCGATCGCCGCCGTCCTGTCCCTTGCCGGTGCGGCGATCGCAGCCGAGGCACCGGAGACGGCCCCCTTTCCCGAACCGGCGCTCGCGCGGACTACGGCGGCGGCCGAACTGCAATGGGGCCCCTGTCCCGAATTCCTTCCCGCCGGGTGCGAACTGGCCGTGCTGCACGGTGATCCCACGCAGGCGAATGCCGATGTCTTCCTCAAGCTTCCGGCGGGGTCCTCCATCGCCAGGCACTGGCACACGTCGGCCGAACGGATGGTGCTGGTCGAGGGCGAGTTGCGCGTGACCTACGCCGGCCAGCCCGAAGCGGTCCTGACACCGGGAACCTATGCCTATGGACCGGCGCGGCGTGAACACGAGGGCCGCTGCATCAGCCCGGTGCCGTGCGTGCTCTTCATCGCGTTCGAGCTGCCGGTGGATGCGACGGTGGTGGGCGCCGCCGACGCCGCGGCAGCGCGGTGACCGTCGCGTCCCTCGAACTGCAGCGTGCGATCGCGGTGGCGATCGCCCTTTCGCTGACGTTGGCGATCGCGGCGCCGGCGCTGGCGGCGACACCGCTGGACACCCGCCATGCCCGCGAGACCGTCACGCTCGACTACCTGATGGAGAGTTGCACCGTCGTCGGCGAGACGGCACACGGCATGGTCCCGCACTTCGACTGCGAGTCGTTCCTGTACGGCGTGATCGACACCGTCGCCACGCAGACGGCGGAGGCGGGCGCCGGCCACCACTGCATGCCGGCGGCGCTGGCGCCGTGGCGGCTCTATGAACGCATCGATGGCCGCATTCCGCGCGAACGCTGGAACGAGCCGGCGGCGCGGCTGCTCGTCGAGCTGCTGCGGAGGGAGTTCCCGTGCACGGTACCGCTGGCCCCCGGCGAATACGCGTTCGAACAGCGTTTCGCCGAACATCCGCTGATGCCCGGCACCGGCGTGGTCGCGGTGATCGCCGGCGACCGCATCCGCATCGAGGATCGCCGCCGCAGCGAGGAGCGGCCCGACGGCAGCGTGCTCGCCGAAGGCACGCTCGCCTGGCACGCAGCCTCGCGGCAATGGATCATCGTGACGCCGGCGACCGATCCGGAGGCGTCCGAGGTCGGCGGCTGCACCGACGGTGCCGAAGTCGTGGATTTCGTCGCGAAGACCTACTGGACCTGCTGAGCGCGGCGCCGGCGCGGCCGTGTCGGGCGCCGTCGGGACCGCCGTGTCGTGGGTCAGCCCGCCGCGTCCAGCGCCGTCAGTTCGAAGCCGTCGGCGTCGGCGCGCAGCAGCGAGCCCTGCTCGTACCAGTCGCCGAGCACGATGCGGGTCGCGCCCCGGCCGCCGACGTCCAGGCGGTGGATCGCCGGGCGATGGGTATGGCCGTGGATCAGCCGGCGGACGCCGTACTGCTGCATCGTCGCCTCGACGGTGGCGGGGGTGACGTCGGTGATCGCCTCGCTCACGCCCGACTGGTGCGCCTTGCTCGCCGCCCGCGCCTGCGCCGCGAACGCCTGCCGCGCTGGCAGCGGCTGCGCGAGAAAGCGCGCCTGCCAGTCGGGATCGCGCACCTGCCGGCGGAACGCCTGGTACGCGGTGTCGTCGCTGCACAGCAGGTCGCCGTGCATCAGCAGCACCGGTTCGCCGTGCAGGTCGATCACGCACGGGTCGGGCAACAGGCGGGCGCCGCAGCGTTCGGCCATCCGTGGGCCGTAGAGGAAATCGCGGTTGCCGCGCATCAGGAACACCGGCACGCCGCTGCGGGACAGCGCCTGCAGCGCCGCGCAGACGCCGGCGCCGGGTTCGCCGGGATCGTCGTCGCCGACCCAGGCCTCGAACAGGTCGCCGAGAAGGTACAGCGCCTCGGCGTCGCGCGCCTCGCCGGCCAGCAGGTCGAGGAAGGCGCGGGTGATGCGCGGCCGGCTCGCGTCCAGGTGCAGGTCCGAGACGAACAGCACCGTCATGGCTGCGACGGTTCCACCACCGGCGCGGACGGCGGCGACGCGGCCGGTTCCGGGTCCACCAGCGTCACCCGTTCGATCACCACCGGCACCCGCGGCACCCAGCCCGGGAACGGCCCCTGCGCGGCGGTCGGCTGCGCGGCGATGCGGTCGACGACGTCCATGCCCTGCACGACCCGCCCGAACACCGCGTAACCGGTGGTGTAGGCGCTGTCACCGGGCTGGCGGTCGAGCGAGCGGTTGTCGGCCAGGTTGATGAAGAACTGCGCGGTGGCCGAATCGGCGACGCCGCGATCGCGCGCGGCGGCGATCGTGCCGCGCAGGTTGGACAGGCCGTTGCCGGCTTCGCTGGCGACCGGCGCCCGGCTCGGCTTCTGCTGCAGGTCGGGCGTGAACGCGCCGGCCTGCAGCAGCAGGCCCGGGATCACCCGGTGGAACACGGTGCCGTTGTAGTGGCCGTCGCGGGCGTAGGCGAGGAAATTCTCGACCGTCTTCGGTGCGGCGGCGGCATCGAGTTCGAGCAGGATCTCGCCGTGGTTGGTCACCAGCACGACGCGCGGCGACGCCGGCGCCGGCGGCTCCACCGCCAGCGCGGGATCGGTGGCCGGTGGCGACGCCGGGGCAGCCCGGGTCGCGGGTTCCGTCTCCGGCACGATCGCGGTCGCGCCGGCGGCGGTCGCGGCGCACAGCAGGAACAGGGTCAGCAGCAATCGGGTCGACAACGCCGGGGCTCCGGGAACGACGGGCGCGCCATGGTAGCAGCGGCAGCCTCGCGGTCCCGTGCACGGGCAGGGACCGGCGCGAGCGCGTAAAATGCCCGGCTTTCCCGCCCCGAGCCCGGCCCGATGACCTGCCGCACCCGCTTCGCCCCCAGCCCGACCGGCTTCCTGCACATCGGCGGCGCCCGCACCGCCCTGTACTGCTGGCTGGAGGCGCGCCGGCGCGGCGGCCGGTTCATCCTGCGCATCGAGGACACCGACCGCGAGCGCAGCACGCAGGCGGCGATCGACGCGATCCTGGAGGCGATGGACTGGCTGGGCCTGGACTACGACGAGGGCCCGATCTTCCAGACCGCGCGCCTGGACCGCTACCGCGAGGTCGCCGAGCAGATGGTGGCCGCCGGCACCGCGTATTACGCCTACGAGACCCGGGAAGAACTCGAGGCGATGCGCGAGACCGCGATGGCCGCGCAGCTCAAGCCGCGCTACAACGGCCGCTACCGCGACGAGAACGCGCCGTACCGCGACGACCCGAACCGGGTGATCCGCTTCCGCAACCCGGTCGGCGGCACGGTCGTGTTCGACGACCTGATCAAGGGCCGCATCGAGTGGAGCAACGACGAGCTCGACGACCTGGTGATCTTCCGTTCCGACGGTTACCCGACCTACAACTTCGCCGTCGTCGTCGACGACCTGGACATGGGTATCACCGAAGTGATCCGCGGCGACGACCACGTCAACAACACGCCGCGGCAGATCAACATCTACGAGGCGCTCGGCGCACCGGTGCCGAAGTTCGCCCACATGCCGATGATCCTCGACCCGGAAGGCGCCAAGCTCAGCAAGCGCTCGGGCGCCGCCAATGTGATGTCGTACCGGGAAGAGGGCTACCTGCCGCATGCGCTGGTGAACTACCTGGCGCGGCTGGGCTGGTCGCACGGCGACCAGGAGATCTTCAGCGTCGACGAGCTGAAGTCGCTGTTCGCGATCGAGGACGTCAACCAGAAGGCCTCGCGCCTGGATCCGGCCAAGCTCGGCTGGCTCAACCAGCACTACCTCAAGACCGACGACCCGGCGGCGGTGGCCGTGCACCTGCGGCCGCAGCTGGTGGCGCACGGCTACGACGTCGACGCCGGTCCGGCGCCGGCCGATGTCGTGGTGGCGCTGCGCGACCGCGTGCAGACGCTGAAGGAGATGGCCGAGCGCGCCCACGTCTGGTACCTGCCGCTGCGCCAGTACGACGAGGCCGCGGTCGCGAAGCATTTCACCGCCGCCGCGCGCGCGCCGCTGGCCGCGGTGCGCGAACGCCTGGCGGCCCTGGAGACGTGGACGGCCGAGGCCGTGCACGGCGCGCTGCAGGCGACCGGCGAGGCGCTGTCGCTGGGCCTGGGCAAGATCGCCCAGCCGTTGCGGGTGGCGATCACCGGCACGCAGGTCAGCCCTTCGATCGACCACACCGTCTACCTGGCCGGACGCGCGCAGGCGCTGGCGCGCATCGACGCGGCGCTGGCGATGCTGCCGGCCTGAACCGCACGCGCGAGGCGGACGGTCTTTCATTGATTTGTCGCGGCCCGGAGGCCACCCTAGCGCCATGCCCCGCCACGCGCACGAGCCCGACTGCACCGATCCCGCGCACCATGTGCACGATGCGGGCGGCTACCTGCAGGCCGTCGAGAAGGCGTGCGCCGAACGCGGCGTGCGGTTGACGCCGCTGCGCGCACAGGTGCTCGGGCTGATCGCCGCCGCCGGCAAGCCGGTGAAGGCCTACGACCTGCTCGACCGCATGAAGGGCGAGAACGGCAGCAGCGCGCCGCCCACCGTCTACCGCGCGCTGGATTTCCTGCTCGAGCAGGGTTTCATCCACCGCCTGGCCTCGATCAACGCGTTCGTCGGCTGCCACCATCCGAACGAGCGGCATTCCGTGCCCTTCCTGATCTGCGACCGCTGCCACGGCGCCACCGAGCTCGAGGACGAGCGCATCCCGAAGCTGCTGGACACGCAGGCGCGCGGGCTCGGGTTCTCGCCGCGGGCGCAGACGCTCGAGGTGCACGGGATCTGCGCGGCGTGCGCGGCGGAATGAGCGCGAACGCCACGCCGCCGGGTCACCCCGCACGGCGGCGTTTGCCGCCGCCGGTTTTCCTGCTGTGGATCGGATGCGTGCTCGCGTCGACGGCGCAGGCGCAGGACTTCCCGATCGAGACGCCCGAGGCGATCGACGCGATCGTGCCCAGGACCGAGCCGGCGACGCCGCCCCCCGGCACGCCGCCGGCCGGTATCGCCCGACCCGAACTGCTGCTGCCGCCGTCGCCGGAGCTGCCGACGCCGCTGGCGATCCTCGACCGCCTGGTCGTGCCGGGTACCCGCCTGCAGCTCGAGTGGCGTCCGGCCGGCGGCATCAGCAGCGCCGAGATTCCCAGCCCGGTGGTCGTCGCCCGCGGTGCCAAGGCCGGCCCGGTGCTCTGCCTGGTCGGGGGCATCCACGGCGACGAGATCAATGGCGTCGAGATCGTGCGCCGCGTCGCCCATTCGGTCGACCCGACCCGGCTGTCGGGCACGGTGATCGGCGTGCCGATCGTCAACGTGTTCGGTTATTCGCGCGGCACGCGCTACCTGCCGGACCGCCGCGACCTCAACCGAAGTTTCCCCGGCAGCCGCCACGGCAGCATCGCAGCGCGCATCGCCGACGGCTTCTTCCGCGATGTCGTCAAGCACTGCGACATGCTGGTGGACTTCCACACCGGCAGCTTCGACCGCACGAACCTGCCGCAGGTGCGCGCCGACCTGACCGATCCGGCGGTGCTGGAATTCAGCCGCGGCTTCGGCGCCACCGTCGTGCTGCACAGCGCCGGCGCCCGCGGCATGCTGCGCACCGCGGCGACCCAGGTCGGCATCCCGGCGGTGACGTTCGAGGCGGGCGCGCCGACGCGGCTGGAGCCGGTGGAGATCGCCCAGGCCGTCGCGGCGATCGACCGGCTGATGCTCAAGCTCGACATGGTGCCGACGCCCGACGCCGATGTCGTCGAGATCCTCGCCAATCCCGACGCGCGCGCCGCCGAGCCGCCGCCGATCTTCCTGGACTCGCGCTGGATCCGCGCCAATTCCGCCGGCCTGCTGATCAGCGAGGTCGCGCTCGGCCAGCGCGTGCTGGCGGGGCAGCGGCTGGGGCGGGTGATCGATCCGGTCAGCAACGTCGAACGTTTCATCCTGGCGCCGGTGCCCGGCCGGGTGATCGGCATGTCGCAGAACCAGGCCGTACTGCCGGGCTACGCGGCGTTCAACCTCGGCACCGAGACCAGCGAACAGCACGCGGTCGAGGAAGCGATCGAGGCTCCGGCGGAAGTGGTCGCCGAGGATTCGGCCGACCGCCCGGAAGCGGCCGACCTGCAGGCCGAGGAATTCGACTGACCGCGCTCAGAACGCCACGCGCACGCCGGTGGCGATCGACCGCCCGGGCAGCGGCGCGAAATCCTTCAGGAACGAGGTGTGGGCGCGGGCGTCGCGATCGGTGAGGTTGCGGCCCTCGACGAAAAGTTCCAGCCCGATCATGCCGATGTCGCGATGCCAGGCGGCGCCGGCATCCACCAGCGTGTAACCGTCGGTGGCCGATTCGAACGCGGCGATCTCGTCCTGGTCGGCGACGCGCACCAGGCCCACGTGCGCGCGCCACGCGTCGCGCGACCAGGTCAGGTCGGCGCCGATCCGTCCGGGCGCGATCCGGGGCACGCGGCCGCCGGTTTCTAGCCGCGCATCGACGCCGTCGGCGAACAGGCGCAGGTTCCACAGCCCGCTGCCGCCGTCGTGCAGTTCGACGCGGCCTTCGGCCTCCCAGCCGGTGAACGTGGCGTCGCCCTGCACCCACGCGCGCACCGGCAGGCCGTCGAGTTCGGCACCGGTATCGGCCAGGTGGATGAAATCGGCGAACCCCGTGCGGTAGACCGACAGCTTGCCTTCGAAGCGGCCCCGGTGCAGGTGCAGGCCGAGTTCGCCGCTGGTGGCGGTCTCGGTGTCCAGGGCGGCGTCGCCGATTTCCCAGCTCTGCGTCGCGATATGCGGACCGTCGGAGAACAGTTCCTCCGCGGTCGGCGCCCGCTGGGCGCGGTCCAGATTCAGCGACAGGTGCACCGTGTCGTTGACTTCCCAGCGGGCGCCGGCCGCAACGCTGGT
>JAKFCL010000272.1:0-6144 GCA_036676665.1 Arenimonas sp. | reverse complement strand
CCCGCTGGTCGCGGACCTGGTGGTGCCGGCGTTCCTGGATGCCGACCTCGCGGTCGACGTGCAGGCGTCGACGCTGCCGGTGCGCGACGGCCACGTGACGCCGTACGCGGTGTCGGTGCGCAACCTCGGCGTCGCCCGCGCGCTGCGCACCGAACTGACGCTGCGCATCGACGCCATGCCGGCGCAGGTGCAGGGCGTGACGGCGCCGGGCTGGGACTGCGCGGCCGCGGTCGCGGTCGCCGGCGGCTCGCAGGTCTTCTGCGGCCGGATCGAGGCGATGCCGGCCGGGGCGGCCGACGCGCTGCGGATCGACGTCCGGGCCCAGCGCACGGCGCCGATCCAGAAGATGGGCGTGCGCGCGCAGGCCGCCACCCGCAGCGTCGACACGAACGCCGCCAACGACGCCGACGGTGCCGCCGTGATGGTGGTCGGCCAGCCGCGCTGGACCCAGGGCGGCTGAACCGGGCTCCACCCTACGCATGCGAACGGGCGCCTTCGGGCGCCCGTTTCGCATCCGGCCGGCGCGCCCGGCTATCATCGGGATTCGTTTCCCCGGGAGGGACTCGATGTCCCTGGTAGCCAGCTTCGAAATCGAATACCTGCAGTACCTCGGGCCCGACGGCCGCCTGGTCGGCGACGAGCTGCCCGAGTTCGCCCGCGACCGCCGCGTGCTCGTCGAGCTGTTCAAGCAGATGCTCTACGTGCGCACCTTCGACACCAAGTCGGTGGCGCTGCAGCGCACCGGCAAGCTCGGCACCTACGCCAGCTGCCTGGGCCACGAAGCCGCGCACATCGGCATCGGCAGCGCGATGCAGTACGACGACGTGTTCGCGCCGTCGTACCGCGAGTACGGCGCCCAGATCGTCCGCGGCGTGCGTCCGCGCGACATCCTGATGTACTGGGGCGGCGACGAGCGCGGCAACGACTTCGCCGGCCCGCCGCACGACTACCCGTGGTGCGTGCCGATCGGCACCCAGTGCCTGCACGCGGCCGGCGCGGCGCTGGCGTTCAAGCTGCGCGGCGAGCCGCGCGTGGCGGTCACCTGCGTCGGCGACGGCGGCAGCTCCAAGACCGACACCTACGCGGCGATCAATTCCGCCGGCGCCTACACGCTGCCGTTCATCCTCTGCATCGTGAACAACCAGTGGGCGATCTCGGTGCCGCGCGGCAAGCAGACCGGCGCCAAGACGCTGGCGCAGAAGGGCATCGCCGGCGGCCTGGACTGCGTGCAGGTCGACGGCAACGACATCATCGCCGTGCGCGCGGCGATGGACCACGCGCTCAAGCGGGCCCGCAACGGCCACGGCGGCAGCGTGCTGGAACTGGTCACCTACCGCCTGTCCGACCACACCACCGCCGACGACGCCCGCCGCTACCGCGACGACGCCGAGGTCAAGGCGGCGTGGGAACGCGAGCCGATGTCGCGCCTGCGCACGTTCCTGATCAACGAGGGCGTGTGGAGCGAGACCGAGGAGGCCGCGTGGAAGGAGGAGTGCGGCAAGCGCGTCGACGTGGAGGTCAACGCCTACCTGGAGACGAAGGTGCAGCCGGTGGAAGCGATGTTCGACTACCTCTACGCCGAACTGCCGGCCGACCTGCAGGCGCAGCGCGCCGACGCGATCAAGTGGGAGGGCCGCTGAGATGGCCGCCATCACCCTGATCGAAGCGATCACGCAGGCCCTGGCCTGGGAAATGACCGCCGACGAGACCGTGCTGGTGCTGGGCGAGGACGTCGGCGTCAACGGCGGCGTGTTCCGCGCCACCGCCGGCCTGCAGCAGCGGTTCGGCGACGAGCGCGTGCTCGACACGCCGCTGGACGAGACCACCATCGCCGGCCTCACCGTCGGCCTGGCCACGCAGGGCATGAAGCCGGTCGCCGAGGCGCAGTTCGACGGGTTCATGTACCCGATGGTCGACCACATCGTCTGCCACGCGGCGCGCTTCCGTTACCGCACCCGCGGCCGGCTGACGTGTCCGATGGTGCTGCGCGTGCCGTGGGGCGGCGGCATCCGCGCGCCGGAACACCACTCCGAGGCGAACGAGTCGATCTTCACCAACGTGCCGGGCCTGCGCGTGGTGATGCCGTCGTCGCCGCAGCGCGCGTACGGCCTGCTGCTCGCCGCGATCCGCGACCCGGACCCGGTGATCTTCATGGAACCCAAGCGCATCTACCGCCAGTACAAGGAAGAGGTGCCCGACGACGGCGAGGCGCTGCCGCTGGACGTGTGCTTCGTGCTGCGCGACGGCACCGACCTGACGCTGGTGACGTGGGGCGCGCAGGTCAAGGAGACGCTGGAGGCGGCAGAGGCGCTCGCGAAGGAAGGCATCAGCGCCGAGGTCATCGACGTCGCCACGCTCAAGCCGCTGGATTTCGACACGATCCGCGAGTCGGTCGCCAAGACCGGCCGCTGCGTGATCGTGCACGAGGCCGCCAAGACCGCCGGATTCGGCGCCGAGATCGCCGCCCGCCTCGCCGAGGAGTCGATGTACGACCTGCTCGCGCCGGTGGAGCGCGTCACCGGCTACGACACCCACATCCCGCTGTTCCGCCTGGAAATGAAGTACCTGCCGAGCGTCGACAAGATCGTCGCCGCCGCCCGGCGTGCCGTCGCCACCGGAGACTGAGCCATGCAGCACGCGACCCTGCGCCACGACCACCATCCCGAAAAACGCGAGGCGATCTCGTTCGCCGCCGGCGAACACCTGGTGCTGGGACCGCGCGATGCGGACTGGCCCGATTTCCTCGAAGCCACCGATCCGCGCGGCCGCCGCGGCCGCGTGCCGAAGGACCGCCTCGACGGCGACAAGGCCGTGCGCGACTACGACGGCCGGGAGCTGGAAGGCAACGCCGGCGACGCGGTCCGCCTGCTGGAGCTCTACGGCGGCTGGTGGTGGGCCGAGAATGCCATCGGCGAAAAGGGCTGGCTGCCCGAGCATGCCCTCTCCATCGACCCCGGAATCAAGTGACCCCATGACCGAGAAGAAGCTGTTCCTGCTGCCGGACCTGGGCGAAGGCCTGCCCGACGCCGAAATCGTCGAGTGGCTGGTCAAGGTCGGCGACGTCGTCCGGCTCGACGAGCCGCTGGTGTCGATGGAAACCGCGAAGGCGGTGGTCGAGGTGCCGTCGCCGTTCTCCGGCACCGTCACCCGCCTGGCCGGCGCGGCCGGCGACGTGATCACCACCGGCGCGTGGCTCGCGGAAGTGGAGCTGGACCCGAGCCTGCCGCAGCGCGCGGACGCCCAGGACACCGGACATTCGCACGGCCACGGCGGCAGCGCGCACAAGGGCGCCGGCCAGCCGGTGCCGGACGAACCCGCGCGCGACGACGGCGCCGCGACGACGGTGCATGCCTCCGACGTCGGCGGCGAGATGCTCGAGGACGAAGGCGCGGCACCCGACCAGGACGGCGACGCCGGCACCGTGGTCGGGGCGATGCAGACGTCCAACGCCGTGCGCAGCGAACAGTCCGTCGCGGTCGGCGGCGTGCGGGCGATGCCGGCGGTGCGGGCGATGGCCCGCAAGATGAAGGTCGACCTCGCGCGCGTGCAGGCCAGTGGCCCCGACGGCACGGTGACGATGGCGGACGTGAAGCGCGCCGCCGCTTCCGGCAGCGCGTCGGCCACGGCGCCGGCCGCGCGTGCCCCGGTCGCCCCGTCGCCGGCACGTGCCCCGATGCCGGCACCGTCGCGCCCCGCGCCGGCGCCGAGCCGCGAGGCCGACACGCCCTACGACGAGGACACGCCGATCCGCGGCGTGCGCCGCAACATGGTGCGCACGATGTCGCAGGCGCATGCCGAAGTCGTGCCGACGACGCTGATGGACGACGCCGACATCCATGCGTGGTCGCCGGGCGAGGACATCATGGCGCGGCTGATCCGCGGTCTCGGCGTCGCCGCGTCGGCGGTGCCGGCGATGAACTCCTGGTTCAACGGGAAGGAAGGAACGCTGCGCCGGCATTCGCGCGTCGACGTCGGCATCGCGATCGATTCGCCCGACGGCCTGTTCGTCGCCAACCTGCGCGGCGCCGAGCGTCTGGGTCCGCAGGACGTCCGCAGCGAACTCAACCGCATCCGCGACGGCGTCAAGGCGCGCAGCCTGCCGCCGGAGGACCTGCGCGACTACACGATCATGCTGTCGAACTTCGGCGTGTTCGCCGGCAAGTACGCCACGCCCGTCGTCGTGCCGCCGTGCGTGGCGATCATCGGCGCCGGCCGCCTGCACCACGCGGTGGTACCGGTGCTGGGCGGGCTGGAGACGCACCGGATCATGCCGCTGTCGCTGACGTTCGACCATCGCGCCGCCACCGGCGGCGAGGCCGCGCGCTTCCTGAAGGCGCTGATCGACGACCTGCAGCGCGCCCACTGAGGACACGCCGATGGCGCACCGCAGCCGCCTGGCCGGGTTCATCATCGACTGCGAGGGCGGCTCGCTGCGCGAGCATGCCGGGTTCTGGAGCGAGGCCCTCGGCCTCGCGATCACCGATCCGGACGAAGGCGGCGCCGACAGGTACGCGTGCCTCGACGGCTCGCCGCTCGGGCTGCACATCGAGGTCCAGAAGGTGCAGCACCCGTCGCGCGTGCATCTGGACATCGAGTCCGACGACATCGAGGCCGAGGCGAAGCGGCTGGTCGCGCTCGGCGCGAAGGAAGTCGCGCGGCCACACGACTCACGCTGGATCGTGCTCGAGGCACCGTCGGGCCATCGCTTCTGCGTGGTCCGCGCCCGCAAGCGGCTGACGCGCGCCAACGCCAACGTCCACGACTGACACCTGCCGCTTGCCCCGGGTCAGGCGGGGTCGGCGAACGCCGCAAGCGCCGCCCGGATCTCGTCGGCATCCACGCCATCGCCGGCGCCGCCCACCGCGGCACCGAAGGCCTGGTCGTCGCCGGACTTCAGGCGCGCGATCAACTCGCCGGCCTCGCGCGGCGACGCGAAACCGTCGCTGACCAGCAGCTCGCGGCCGTCGGCTGCGATCAGCTTGAAGTGGAAGCGGCCGTCCTTCTCGCGGTACTGCTTGAACGTCGGCAGCGCCGACTTCGGCCTCTCCCTGGCGACGCCGGCGCCGGGGGCGCTGCGAAGGTCGCGCAGACCGACCGCATGGCGCAGGTCGCGCAGCAGCGGCGTGGCGATGCGGCGGGCCTTGATCGCGCCCTCGACCAGGATCGCCTCGATCTCCACGGGTTTCGCGATCAGCGCGTCGTACTTCTCGCGCATCGGCGCCACCTCGGCGTCGATGCGTTCGAACAGCGCCGCCTTGGCGTCGCCCCAGCCGATGCCGTCGGCGAACGCCCGGGCGAACGCCTGCGACTGTTCGCGTGTCGAGAAGGCCTGGTAGAGCTGGAACAGCGCCGAGCCCTCGGTCGACTTCGGCTCGCCGGGCGCGCGCGAATCGGTGACGATCGAGAAGATCGCCTTCTTCAGTTCGGCGCGCGGCGCGAACAGCGGGATCGTGTTGTCGTAGCTCTTGCTCATCTTGCGGCCGTCCAGCCCCGGCAGCGTCGCCACGTCCTCCTCGATCGCCGCTTCCGGAAGCACGAAGTGTTCGCCGTAAAGATGATTGAAGCGGGCGCCGAAATCGCGCGCCATCTCGATGTGCTGGATCTGGTCGCGGCCGACCGGCACCGAGTGCGCCTTGAACATCAGGATGTCGGCGGCCATCAGCACCGGGTACATGAACAGGCCGGCGGTGATGCCGGCATCGTCGTCCTCGCCCGCCTCGCGGTTGCGGTCCACCGCCGCCTTGTAGGCGTGCGCGCGGTTGAGCAGGCCCTTGCCGGCGACGCAGGTCAGCAGCCAGGTCAGCTCGGTGATCTCGGGGATGTCGGACTGCCGGTAGAACCACACCTTGTCAGGCTCCAGCCCGCAGGCGAGCCAGCTGGCGGCGATCTCCAGCGTCGAGCGCTGCACCCGGGCCGGGTCCTGGATCTTGATCAGCGCGTGGTAGTCGGCCAGGAAATAGAAGCTCTCGACGCCGGCGCGGCGGCTGGCGGTGATCGCGGGGCGGATCGCCCCGGCGTAGTTGCCCAGATGCGGGGTACCGGACGTGGTGATGCCGGTCAGGACACGGGTGGCGGGCATGGGGGTCTGCGCTGGAAAACCGGCCGGCAGTTTAACGCGGGCCGGCCGCCAACCCCGTTCCGGGC
>JAKFCL010000271.1:0-2339 GCA_036676665.1 Arenimonas sp. | reverse complement strand
CGGAGGCGGTCGAGTTCTGCAGGCAGAACGGCCTCCGCGTGATCGCCGGCGCCTGCCCGATGATGTACGGCCCCGGCGCCGACCTCGGCCACCGCTGCATGCGGCTGGTGCTGAAGGTGACCGGGGGGCTGCCGGCGTAGCGGGCGGCGGAGTGGTATACCGCAGCCCTGGGCCCACACCGCACCCGGAGGCTGAGATGGCTGCGATCCCCGAAGTCCGCGACGCGCGCGCCATCGCCGCGGCGCTCGACGAACTCTGGTCGCCGCGGGTGATCGCCGAGCTCGACGACAACTATGTCAAGGTCGCCAAGGTACACGGCACCTTCGGCTGGCATGCGCATGCGGACGAGGACGAACTGTTCGTCGTGCTCGACGGCTGCCTGCGGATCGAGATGGACGACCGCACCGTGGTCCTGCACCCCGGCGAGCTGTTCGCCGTGCCCAAGGGCGTGCGCCACAACCCGAGTGCCGACGACGTCACGCTGGTGATGCTGATCGAGAAGAAGTCGACGCTGCACAGCGGCGACACGGTCACTCCGTACACGCGGTCGGTGGAGGAACAGCTTCGCGGCCTACGTTGACCCTCGCGTAGATGAACCGGCAGGCCGGCCATGAGATGCTTCGCATCCCGCATTCACCTCCTCTCCCGATGACCTCGACCTCTCCCCGCCGCGTCCAGCTCGCCGTCCTGCTCGCCCTGATCGCCGTCGCGCTGGTGCTGCGTGCCGCGTGGCCGCTGATCCCGGAACCTGTCGAGGATCCGACGGCGAGCGTCGACGAACTGCGGCCGACGACCCCGGACATCGCCGAGGCGCGGCGCCTGCTCGACAGTTACGGCGGCGACTTCCGCGTGCTGGAGAAGGCGAACACGCTGCTCGAACGCGAGCTCGCGCGCACGCCCAACGACCCGGAAGCCCTGCTGCA
The DNA here is from genome assembly GCA_036676665.1 of Arenimonas sp. Lineage (GTDB taxonomy): Bacteria > Pseudomonadota > Gammaproteobacteria > Xanthomonadales > Xanthomonadaceae > Arenimonas. The sequence continues at coordinate 1,416 of JAKFCL010000271.1, read as the reverse complement.
GTACGCGCGGCTGCTCAGCAACGTGATGCAGGACGACGGCAAGCAGGTCCTCGAAGTCCTCGACCACCTGCACAGCATCGCGCCCGGTTTCGCCGACGCCTACGTGCTGCGTGTTTACGTGATGACCGAACTCGGTCGTCCGGAAGACGCGTGGAAGGCCGTGCGCGCGGCGTCGAAGCTCGATTCGACGAGCCCGTGGCTCGACGCCAACCGCGGCGCGCTGATGAACAGCGAGAAGCACTACCAGGCCGGCATGGAGTCCTGCGGGAAGGTGATCGAGCGCTACCGCGACAATCCGCAGGAGCACCGGAAAGTGATGCTGTTCGCCTACCAGTGCCGTCGCGGGGGGCTGCGGCGAAGCCATCGCCTGGACCAGCTCGAGGCCGAATACGAGGCGGCGCTGGAGATCGCTCCGGACGCGGCCTGGCTGCTCGACGCGTACGCCCAGTTCCTCTGCAAGCAGCGCGACCGCTGCGCCGATGCGCTGCCGGTGGTCGAGCGCGCGCTCGCGGCGATGGACTTCGGCATGGCCCGCAACACGCGGACGCTGATCCAGTACGACCTCTGGGCGAAGCACGTGGCCGCCGGAACGGGCGAGTCCCCGGAGGCGAAACGCCTTCTGGCGAGCGCGCGGGCGGCGATGCCGGACCTGGACGCCGTGATGGCGCACTTCGGCGGCAAGGTCGGCAATGCCGCGCTGGTCTCGGCGTTGGTCGCGCAGGGCGTGTCGGCGAACACCGTGGGCGGCGGCAAAAACACCGCCCTGCAATCGGCCGCCTGCTGCGGCGACGCGGCCTCGGTGCAGGCGCTCGTGGCGGCCGGCGCCGACGTCAATGCCATCACCCCGGACGGCTGGTCCGCGCTGATGCTCGCCGCCCGCGAGAACAACCTCGCCGTCGCCCAGGCGCTGATCGACGCCGGCGCCGACACCCGCTCGAAACCGTCCGCCGCGTGGCGGCTCACCACCGAGCACGAGGCCCACGACGTAAGGAAGCTGTTGCAAGCGACGTTCCCCGGCCAGCTCTGACGTCATCCGGCCGCGCGGCGGAGACACCGCCCGCCGTGCCGGTGTGCCGATCGGATCGTCGTGGCCACGATCAGCCCGGTATTTTTGGCATGATCGGCGGGCCGGGTCCCCGGCGTCGATGCGGAGTGTCCATGGCCCGGTTCCTCGCTGTCTCCGTTCTCGCGCTCGCGATCTGCACCGCCTGTGCGCCCGTCACGCCGGTCGCGACCCCGGCCCCCGCCCCGGACGCCGGCACGGTCGCGCCGGCGCAGAGCGAAGACGCCCGCCTGCACGCCTGGTTCGAGCGCATGTACGAGGAACAGCTGCAGCGCAGCCCGATCCAGCTGACGTTCCAGGGCCGCAAGGACCGCTACGGCGATCTCGACGACTTCTCGCGCGAGGCGGCCCGG
>JAKFCL010000270.1:0-12305 GCA_036676665.1 Arenimonas sp. | reverse complement strand
CCGGATCAACATCCCGGCGCTGGACCACAAGCAGGTGCACGCGCTGGTCTACGACATCATGTCGGACAAGCAGCGGCGCGACTACGAGGAATTCCTCGAGGTCGACTTCTCGTTCGAGATCCCGGGCCTGGCGCGCTTCCGCGTCAACGCCTTCAACCAGAACCGCGGCGCCGGCGCCGTGTTCCGGACCATTCCCAGCCAGATCCTCTCGCTCGAGGAACTGGCCGCGCCGAAGATCTTCTCGGAGATCATCAATCAGCCGCAGGGCCTGATCCTCGTGACGGGTCCGACCGGTTCGGGCAAGTCCACCACGCTCGCGGCGATGGTCGACCACGTCAACAAGAACGAGTTCGGCCACATCCTCACCGTCGAGGATCCGATCGAGTTCGTGCACACCTCGCAGAAGTGCCTGGTCAACCAGCGCGAGGTCCACCGCGACACGCACGGCTTCAACGAGGCGCTGCGCTCGGCGCTGCGCGAGGACCCGGACTTCATCCTGGTCGGCGAAATGCGCGACCTGGAAACGATCCGGCTGGCGCTGACCGCCGCCGAGACCGGCCATCTGGTGTTCGCGACGCTGCACACGAGCTCCGCGGCCAAGACCATCGACCGCATCATCGACGTGTTCCCCGCCGGCGAGAAGCCGATGGTCCGCTCGATGCTGTCCGAGTCGCTGCGCGCGGTCATCTCGCAGTCCCTGCTCAAGCGCGTCGGCGGCGGCCGCGTGGCCGCCCACGAGATCATGATCGCGACCCCGGCGATCCGTAACCTCATCCGCGAGGACAAGGTCGCGCAGATGTACTCGTCGATCCAGACCGGCCAGGCCTACGGCATGCAGACGCTCGACCAGTGCCTCCAGGACATGACCAAGCGGGGCCTGGTGACCAAGCTGCAGGCGAAGGAATACGCGAAGGAAAAGAAGCTCTTCGACTGACGATCCCGCCGGTCGGGGGGCTGGCAGGAAGCCGAACGGACATCGCGTGCGGCAACAAGCACCGCACGCTGCACTGGAGCAAGCATGAGCAGCATCGACTTCACCTCGTTCCTGAAGCTGATGGCCCACAAGAAGGCCTCCGACCTTTTCATCACGGCCGGCGTGCCGCCGTCGATGAAGGTGATGGGCAAGCTCTCGCCGATCACGCAGAACCCGCTGACCCCGCAGCAGTCGCGCGACCTCGTGCTGAACGTGATGAACCCCTCGCAGCGCGAGGAGTTCGAGAAGACCCACGAGTGCAACTTCGCCATCGGCGTGTCCGGTGTCGGCCGCTTCCGCGTCAGCTGCTTCTACCAGCGCAACCAGGTCGGCATGGTGCTGCGCCGGATCGAGACGCGCATTCCGACGGTCGAGGAACTGAACCTGCCGGCCGTCATCAAGACGCTGGCGATGACCAAGCGCGGCATCATCCTGTTCGTCGGCGCCACCGGCACCGGCAAGTCGACGTCGCTCGCGGCGATGATCGGCTACCGCAACCTGAATTCCTCGGGCCACATCATCACCATCGAGGACCCGATCGAATTCGTGCACAAGCACGAGGGCTGCATCATCACCCAGCGCGAGGTCGGCATCGACACCGACAGCTGGGAAGCGGCGCTGAAGAACACGCTGCGCCAGGCGCCCGACGTGATCATGATCGGCGAGGTGCGCACCCGCGAGGGCATGGACCACGCGATCGCGTTCGCCGAGACCGGCCACCTGGTGCTGTGCACGCTGCACGCCAACAACGCCAACCAGGCGATGGACCGCATCATCAACTTCTTCCCCGAGGACCGTCGCAGCCAGCTGCTGATGGACCTGTCGATGAACCTCAAGGGCGTGGTCGCCCAGCAGCTGATCCCGACGCCCGACGGCAAGTCGCGGCGGGTGGCGATGGAGATCCTGCTCGGCACGCCGCTGGTGCAGGACTACATCCGCGACGGCGAGATCCACAAGCTCAAGGACGTCATGAAGGAATCGACGAACCTGGGCATGAAGACCTTCGACCAGGCGCTGTTCGAGCTCTACCAGGCCGGTGAGATCAGCTACGAGGATGCGCTGCGCTTCGCCGACTCGGCCAACGAAGTGCGCCTGAAGATCAAGCTCGCGCAGGGCGGCGACGCCCGCACGCTGTCGCAGGGACTGGACGGCGTGGAGCTTTCCGAGGCGAAGTAGGCGCTGCCGGCGCGCGGGTCAGGCTCCGGCAGGTCCTGCCGGAGCGATCGATGCCCATGCCCATGCCGATGTATCCGGCCTGCCTGCTCCTGATGGCGTTCGCCAGCGGGGCGACCGCCGCCGCGGTGCCGCGGCCGCTCGACCGCCTGAGCCTGTCGCTCGGCGGTTTCGAAGCCGACAGCGACACCACGATCAGCGCCCGCGGCGGCACCGGCGGCTTCGATGCGGCCGGTTCGTTCAACCTCGAGGACGACCTTGGGCTCGACCAGCGCCAGCCGGTGGTGCATGCGCGCCTGGACTTCCTGACGACGGCCGACCAGGGCGTGGCGCTGGAATACTTCGGCTACCGGCGCGAGAACGAGACGCGCATCTCCCGCCGCATCGTCTACGAGGACCGCACCTGGGAAGCCTCGGCGCGGGTGCACGGGCGGATGGATTACGACTTCGCCAGCGCCGCCTACCGCTGGTGGTTCGGCGAGCGCAGCACCGTCTACGGCCTCGGTCTGGGCGTGGCGTACTACCGGGTCGACACGCTGCTCGAAGGCGAGGCGACCCTGGACGGCGAGACGGTCCACGCGTCCACGGCCTCGTCCGATGCCGCGCTCGCCCCGCTGCTGGCGCTGGGCTGGCGGCATGCCTGGTCGGAGCACCTGCGGACCTATGCCGACCTGTCGGGTGTCGCCAAGGACGGCGGACCGCTCGAAGGCCACATCATCGACGCCGCGATCGGCATGGAATGGTTTCCCGCCCGGCGACTGGGCCTGGCGCTCGAGTACGGCCATACCCGGATCCGGCTGACCCGCGAGCGCGACCAGTACGACGCCAGGCTCGACCTGGTGTTGCGCGGGCCCACGCTGTTCCTGCGCATCCGCTGACGCCGGCGTCCCGGCCAGGGCGCTACAATGCGGGCATGTCCGCGACGTCGCTCGCCAACCACCTGCTGATCGCCATGCCGGCGCTGGCCGACCCGAATTTCCACCGGGCCGTCGCCCTGGTCTGCCAGCACGACGAGCAGGGGGCGATGGGACTGGTGATCAACCGCGTGGCCGACTACACGCTCGGCGAACTGCTGGCGCAGATGGACATCGTCTCGCGCGACCTGGCGCTGGCCGAAACCGGGGTGATCGCCGGCGGCCCGGTGCAGCCCGAGCGCGGCTTCGTGCTGCATGACGACCCGCGCTCCTGGAACTCGACGCTTCGCCTCGCCCCGGGCCTGGCGATCACCACGTCGCGCGACATCCTCGACGCGATGGCGCGCGGCGACGGTCCGGCGCATGCGCTGGTGGCGCTCGGATACGCCGGTTGGGGCGCCGGCCAGCTCGAGGCCGAGCTGGCGCAGAACAGCTGGCTGACCGTGCCCGCCGACGACGCGATCCTGTTCCGCACGCCGCTGGCGGACCGTTGGCAGGCGGCCACGCGCGGGCTCGGCATCGACCCGGGGCATCTTTCCGACTACGCCGGCCACGCGTGAGCGGCCCGACGACGCTGCTGGCCTTCGACGTCGGCGCACGCCGGATCGGCGTCGCCGTCGGCAATACGGTGTCGATGAGCGCCAGCGAAGTCGGCGTGCTCGACGTGCGCGAAGCCGGCCCCGACTGGGACCGGCTCGACCGCTGGGTGCGCGAGTGGCGGCCCGACGCACTGGTGGTCGGCGATCCGGCGACGCTGGAGGACGGCGACCAGCCGATCCGGCGGCGCGCGCGCGCCTTCGCCCGCGAACTCGCCCGGCGCTACACGTTGCCGGTGCAGCAGGTCGACGAGCGCCGCAGCTCCATCGAGGCCGCGCAGCGTTTCGCCGCCGGCCGCGCCGCCGGCGCCCGCAAGCGCCACCAGGCCGCCCAGCTCGACGCGCTCGCCGCTGTCGTGATCCTGGAGCGCTGGCTGGCCGAGCCCGAATCCCGACTGCCCCTGACCGAACCCGAATCATGATCCCCGACCTGCAAACCGGCCCCGACGGCCGCCTCCGCCACCTGCTCACGCTCGATGGCCTCCCGGCCGCGACGATCGCCTCCCTGCTGGACCGGGCCGAAGCCCTGCGCCGCGACGCGCTCGGCGGTACCGGCCGGCGCGACACGCTCGCCGGCCGCACGCTGTGCACGCTGTTCTTCGAAACCTCCACCCGCACCCGCAGCAGCTTCCAGTTGGCAGGCGTGCGCCTGGGGATGGACGTGCTCGGCTTCGACGTCGGCACCTCGTCGACGAAGAAGGGCGAAAGCGCCCTGGACACGCTGCGTACGCTCGAGGCGATGGGCGTGGACGCGTTCGTCGTCCGCCACGCCGACGGCGGGGCCGTCGCGGAGCTCGCTGCCGGCGCCGCCGCGGGCACGCACCTGATCAACGCCGGCGACGGCCGCAACGCGCATCCGACCCAGGGCCTGCTCGACATGCTGACCCTGCGCCAGCACAAGGGCGCCGACTTCTCCCGGCTGCGCGTGCTGATCGCCGGCGACGTCCGCCATTCCCGCGTCGCCCGCTCCGACCTGCATGCCCTGCGCGCGCTGGGTTGCGGCGAGATCCGCGTCTGCGGCCCGGCCAATCTGTTGCCCGGCGACGACGTGCTGCGCGGCACCCGCGTGGTCGCCGATTTCGACGAGGCGGTGGAGGGCGTGGATGCGCTGATCATGCTGCGACTGCAGCGCGAGCGCATGGACGAGGGGCTGGTGCCGTCGCTGGAGGGTTACCACCAGGCCTACGGCCTCACTCCGGCCCGGCTGGCCCGCGCCGCGCCGGACGCGGTCGTGATGCACCCGGGCCCGATGAACCGGGGCGTGGAAATCAGCAGCGAGGTCGCCGACGGCCCGCAGTCGGCGATCCTGCGGCAGGTGTCCAACGGCGTGGCGGTGCGGATGGCGGTGATCGAGTCGCTGCTGCGCTGACGGCGTCTATTCGCTGTCGACGTTGCCGTTCTGGAACTGCCAGGTGCGGGTGATGTGCAGCACGTCGATGTTCTCGGCGGTCTTGGGCAGCGGCGGGAACGGTTCGGCCAGACGCACGATCCGGGTCGCCGCCTGGTCGAGCACGCCCAGGCCGCTGGCCCGGTTCAGCACGACCTCCTCGACGCTGCCGTCCCGGCGCACGGCCACGGTCATCACCAGCCGGCCGCCCAGGCCGCGCCGGCGCGCCTCGTCCGGGTAGTTGAGGTTGCCGACCCGCTCGACCTTGGCGACCCACGCACGCAGGTAGGCCGCGTATTCGTATTCGCGGGTGCTGGCCGAGATGAACTTGCGCTTCGGGCGCTTGGCCATCAATTCCTGGCGACGCTCGATTTCCGCGGCCAGCCGCGCCATTTCCAGGTTCTGGTCGACCAGCTCGCGGCCGGGAGGCAGCACGCTGGGGTCGGTTTCGCGCTGGTCTTCCGGCGGCGGCACACGCTCGCTGCGGCCCACCGTCGTCAGCAGGCGCGGCGTCGGCTCCGGCTCCGGCGGCGGCGCCTGGGCGACCATCTGCTCGGGCGCGATGCCCGGGTCGGGCTTGGGCACCGGTGCCAGCTGTTCCTCGCGCGGGCGCTCGGGCCGGTCGCTGGCGCCGCCGCCGCGGTTGTCGGCCTGGGCGATGAAGTCGGCGTCTTCCGGCGGCTGCTCGGTGCGGGTCTCGGTCAGGATCACGTCCAGCGTCGGGGTGACCGGCGCCGCCGCATCCCGGGCGAAACCGACGCCAAGGATCAGCACGCCGAAGGCCACCAGCGACAGGGCCAGGGTGGCGCTGAGCCGGTCGTCCGGGCCGATGCCGGCGGGGGCGGCCATCTCAGGCGCGGTCGGCCCGGCGGGCCTCGATCGCGTCGAACAGCTGGCCGGCGATGTTCAGGCCGAACTGGGCGTCCAGTTCCCGCACGCAGGTCGGGCTGGTGACGTTGACTTCGGTGAGCCAGTCGCCGATGACGTCCAGGCCCACGAAGAGCATGCCGCGCCGGCGCAGCTCCGGGCCGACCTGCCGGGCGATCCAGAAATCGCGTTCCGACAGCGGCCGGCCCTCGCCCCGGCCGCCGGCGGCGAGGTTGCCGCGGAACTCGTCGCCCTGCGGGATGCGCGCCAGGCAGTAGGGCACCGGCTCGCCGTCGACCAGCAGGATGCGCTTGTCGCCCGCCGCGATCTCCGGCAGCCAGCGCTGCGCCAGGGCCAGGTGGCGGCCGCCGTCGGTCAGGGTTTCCAGGATCACGTTCAGGTTCGGGTCGCCGGCGGAGGCCCGGAAGATCGACCGGCCGCCCATGCCATCCAGCGGCTTGAGCACGACCTGGCCGTGCTCGGCGACGAAGGCCTTGAGCTCGCCGGCGTCGCGTGAAACCCGGGTCGGCGGGCAGCAGGCCGGGAAGAGCAGGGCGCCCAGCTTCTCGTTGAGGTCGCGCAGGCCCTGCGGGTCGTTGACCACCAGCACGCCCTCGGCCTGGGCGATGGCGAGGATGTGCGTATCGTGCAGGTAGTCGGCGTCCACCGGCGGATCGGTGCGCATCAGCACCACGTCGAAACCGGCGAGCGGACGCGTCGCCGCCTCGCCGAGCCGATACCAGTCGGCCGGGTCGTCGCGCACCTCGACCGGCGCCACGCGCGCCATCGGCCGGCTGCCGTCGAGCGAAAGGCCGCCCGGCAGCACGTAATGGAGGCGATGCCCGCGACGCTGGGCTTCGAGCATCATCGCGAAGCTCGTGTCCTTGCCGATCTTGATCTTGCCGATCGGGTCCATCACCACGGCCACATCCAGAACCATCGGCTGCTGCATCTCCGTCCTGCGTTGGATGTAGCCTAGCAGGGCATCCGGCGAATCGTGCGGGTCGTCACGGCGATTCCCCGCATGGTTGACACATTTGAGGCCCGTTGGGATATAAGCTAGCCATCTGCGGGGGGCGGCTACGGTACCCCGCGGCGGCAGGGACAGCACGCTATGGGGAGTGAGATGGAAGACAACCACCTGGCCGGCTTGCGAGTCATGGTCATCGACGACTCGAAGACGATCCGAAGGACCGCCGAGACCCTCCTCAAGAAGGAAGGGTGCGACGTGGTCACCGCGACCGACGGGTTCGAGGCATTGTCGAAGATCGCCGACCACCAGCCGCAGATCGTGTTCGTGGACATCATGATGCCGCGCCTGGACGGCTACCAGACCTGCGCGCTGATCAAGAACAACCAGATGTTCAAGCAGACGCCGGTGATCATGCTGTCGTCCAAGGACGGCCTGTTCGACAAGGCCCGCGGCAGGATCGTCGGCTCCGAGCAGTACCTCACGAAGCCTTTCACCCGCGATGAGCTGCTCTCGGCCATCCGCAAGTACGTGCCGGCGGGCTGACGCATGAAGAAGCACTCGTCCTCCAGCCGTCGTCCGGGTCCCTTCGAGACGCTGCTTGATTACGAGCAGCGATCGCTGGCACACGTCGCCGGCCGTCCGGAGATGATCGAGGCGCCGGGCCACTGGCGCGGCGTCGGCTTCCGGCTCGGCCAGCGCCGGCTGGTGTCCTCGTTCGACGAGGTCGTCGAGATCATGCCGCTGCCGGCGGTGACGCCGGTGCCCGGCTCGCAGTCCTGGATGCTGGGCGTGGCCAACGTGCGCGGCAGCCTGGTCCCGGTCGTCGACCTGAAGCAGTTCATGGAAGGCGAGCGCACCGTCACCCACGAGGGGCAGCGCTGCCTGGTGGTCCGGCAGTCGGGCGGCAACGTCGCCGTGATCATCGACGAGCTGTTCGGACAACGCACATTCAACGACTCGCACCGCGCCGAAATGGCCGGCGAGAACGACGGCCGCTACGGCCACTTCGTCAGCCAGGTCTACCGGCTCGCCGAACAGAGCTGGGGCGTGTTCAACATGTCCCTGCTCACGCGCACTCCCGAATTCCGCCAGGCCACCGCATAAAGTGGCCCTTCCACGTTCCGTTGCTGCAGGTCTTAATACAGGGGTCGAGGTCCAGTCATGAGCACTAATTCGCGCTCGTTCACCGGCAAGCTAACCAATTTCGGCCTGGGCTTCTGGGCGTTCGTCCTGATCCTGTCGCTGCTTGTGTTCGGCGCGAATTTCCTCTACGCCGCGTACCTCAACGACAAGGAAAACAACGCCCGCGCCCTGACGGCGGATCTGCAGGTGCTTTCGCAGCAGCTCGCGAAGTACACGCAGGAGGCCGTCGACGGCAACGCCGACGCGTTCACCGAGTTCAAGGCGACCAAGACCCGCATCGACTCCATCGTCAATGCGCTGCGCAGCGGCAGCGCCACCGAGGGCGTCGACGGCTACGAGGGCAACAACAACGCCCTGGGCGTCAGCAGCGCGCTGGCCAAGGTCACCGAGACGTGGACACCGATGTCCACCGCGGCCGACCGCATCACCGCCAGCGAGGAAGAGGTGCTGAACCTGGCCGACACGGCCGCGCAGTTCACCTCCCGCGTGCCGCGGCTGTCGTTCCAGCTCGACGAGGTGGTGCGCGCGCTGTCGGACGCCAACGCGCCGGCCTCGCAGATCTCGATCGCCAACCGCCAGATCGTGCTCGCCGACCGCATGTCGCGCCGCGTGACGGAAATCGTCGCCGGCGGCGAGAACACGGTCTCCGCGGCCGACGCGCTCTCGCGCGACGCCACGGTGTTCGCGCAGGTGCTCGAGGGCTTCAAGGACGGCAACGCCGAACTCGGCGTCGCCAAGGTGACCACGCCGGCCGGCCTCGCGGCGCTCGCGGCGGTCGAGACGCTGTACGCCGAGGCCCAGGCCGACCTGGACATCGTGCTCGGCGCGTCGGCCGACCTGGCCGAGGTGCAGGGCGCCGCCACGCAGATCTCCGAGGAATCCAACGTCCTGCTCGAGAACGCGCAGGCGCTGTTCTCCAGCTTCGACTCGATCAATTTCCAGCGCGTCTTCCCGAACAACTACTGGGCCATCGCCGGCGGCCTGGGCGCGCTGATCGGCCTGGCCGGCCTGCTGTTCACGATCTTCCGCGACCTCGGCCGCCGCGCCGCGACGACGCAGGAGCTCAACCAGCGCAACCAGGAGGCGATTCTGCGCCTGCTGGACGAAATGGGTTCGCTCGCCGAGGGCGACCTGACCGTCAAGGCGACGGTCACCGAGGACATCACCGGCGCGATCGCCGACTCCATCAACTTCGCGGTCGAAGCGCTGCGATCCCTGGTGTCGACGATCAACGAGACCGCCGTGCAGGTCGCCGCCGCCGCCCAGGAGACGCAGGCCACCGCGATGCACCTGGCGGAAGCCGCCGAACACCAGGCGCAGCAGATCACCAGCGCCTCGGCGCAGATCAACGAGATCGCGTCGTCCATCGACGAGGTCTCGAAGAACTCCGCCGAATCGGCCGACGTGGCGCAGCGCTCCGTGCAGATCGCCGCGAAGGGCGCCGAAGTGGTGCGGCAGACGATCCAGGGCATGGACAACATCCGTGACCAGATCCAGGAAACGTCGAAGCGAATCAAGCGCCTGGGCGAAAGCTCGCAGGAAATCGGCTCGATCGTCGAGCTCATCAACGACATCTCGGAACAGACGAACATCCTGGCGCTGAACGCCGCCATCCAGGCGGCTTCCGCCGGCGAAGCGGGCCGCGGCTTCGCGGTCGTGGCCGACGAAGTGCAGCGACTCGCCGAACGCGCGTCCAACGCGACCAAGCGGATCGAGGCGCTGGTGCAGACGATTCAGTCCGACACCAACGAAGCGGTCAGCTCGATGGAACAGACCACCGCGGAAGTGGTGGCCGGTGCCCGCCTGGCCGAGGACGCCGGCCTGGCGCTGGGCGAGATCGAAAAGGTCTCCAACGACCTCGCCGACCTCATCCAGAACATCTCGCAGGCCGCCCGCCAGCAGTCCACCGCCGCGACGAACATCACCGCGACGATGAGCGTCATTCAGGAAATCACGACCCAGACCTCGCAGGGTGCGAACCAGACGGCCGAGTCGATCGGCAACCTGGCCCAGCTGGCTGCCGACCTGCGCCGATCGGTCGCGGACTTCAAGCTGCCGGGCTGATCCACAGCCCGCCGGCCCACGAAACACTACGGCGCGAACGCCTCTCCGGGCGTCCGCTCCCTGACAGGACCTCGGCATGAGGCTGCACGAAGACATCGATTTCACCACGCTCACCTGGGTCAAGCCGGAGCTCGACGAGACATTGCGCCAGGCGCGCCAGGCGCTCGAGGCCTACGTCGAGGACGGCGAAGATCCGGGCCAGCTGAAGGCCTGCGCGACATACCTGCACCAGGTGCAGGGCACGCTGCGCATGGTCGAGCTGTACGGCGCGGCGATGGTGGCCGAGGAAATGGAACACCTGGCGCGCGCGCTGGTGGAAGGCAAGGTCGCCGACCGCGACAGCGGTTATGCGGCCCTGATGCGCGGCATCGTGCAGCTGCCCGATTACCTCGAGCGCCTGCAGAGCGGCCATCGCGACATCCCGATCGTGCTGTTGCCCCTGCTCAACGAGCTGCGCGAGCCGCGTGGCGAGAAGGGACTGTCGGAATCCGTGCTGTTCGCGCCCGACCTGTCGCGCCCGCTGCCGCCCTCGGCCGCGGGCCCGGCCGAGCCGCTGCCCGCCGAGGAGCTCAAGCGCCGCGCCGACACGCTGCGCAACCTGTTCCAGTCGGCGCTGCTGCGCTGGCTCAAGGACGACAACAGCGCGTCGACGATCCGCGACCTGACCGATGTCTGCGAACAGCTCGTTCCCATCACCGACGCCGAGCATGCCCGCCGCCTGTTCTGGGTGGCCGCCGGCACGCTCGACGCGCTGGCCAAGAACGCCTTCGAGGCCACCAAGCCGCTCAAGCAGGCGTTGGCGAAGGTCGAGCGGGAGATCAAGCGCCTGGCCGACGGTGGCGATGCCGCCTTCCGCACCGACCCGCCGCTGGAACTGACCCGGCAGCTGCTGTATTTCGTCGCGCACGCGCCGACCGAACACGGCCGCATCGGCGAGATCCGCCAGGTGTTCGGCCTGGGCGAGTACCTGCCCAGCGAGTCCGAGCTCGCGCACGCGCGCGGCAGCCTGAGCGGCCGCAACCGCGCGCTGCTGTCCACGGTGGCGGTGGCCATCAAGGAAGACCTGATGCGCGTCAAGGACGCGCTCGACCTGCACCTGCGCAGCCCGGACGCGACGTCCGCGGGCCTCAACGACCAGGTCGAGGCGCTGGATCGCGTCGCCGACACGCTCGGCATGCTCGGCCTCGGCGTCCCGCGCCGGGTCGTGCAGGACCAGCGCAACACCATCCACGCAATCGTCAGCGGCCAGCGTGCCGCCGACGAATCCGCACTGCTCGACATCGCCGGCGCGCTGCTCTACGTCGAAGCGTCGCTGGACGACCAGGTCCAGCGACTCGGCGAGGCCGAAACCGACGCCGATGCCCCGGTCGACGACACGCTGCTGCAGGGCGCCGAAGCGCGCAAGGTGCTCGAGGTCCTGATCAAGGAGGCGATCGGCAACTTCGCCCAGGCCCGGCAGTGTTTCGTCGCCTTCGTCGAGACGCACTGGGACCATGCCCAGCTCGCCGACGTTCCGCGCCTGCTCGAGGAAGTCGGAGGCGCGCTGCGCATCCTGGAACTCAAGGACGCGCCGGCTTACCTGACGGCGGTGCGCCGCTTCACCGAAACCGAACTGCTTCGCCGTCGCCGCGTGCCCAACGGCCAGCAGATGGACCGCATCGCCGATGCGCTCGCGAGCCTGGAGTACTACCTCGAGGCCGTACGCGACCGCCGACCGAAGCGTGACCAGATCCTGGACGTCGCCCGCCAGAATCTCGAGTCGCTCGGCTTCTGGCCGCTGCCGGCCGAAGAATTGATGACGTCGACACCGGTGGCAGCCACCGTGCCGGCATCCGAGCCGGCCGCGCAGGCGGCCGCCCCGGCCGTGCCCGCGGCGCCGGCCATCGAAGCCCCGGCGTCCGCCCCGGCCCCGACCCCAGCACCGGAACCGGAACCGGAACCGGTCGCCCGCGTCGAACCCGAGCCCACGCCCGCCCAGCCCGAACCCGAGCCCGAGGTCGCGGCGTCGCCGTCGGCCCCGACGGAAGCGGCTGCACCGGCGCCGTCCGAGGCGGTTGCGGAACCCGAATTCGAGGTCACCTCGTCGTTCGAAGTCACCTCGGCGTTCGCCGAGGAGCCGGTGGCCTTCACGATGCCGCCCGCGCCGACGGCCGCCGCCGCCGCGCCGGCCGCGCCGGTCAGCACGCTGCCGGTCATTCCGGGCTTCGACGGCACC
>JAKFCL010000269.1:0-4238 GCA_036676665.1 Arenimonas sp. | reverse complement strand
CAGCAGGTGCGTATGCACTTCGACGTGCACGCGGCGATCGAACGACAGGCCGCCCAGCGCCGGCGGCTCGACCGTGAACAGCACCGGCAGGCCATTGGCGATCGACACCTGGGTCGACGGCAGCCGCGACAGCAGCGCCGGCGACGTCAACGACACCGTGGAAGCGCCCAGTCCGAGCGAGTTGGCGCTCAGGCCGGAGGCGGCATCGAAGTCGAGGCTGACGTCGGCGACCGGCGCGGACGCGGGACCGACGCGCACGGTGGCGGTGTTGCCCGACACGTCCACGTCCAGCGGCAGCGACTGCGCCGCGACGATGGCCGGGGCCAGCAGCAGCGCGCACCCGAGCGAAAACAGGAACCGGTTCATGCGAATCCCCCCGTGGGATTGCGCATCCGTGCGCAGGTATGGCCGAAGCGGCCGCGCGAAACATCTCGTGCAGGCCGTGAAAGATGGGTCAAGCGGAGATTAGCGGGCTGAACGGCGCGTGTCTGTAGGGGTTTTCACCCATCCGGTCCGGGGGTTCTGCCGGATGGGAGCGGCGCCGTCCCGGGGGGAGTCTGGCGGCACCCACCCCGCCTCACGGCATCCCTCCGGAGAACCCTCATGGCCCGCCAGCCGTCACGCAACTTCCGCCTTTCCCTTCTCGCCATCGGCATGCTCGGCAGCGGCCTGGCGCTCGCCGAGGCCCGCATCGACCCGCAGCTCGCGCAGAAGCTGGTCGCCGCCGCGCCCACCGACCAGCTGCAGGTCGTGGTCACCTATTCCCAGTCCACCCCGGTCAGCGCGTCCCAGGTGCAGGCCCTGCAGGCGCTCGGTATCGACAAAGGTGTGACGATGCGCACACTTCCGATCGCCGGCGTGCTCGCCACCAAGGCCGAGATCGCCGCGCTCGCCGAGCGGTCCGACGTCGCCTCGATCTGGTTCAACGCGCCGCTCCGCTACATGAACAAGGAAGCCCGCCAGATGTCGGGCGCCGCCCGCGTCGTCGAGAACCAGGCCGACTTCGGCCAGGCGATCCCGTACAGCGGCCGCGGCGTCACCGTGGTGGTGAACGACTCCGGCATCGACGGCACCCACGAGGACGTCAAGTTCGGCGAGAACGTCGTCGAGAACGTGCTCGGCGCGCAGAACATCCTCGCCGAGCTGGCCGCCGAAGTGGAGCCGGGCATCGTGCCGATCACGCAGGTCGAAGGCCTCGCGAACACCGACCTGGGTTCCGGCCACGGCACCCACTGCGCCGGCACGATCGGCGGCACCGGCGAGCGCTCCGGCGGCCTGTACCGCGGCGTCGCCCCCGGCGCCGACCTGGTCGGCTACGGTTCGGGCGCGGTGCTGCTGATCCTGGACGCCGTCGGCGGCCTGGACTACGCGGCGACGCACCAGTTCACGTTCGACAGCCCGATCCGCGTCACCAGCAATTCCTGGGGCAGCTCGGGCAAGTTCGATCCGCTCAACCCCGTCAACGTGTCGACGTACGAGCTGTACAAGCGCGGCATCGTCAGCGTCTTCGCCGCCGGCAACGACGGCCCGGGCGAGGACACGCACAATCCGTACGCGCAGGCCCCGTGGGTGATCTCGGTCGGCGCCGGCGAGAAGGACGCCGTGCTGACCTCGTTCTCCTCGCGCGGCAAGCGCGGCGAGAGCGGCACGTTCACGATGGCCGACGGCCGCTCCTGGACCTACTTCAACGAGCCGACGATCGTCGCCACCGGCGTGGACATCATCTCCACCCGTGCGCTTTCCGGCGCGCTGGGCCCGCTGGCGGCCGAACAGGACGTCGCCGGGATCGCCCCCGCGCACGTGCCGTTCTATTCGCACATGAGCGGCACCTCGATGGCCACCCCGCACGTCGCCGGCATCATCGCGCTGATGCTGGAAGCCAATCCGCACCTGACGCCGGCCCAGGTCAAGGCGATCCTCGAGGACACCGCCACCAACATGACCGGGCGCCTGGCGTGGGAAGCCGGCGCGGGCCACGTCAACGCGCACTCGGCCGTCGCCGAGGCGGTGAACCTGCGCGACTACGGCCGCACGGTGAACGCACTGCGCGAATTCCACGCCAACGCGGTGCTGGCGCCGGGCGGCGAACCGCTGCCGTTCTCGGTGTTCTTCAGCCCGGTCGGCGAACCCGAGTACCAGGAGTTCGAGGTGGAGGCCGGCGTGGCCTGGGTCGCCGCGCGCGCCACCAGCGACTACAGCACCGTCGCCATCGTGCTGACCGACCCGGACGGCGTCCGCTACGGTTCGTCGATCGCGCTGCCGGAGCTGGGCTCGACGGTGACCGCCGGTGCGCCGGGCAAGCCGGGCACCTGGAAGATCAGCGTCAGCGGCATCGGCTCGGTGTCGGGCGTGGACGTGGATCCGACCAATTCGACCAACGGCGTCGCGGCGCCGGCGCAGATCGACGGCGAGATCACCTTCCTGCGCAGCGGCGGCTACACCGGCATGGGCGACGTCGCCAACCACCCGGCGCGCACGGCGATCGAATACGCCGTCGCCAACCGGCTGGTGGACGGGTATTCGGACGGCAAGTTCCGCCCGGATGCCTACCTGACCCGCGCCCAGCTCGCCGAGTACCTGGTGATGGGCACGAGCATCCGCCAGTACCTGCCGCTCAACGGCGGCACCAGCTTCACCGACCTGGGGACGACGGCTTCGGCCTATCCGTTCGCCGAGTCGGTGGTGGCCAAGGGCGCTCCGCTGCGCGACCTGAGCCAGGCGCAGAACGGCGTGATGCAGGCCGTCGGCGGCAAGTTCCTGCCGGCCAACGGCGTCACGCGGCTCGACCTCGCCTACTCGCTGGTCCAGGCGCAGGGCCTGCAGCCGCAGGCGACGGCCTTCACCGGCAACATGACGGCGCTCTACAACGGCACGCGGGTGCCGGTGATGGATTCGGCGTCGGTGCCGGCGGCGATGCGCGGTTACGCCCAGTACGCGCTGGACACCGGCGTGCTCAACGCCCGCTTCGCGCTGCAGCAGGGTCCGTACGACCTGCAGCCGACGGTGGTCGCGTACTTCGACCCGACGGCCAAGGTGACGCGTGCCGCCTACGCGGTCGCCGCGGGTCGCTTCATGTCGCAGTTCCAGAGCGCAGAGGACTGATTCTCCCCCGTATCGCCTGCTGGCTCTGACGGACGGCCCGGGATTCCCGGGCCGTCTTTTTTTGCGCAGGCGTCAGCGCGGGTTGACGATCAGCCCGTCGAGGTCGTAGCCGAGCGAGCGGGCGCGGCCCTTGAGGTCCTCGAGCGCGCGCGCGTCGATCTTCGGGTCGCGCGACAGGAACCACAGGTATTCGCGGTCCGGTTCGCCGACGATGGCCCAGCGGTAATCCTCGTCCAGTGCGATCACCCAGTAGTCGGCCCACACGAACGGCAGCAGCGACAGCCACCCGGGCGCGAACCGCACCTCGAGCTGCGCCGGCGCATCTCCCGGACGGGCCACGCCTTCGGCGACCTTGCGTTCGCCGGTGGCGGTGGTGCACTCGTTGCGCACGCCGATGCGGCCATCGGGGCCCGGCGTGTAGGTCGCAGTGACGTCGCGCACGCAGTCCTTCTCGTACGGCATCGGCAACCGGGCGATCTCGTGCCAGGTGCCGGAATAACGCTGCAGGTCGAGGGCGGGCACCGACTCCAGCGGCGCATGCGATTCGATCGCGGCGGCGGTGGCGGGCAGGGCGAGCGCGAGCAGCAGCGGCAGGACGGCTCGGGGTGTCATCGGCGTTCTCCGTTGCGGAATCAAGCCACCAGCGTTGGCCGGCGGCGATGCACGGCCCGTGAATCGATCAGTCCGTGCGGGGGATGCCGTTCATTTCCGCGATCAGCTGCTGCTGGAACTGCTCGAATTCCAGGCCCTTGTCGGCAGCCTCGGCATGCGCCGCGGCACGCAGCCGCGCCGAAAACACCAGCGCCACCTCGCGGCCGTCGGCGCGACACACCGCCGCCGCCTGCTTGATCAGCGCCAGCGCATGCGCCGCGCTCGGCGAACTGCCGGCGATGCGCCCGTCGATGCCCAGCACCCATTCGCCGTCCTTGAACACGACGCCGGCCAGCAGCTTGCCGGAGGCGTCGCGCAGCTGTGCATGCGGCTCGCCGAGCTTTTCGGCGGGAATGCGCGGCTTCGGGGACGGCTTGCCCGGGATGGACTTGCGGCTCATCGATCGGCAGTCCGAGGGAGCGGGGGAGGGTGGAACCATGGTGGCCGAGGACGGAATCGAACCGCCGACACGGGGATTTTCAATC
>JAKFCL010000268.1:0-2553 GCA_036676665.1 Arenimonas sp. | reverse complement strand
GGACAGGTCGATCCATTCCTCGGCGCCGGCGACCCGCGGCACCAGCAGCAGCCAGCGGAAGCGGCGGTCGTCCACCAGCCGCAGCTGCGACAGCGGGCCGTCCGCGAGGAAGACCGAGTCCGCGGCGAGCCGCGGGTCGAGCGCGAATCCGTCGCCGGTCAACGCAGGTTCTTCTGCAGGAACGCCAGCGTGCGGGTCAGGGCTTGCTGGGCGATCTCGGGCACGAAGTCCGGCCGCTGGTCGCAGTTGAAACCATGGCCGGCACCGGGCCAGACGTGGATCTCGGCGCCCGACAGCGCCTCGCGGTGCGCCTGCACGTCCTCGGGCGGGATCAGCGGGTCGTTCTCGCCGAAATGCAGCATCAGCGGCGCCTTCGGCCGCTCCTTCAGGAAGGGCACGGTGCGGCCGCCGTAGTAGCTGACGGCCGGCAGGCCCATCCGCGTATTGGCCAGGAACGCGACCGTGCCGCCCCAGCAGTAGCCGATGACCGCCACCTTGTACTCGGCCTCCAGCAGGTCGTAGGCCCCGCGCACGCCGTCGAGCGCGCCGCCGAAGCCCAGTTCCTCGGCGACCTCCCGGCCGCGGGCGACGCCCGCCTCGTCGTACGCCAGTTCCGTGCCGGGGTGCACCAGGTCGAACAGCGCGGGGGCGACGGCGACATAGCCGTAGTGGGCGAAGCGGTCGGCCACCTGGCGGATGTGGTGGTTCACGCCGAAGATCTCCTGGACGACGATCACCGCGCCCTTGGGCGCCACATGCGGCTTGGCCATCCAGCCCGAGATGCGGCCGTGGCGCGTGTTCAGCGAGATCGATGCCATGTCCGGTTCCCCTCCCGTCGATGTGGCGTCACCAGCCTACCACCGGCTCCGTTCCGCCGGCCCCGGGGCAGGCGAGGGTATGATACGCGCCCGTCCGCGCCGCCCCCGCCCATGTCCAGCCAGCCCAAGGTGGGCTTCGTCAGCCTCGGCTGCCCGAAGGCCCTCGTCGACTCCGAACGCATCCTGACCCAGCTACGGGCCGAGGGTTACCAGATCGTGCCCAGCTACGACGCCGCCGACGTGGTGGTGGTCAACACCTGCGGCTTCATCGACTCGGCGGTGACCGAGAGCCTGGACGCGATCGGCGAGGCGCTGGCCGAGAACGGAAAGGTGATCGTCACCGGCTGCCTGGGCAAGAAGCCCGAGCAGATCCGTGCCGCGCACCCGGGCGTGCTGTCGATCAGCGGCCCGCAGGACTACGGCAGCGTGATGGACGCGGTGCACACGGCGCTGCCGCCGACCCACGATCCGTTCGTCGACCTCATGCCCGACTACGGCATGAAGCTGACCCCCAAGCACTACGCCTACCTGAAGATTTCCGAGGGCTGCAACCACCGCTGCAGCTTCTGCATCATCCCGTCGATGCGCGGCGACCTGGTGTCGCGCCCGGTCGACGACGTGCTGCGCGAGGCCGAGAAGCTGGCGCGCGGCGGCGTGCGCGAGCTGCTGGTGATCTCGCAGGACACCAGCGCCTACGGCGTGGACACGAAGTACGCGCCGCGCGAATGGCGCGGGCGCCAATACCGCACGAAGATGCTCGACCTGTGCGAGGGCCTGTCCGAGCTCGGGCTGTGGACGCGCCTGCACTACGTCTATCCGTACCCGCACGTCGACGACATCATCCCGCTGATGGCCGCCGGCAAGCTGCTGCCGTACCTGGACATCCCGTTCCAGCACGCCAGCCCGCGCATCCTGAAGGCGATGAAGCGCCCGGGCGCGGTCGACAAGACCCTGGAGCGCATCCAGCGCTGGCGGGCGATCTGTCCGGAACTGACGATCCGCAGCACTTTCATCGTCGGCTTCCCCGGCGAGACCGAGGACGATTTCGAACAGCTGCTGGCGTTCCTGGACCAGGCCGAGCTCGACCGGGTCGGGGCGTTCGCCTATTCGCCGGTCGACGGCGCCACGGCCAACGCCCTGCCCGGCGCCGTGCCCGAGGAGGTCAAGCAGGAACGCCTGGCCCGCTTCATGGACCTGCAGGCGCAGATCAGCACCGAGAAGCTCGAGCGCAAGGTCGGCAGCGTGCAGACGGTGCTGGTGGACGTGATCGACGGCGAACTGGCGATCGGCCGCTCGAAGGCCGACGCGCCCGAGATCGACGGCCTGGTGCAGATCCAGGACGGCGCCGCCGCCGGCCTGAAGCCGGGCGACTTCTGCGAAGTCCGGATCATGGGCAGCGACGAGCACGACCTGTACGGGCTGGTCGGCGCCGAAGAGGACTAGAAGCCGGAAACCGGAAACCGGACACTGGGTCCCTGGAATCCGGGGGTTCGCCCATGCGCCGTACGCCGCTCGCCGTCCTTCTGCTCGTCCTCCCCGTGCTCGCCGCCGGCACCGAGCCGCCCGCGCGCGATGCGCCCTTCGTGCTGGCGCCGCCGGATGCGTCGACGCTGCACGGCCTGTTCGACGGCGAGGTCGAGAGCCGCGTCGATGCCGACTTCAACGGCGACGGCCATGTCGACACCGCCGCGGTGATGCGCGACGACGAGCACGAGATGCGCAGCCTGCAGGTGGT
>JAKFCL010000267.1:0-3355 GCA_036676665.1 Arenimonas sp. | reverse complement strand
CTGATGACCTTGCGCTGCATCGCGTCCAGATACGCGTCGGCCTCCGCGATCGTGTTGAAGATCTCGTTCAGCGGCACCGCCTTGACCACGTCGAAGACCTTCTGGATCTGCGGCTGCGGGTTCACCACGACCACCTTGCCGCCGCGCCCGTGCAGCGCCTTGCGCGCCTTGAAGATCGAACGCACGCCGGCCGAGCTGATGTAGTCCAGGCCGGCCAGGTCCAGCACCAGCGAGCCGACCGGCGAGGCCAGCACCGGCGCCAGCCGCTCGTCGAAATCGGCGTAGGTGTGGGTGTCGAGCCGGCCGGCCAGCGCCACGCGCTGGTAACCATTGCCGGCGGGGGCGATCTCGATGCTCAGGCTCATGGTCGCGGCTCCGGGGTGGGGATGTGCAGGATCACCCGCAGCACGTTGCGGCCGCGTGTGCGTGTGTATTCGATGCGTTCGGCCAGCTCGCGCACCAGGTGCACGCCGAGGCCGCCGATCGGCCGCTGGTCGATGTGCAGGTCCAGGTCCGGCGGCGCCTGCGCCATCGGGTTGAAGGCCAGGCCGTCGTCGGTGAACTCCATCTGCAGCTCGTTGCCGTCGACGGTGGCGATCAGCTCCAGCGACGGCGGCAGGTGCCCGGAATTGCCGTGCTCGAACACGTTGCAGGCCACTTCCTCGATCACCAGGTGCACGTCGTGGATCAGCGTCGCCGGCAGCCGGTGCCGGGTCAGGCCGGCGTCCACCTGGGCGATCAGTTCGCGGATCGGCTCCACGGGCAGCGGCGGCGACAGCGCCGCCCTCACGCTGAAGGGCTCCGGCACCGGCTGGTCGCGGTTGAAGCGGATCGCCAGCACGGTGATGTCGTCGGACTGCGCCGCGTCGCCGACGAACGCCTGCACGTCGGCCACCAGCGTCTCGCACTGCGCGCGCGGGTCGCGGTTGGGGTCGAGGAAGTCGAGCATGCGCTGCAGGCCGTACGCGTGGTCGTCGCCATCGAAGGCTTCCGTGATGCCGTCGGTGTAGGTCAGCAACGTGTCGCCCGGACGCAGCCGGCCACGCCACGCCGGGTACAGCTCGGCCACCTCCACGCCCAGCGGCGGCGTGGTCGGCACTTCCAGCAGCTGCCGCGTGCCGTCGGCGCGCAGCAGCACCGGCGGCTCGTGGCCGGCGCTGGCCAGCGACATCACGCCGGTGCGCAGCTCGATCACCCCGCACAGCACCGTCGCGAACATGCAGGTGTCGTTGCCCTCGATCAGGTGCTTGGCGGCCTCGCGCAGCGCATGCCCGGGCGAACCGCCGGCCTGCGCCGCCACTTCCAGCACCGTCATCGCCCGCGCCATGAACACCGCCGCCGGCACGCCCTTGTCCGACACGTCGCCGATCACGAACCACAGCGCGTCGCCGTCGCGCTCGAAGAAATTGTAGAAGTCCCCGCCCACCGTCTTGGCCGACACCAGCAGCCCGTGCAGGCCCAGGTGCACGCCGCCGGCGCCGAACTCGCTGTCGTCGGGCAGCATCGCCTGCTGGATGTCGCTGGCGATCTTCAGCTCGCTCTCGAGCCGCGACTGCACATCGCCCATCTGGGCGATCTCGTGCATCTGCGCCTTCAGCGAATCGCGGGCGCCGTCGAACGCGCGCGCCATCACCCCGACCTCGTCCAGCCGGTGCCCGTGCGGCACCGGGTAGTCGAAGTCGCCGCGCGCCAGATGCCGCGCCGCTTCGGTGAGGGCCTCGATCGGCGTGGCCACCAGCGCCGCCGTGCGCCGGATCAGCATCACGCTCAGCAGCACGCCCAGCAGGCCCACCAGCGCCACCCACAGCGTCACCCGGTTCAGCCCTTCGAGCACGTAGTCGTCCGAGGCCGACAGCGCGAACGCCCAGCCCGTGCCGTTCACCGGCTGCGCCACGCTGAAGCGGTGCCGCTCGGGGCCGCCCTGCCGGCGCGGGCCGGTGTGCTCGAACTCGATCGGCTGGCCCTCGCGCAGCGCCTGCAGCATCGGCGCCAGGTCGGGCTGGCGACCGCCCTGCACCAGCGTGTCGAGCGTCGTGAGGCCGGCGATCGCCGGATCCGGATGCGACACGAACGCCCGCTCGGGCGACAGCAGCGCCGCCTGCAGGCGCGGGTCGGCCGGCACCTCGCCCAGCTGCGCCACCAGCCGGGCGATCGGCACGTCCAGGCTGACCATGCCGACCGCCGGCCCGGGCGTGCCGTCGGCGCGCCGCGGCCGCAGGGCCTCGTAGTAGGTGGTGGTGTGCAGGCCGCCGGTGGCGGGGCTGGCATACGGCTCGGACCACCACGGCGCGGCGCTGGTCACCGTGCGGATGTACCAGGACGCCACCCGGTAGTCGTACCCCAGCGCGTCCACCGACGATTCGGCCAGCGCCTGCACGCCGGCGGGGCTGCCGGTGCGGCGCACGTACCAGCTGAAGCCCGGGTCGTCGGGCGCCAGCCGCCCCGGTTCGATGATCAGCATCGCCCCGACGATGTCCGGGTCGGCCTGCACCGTCGCCTTGAGCAGCATGCGCAGGTCCATCGGGTCGCGGCCGATGCCGGCGGCGCTGTCGGCCAGCAGGCGGCCGCTGACCTGCACCGAATCGAGCGTCGCCTCCAGCCCGCGCGCCGTCTGCTTCGCCAGCCCGCGCACGTCGGTGCGGGCGCCCTCGATCAGCAGGTCGCGGATGCCCAGGTAGAACACGCCGGCGACGATCGCCATCAGCAGCGCGCTGGCCAGGCTCGACCACAGCACCAGCCGCGTGCGCAGGCTGCGCCGCCAGCCGACGCGGCGGGGCGGGAGGGCGTCGCGGGCCTGCTCTATCGCGTGCATGGATCCCCTCGGGCGGCTGGGGCCAGAATAAGCCGGGAGGGGCGTGAAGGACGCGAAAGAAAAGGATGGAGGATGGAGATTGGAGTCCGGAGGAGGGAGTGGGGTCGGCCCCCGCACTACCTTCTCCGGACTCCAATCTCCATCCTCCATACTCGTCTTTTGATCCCGGCTAGAATTGGCCCCCCTACGAATAGACAGCCGCCCGGGCGCGGGCCGCGAGGAAGACCTGATGAACTGGCTCACCGACGTGCTTGAGAACGACCTCGACCCGACCGAAACCCGCGAATGGATGGAGTCGCTGAAAGCGGTCCTCGACGTCGACGGCCCCGAGCGCGCCCACCAGCTGCTCGAGCGCATGGTCGAGCTCACCCGCCGCGCCGGCGCCCAGCTGCCGTTCCAGCCGACCACCCAGTACATCAACACGATCCCGGCGCACCTGGAGGCCAAGTCCGACGGCGACGCGCAGCTGGAATGGCGCATCCGCTCGATCATCCGCTGGAACGCGATGGCGATGGTCGTGCGCGCGAACCGCAAGCCCGGCGA
>JAKFCL010000266.1:0-3889 GCA_036676665.1 Arenimonas sp. | reverse complement strand
GGCGTCGTGCTGCGCTTCGGCGAGTTCAACCGGGTGATGATCCCGGGCCCGAACTTCAAGTGGCCCTGGCCGTTCGAGACGGTCACCGTGGTGCCCACCACCGAGGTCGTCGAGCTCACCGACCAGGTGCGCGTGCTGACCAAGGACGAGAACCTGATCGACATCAAGTTCAACGCCCAGTACACGCGCACCGACCCGCGCCTGTTCCTGTTCGGCTCGGTCAATCCCGAGGCGACGCTGAAGGACGCGGCCGAGAGCGCCGTGCGCGAAGTCGTCGGCCGCAACAATATGGACACGGTGCTGTTCGACCGTGCCGAGCTGGTGATCCTGGCCAAGGAACGGCTGCAGGAGTCGCTCGACCTCTACCAGACCGGCCTCACCGTAACCAACTTCGCCCTGCAGGACGCGCGTCCGCCGGAAGAAGTGAAGCAGGCGTTCGACGACGCGATTGGTGCCCGCGAGGACAAGAACAAGCTGAAGAACGAGGCGGAAGCCTATGCCAGCAAGGTCGTGCCTGAAGCCCGCGGCCGTGCCGCCCGCCTGCGCACCGAGGCCGAGGGTTACCGCGCCTCGGCGATCGCCCGCGCCGAGGGCGACGCGCAGCGCTTCAGCCTGCTGGCCGAGCAGTACCGCGCCGCGCCGGAAGTGACGCGCAAGCGCCTGTACCTGGAGACGATGCAGTACGTGCTGGCGACCAACCGCAAGGTCGTCGCCGGCGGCGACGGCAACATCCTGTACCTGCCGGTCGGTGCCAATCCGTCCACAGGCGGCGTGCCGGCGGAAGCGCCGGTCGTGCGCCTGCCGGCGACGCAGGCCGATCCGGCCGGCGCCGCCGCGTCCGATGTCCAGCCGGAGCGCGAGCCGCGCACCGACCGCAACCCGGGAGGCCGCTGAGATGCGTGGTCTGAGTCTTGCCGTATTCGTGGGTATCGCCGTGCTTCTGGCGGCGATGGGGTCGGTGTTCGTCGTCAGCGAGGGCCAGACGGCCATCGTGCTCAACCTCGGCAGGGTGGTGCGCAGCGGGCTGGAACCCGGGCTGCACTTCAAGTGGCCGCTGGTGGAGGACGTGCGCAAGTTCGACCGCCGCATCCTGTCGCTCGACGACGCGCCGGAACGTTACCTGACCTCGGAAAAGAAGGACGTCAGCGTCGACTTCTTCGTCAAGTGGCGCATCAGCGACGTGTCGACGTACTACCGCGCCGCCAGCGGCGGCAGCGAGGACGCGGCACGCCAGCGCCTGACGCCGATCGTCAAGAATGCGCTGCGCAACGAGATCAACCAGCGCACCCTCGAGGAAGTGGTGTCGGCCGGCCGCGCCGAGCTGTCGGGCAGCCTGCTGGAGCAGGTGAACCGCGGTGCCGCATCGATCGGTGTCGAAGTGCTGGACGTGCGCATCAAGCGCATCAACCTGCCGGAAGACAGCGACATCCTGGGAAGCGTCTACAACCGCATGCGCACCGAGCGCACGCAGGTCGCCAACCAGCTGCGTGCAGAAGGTTTCGAGCTGAGCGAGACGATCCGTTCGGAAGCCGATCGCCAGCGCCAGGTGGTCGTCGCCGAGGCGGAGCGCGACGCGCAGAAGCTGCGCGGCGAGGGTGATGCCCGCGCGGCGGAGATCGCCGCCGGCGCCTACGGCCAGGATGCCGAGTTCTACGCGTTCTACCGCAGCCTGGAGGCCTACCGGAACTCGATGGCCGATGGCCAGACCACGGTCGTGCTGGACCCGGATTCGGAGTTCCTGCGCTATTTCGGCAACGAATCGCGCTGAGCGGCGGGTGAAGGACCGGGGTAGCCCCGGTCCGGGAATCCGAGGATAATTTCCCAAAGCCGGGGCAACCTCCGGCTTTTTCCTTTTGCGGAGTGCGGACATGGGTCAGTCGGTGGTGGTGCTGGGCGCGCAGTGGGGCGACGAGGGCAAGGGCAAGATCGTCGACCTGCTGACCGAAGAGATCGGCGCCGTCGTGCGCTTTCAGGGCGGCCACAACGCCGGCCACACGCTGGTGATCGGCGGCAAGAAGACCGTGCTGCACCTGATTCCCTCCGGCATCCTGCGCGCCGACGCGCTGTGCCTGATCGGCAACGGCGTGGTGCTGAGCCCGGCGGCGCTGCAGAAGGAAATCGCCGAGCTCGAGGGCAACGGCGTCGAGGTGCGCTCGCGGTTGAAGATCAGCCCGGCGACGCCGCTGATCATGCCGTACCACATCGCGCTGGATCAGGCCCGGGAAAAAGCCGCCGGCGGCAAGGCGATCGGCACCACCGGCCGCGGCATCGGTCCCGCGTACGAGGACAAGGTCGCCCGCCGCGGCATCCGCGTGGCCGACCTGAACTACCCGAAGGAACTGGCCGAGAAGCTGCGCGACGCGCTCGATTACCACAACTTCGTGCTGACCCAGTACCTGAAGGTCGAGCCGGTCGATTTCCAGAAGACGCTCGACGAGGCGCTGGAGTTCGGCAAGTACGTCGACCCGATGAAGGCCGACGTCGCCGGCATCCTCCACGAGCTGCGCAAGCAGGGCAAACGCGTGATGTTCGAGGGCGCGCAGGGGTCGCTGCTCGACATCGACCACGGCACGTACCCGTACGTGACGTCGTCGAACACGACGATCGGCGGCGCGCTCGCCGGCACCGGCGTCGGCGCCGACGCGATCGACTACGTGCTCGGCATCGCCAAGGCCTACGCCACCCGCGTCGGCGGCGGCCCGTTCCCGACCGAGCTGCACGACGAAACCGGCGAACTGATCCGGCAGAAGGGCGCCGAGTTCGGCGCCACCACCGGCCGCCCGCGCCGCTGCGGCTGGATCGACATCGTCGCGCTCAAGCGCGCGGTGGCGATCAACGGCATCAACGGCCTGTGCATCACCAAGCTCGACATCCTCGACGGGATGGAGAAGCTCAAGATGTGCATCGCCTACGAATACCGCGGCAAGCGCACCGAATACGCGCCGCTCGACGCCGCCGGCTGGGACGAATGCACGCCGGTGTACCTGGAGTTCCCGGGCTGGCAGGAGAACACCGCCGGCATCACCGAGTGGGACAAGCTGCCGCCGGCCGCGCGCGCTTACCTGCGCGCGCTCGAGGAGCTGGTCGGCTGCGAGCTGGCGATCGTGTCGACCGGCCCGGGCCGGGAATCGACGATGGTGCTGCGCGATCCCTTCGCCTGAGCGATCGCGGGCGATTGCCGTGAAAGGCCGCCAGCCGGACGACCCGCTCGCCGGTGGCCGGATGCTGCTTGCGACCTTCGTCGTGGTGCTGGTCACCGGGGTGCTGCTGCCGTGGTGGTTCGCCCGGTCGGGTGTGCGCTGGTCGGCGACCCAGTCCGCCCTGCTGGCCGGCACGGCCGTCGCGTTGGCGGTCGTCGTGCTGGGGCGCTACGCACGGCGGCTTGGTGGTTTCGGGCGGAGGCGGGTACGCGTGGCGGCGGTGACGCTGTTGGCACTCGTGGTCGCCAGTACCCTGCTCATCGTGCTGCGCGCGCGGGTGGACCAGCTGCGCGGCGAGCTGCGCGACGCGACGATGACCCTGAGCGACGACGGCCGCGTGCTGCGGATCGAGGGCTACATCGCCGACGACTTCGTCGACGATCTGCAGGAACAGATCGCGAGCAACCCGGGACTGCGCCGCCTCGACATCACCAGCGCGGGTGGACTGACCGACGAGGCGCTGCGCGCCGCCGGGATCGTCCGCGCGCATCGCCTGGGCGTCCGGGCCATCGACCAGTGCGCGAGCGGCTGCGTGCTGATGTGGGCGGCGACGGATTCGCGCGAGATGCATGTCGCGGCGGTGGTCGGCGTGCATCGCGCGCGCCTCGACCCGTCCGTGCCCGGCGCCTGGGAGCCCCGCGTGCGCGACAAGTTCGAGGCGCCGTCGCTCGCGCTGCTGCGCGAGGCCG
>JAKFCL010000265.1:0-6448 GCA_036676665.1 Arenimonas sp. | reverse complement strand
TACACCTGGTGGAGCCAGCGGTTCGGCGTGCGCGCCAAGAACATCGGCTGGCGCATCGACTACCAGGTGGTGTCGCCGTCGCTGCGCGACCGCCTGCGCGCGTGCTCGATCCATCCGGAGCCCCGCTTCTCCGACCACGCGCCGTTCATGGTGGACTATGACTACGACCTCTGACGCCGCGCCTGCCCCGGCGGCGGGACGGCCCGGCTGGCGCGACGTCCTGCGCAGCGTGCGCGAGCCGAAGGTGCTGGCGATGCTGATGCTGGGGTTCTCGTCCGGCATCCCGATCTACCTGGTCGGCAACACGCTCGGGTTCTGGATGCGCGAGAACGCGATCGAGCTTTCCACGATCGGCTTCCTGTCGTGGGTCGGTCTGGCGTACTCGCTGAAGTTCCTGTGGGCGCCGCTCGTGGACAAGCTCGACGCGCCCCTGGTCGGGCGCTGGCTCGGGCGCCGCCGCGGCTGGATGCTGCTGGCGCAGATCGTGATCGCGGCGGCGCTGGTCGGCATGGCGCTGGTGGAGCCGGGCGAGGGCACGCTGTCGCTGGGCGGCATCGCGCTCAACCATCTCGCGGTATTCGGGTCGCTGGCGCTGGTGGTGGCGTTCGCATCGGCGACGCAGGACATCGTCATCGACGCGTGGCGCATCGAGGCCGCCGACAACGACGAGCAGCAGGCGCTGCTGATTTCGACGTCCACGCTCGGCTATCGCGCCGCGCTGCTGGTGACCGATGCGCTGATCCTCATCCTCGCAGCCAGCGTGGGCTGGGTCGTGTCGTACCAGGCGATGGCGGTGCTGATGGTGGTCGGCATCGCGGCGACGATAATGGCGAAGGAGCCCGTCGCCAGCGCCGTCGCGGCGAATGCGGTGCCGATGTGGACGCCCCGCGGCATCTACGACGCGATCCTTGGCCCGTTCGTGTCCTTCTTCCGCGACCACGGCCGCTGGGCGCTGCTGATGCTGGTGGCGATCAGCCTGTATCGGCTTCCCGACTTCATCATGGGTCCGATGGCCAACCCGTTCTACGCCGACCTGGGCATCGCCAAGGAGACGGTGGGCGCGGTGCGAAGCAGCATCGGGCTGCTGGCGACGATCGTCGGCGTCGCGGCCGCCGGGCTGATGGCCGTGCGGTTCGGCTTCACCCGGACGCTGCTGCTCGGCGCCCTGCTGGGACCGGGTTCGAACGCGGCGTTCACCTACCTGGCGTGGCACGGGGGCGACCCGGGGGTGTTCTCCGCGGTGATGGTGATCGACAACTTCTGCAGCGGATTCGCCGGCGTCGCGCTGGTCGGCTACATGTCGAGCCTCACCAGCCTGGGCTACACGGCGACGCAGTACGCCCTGCTCAGTTCCTTCTATGCCTTGCCCGGCAAGATGCTGAAGGGCCTTTCGGGCGTGACGGTGGAGAAGCTCACGGCACTTTCCGGCGGACTGATGGAAGGTTACGCATGGTTCTTCCTGCTCACGGCCCTGGCCGGCGTGCCCGCCTTCCTGTTGTGCTGGTGGCTGGTGAAGCAGGCGCCGAAGTACGCGGCGCGCACACGAGTGCTTCCCGCCCATCCCGGGGGGCGCTAATCTCGCCGTATCGCGCGAGGCGCACATCCCATGGCCGACTTCCTGTTACGCGACATCGACGACCGCGTTGCCGAGCGCATCAAGGAAATCGCGCGGCAGAAGGGTTGGCCGTTGAACGACGTCATCCTGCTGCTGGTGAAGCAGGCGCTCGGCATGGCCGGGCCCGAACCGCCGCCGGTGCCCGGCGACATCGCCCGGCTGACCGGGGCGTGGAACGACGACGAGAGCCGGGCGTTCGCCGAGGCGATGGCGGCGCTGACCGAGCTTCCCGACGACGCGCCGGCCTACATCAGCGACAAGGATCGCAAGCCGCCGCCCTGATCAGGCCGGAAAGATCGCACCGAGGATCCGCGGACCGCGCGCGCCGGTCACCGACGGCAGGTTGCCGGGGCGACCCGCCAGCGTTTCCCGCGCAAGCCAGGCGAAGCCGGCCGCTTCGATGAAGTCAGGATCGAGGCCGACAGTCGCCGTGCTGGCGACGGTCATGTCGTCCAGGCGCGCCGCGAGCCGTCGCATCAGCAGCGGATTGTGCACACCCCCGCCGCAGACCAGCAGGCGGCGGGTCGACGGCTGGGTCGCGCGCAACGCGTCGGCGACCGTCACGGCGGTGAGTTCGCACAGCGTCGCCTGCACGTCCGCCGCGCTGCCGGCATCGTCGCCGAGGCGCGCGCGCAGCCACTCGAGCTGGAAATGGTCCCGGCCGGTGCTCTTCGGCGGCGGCAGCGCGAACCACGGGTCGTCCAGCAGGCGCGCCAGCAGCGGCTCGCGCACCTGGCCGCTGGCCGCGAATTCCGAGCCGCGGTCGAACGGCTCGCCCCGGTGCAGCCGGCACCACGCGTCCATCAGCCCGTTCGCGGGCCCGGTGTCGAAGCCGCGCACCGGGCGGTTCCCCCCGAGCAGCGTGAGATTGGCGATGCCACCGAGGTTGAGCACCGCGCGGTCCTCGTCGCCGTCGCCGAGCACGGCGGCATGGAACGCGGGCATCAGCGGCGCGCCCTGGCCGCCGGCGGCGACGTCGCGGCGACGGAAGTCGGCGACGGTGGTGATGCCCGTGACCTCGACGATCACGTTCGGATCGCCCATCTGCTGGGTGAACGGCGCGGCGCCGCGCGGGTCGTGGCGCAGCGTCTGTCCATGCGAGCCGATCGCGACGATTCGCGAGCGATCGATGCCGCTGTCGGCCAGCGCCTGCGACGCCGCGGCGGCGAACGCCTGCCCGAGCCGCGTGTCGAGCCGCCCCACTTCGTCCAGCGACAGGCTGGCATCGGCCTGCGACAGCCGCAGCACGTCGGCGGCGAGCGGCTCGGGCAACGGATAGGTACGGCCGAACACGATGCGCGGCCGGGGCTCGAACGCCACCAGCGCCGCGTCGATGCCGTCGACGCTGGTTCCGGAGATCAGCCCAAGAAAAAGCCCGCCGGCGGAGGCGGCGGGCGGATCATGCGGTGGCGGCGACGTCACCGCCACGGAATCAGCGCGACGCCAGGCGGATGCCTTCGACGAGCTTGAGCTGCGCCATCGCCGGGGCGGTGGCCGCGCGGAAGCTGGCCAGTTCGGCGCCGGTCAGCGGCTCGGGCTTGGGCATCGTCACCGTCAGCGGATCGCGGTGGGCGCCATTGACGCGGAATTCGTAGTGAAGGTGCGGCCCGCTCGCCAGGCCGGTGGCGCCGACGAAGCCGATCGTGCTGCCCTGCTGCACGCGCTGGCCGACCTTGTAGCTGCCGAAGCGGGACATGTGCGCGTAGAGGGTCGAGTAGCCGCGGCCGTGGTCGAGCACGACGGTGCGGCCGTAGCCGTTCTGCCAGCCGACGAAGCTGACCCGGGCGTCGCCCGCCGCCATGATCGGCGTGCCGGTGCCGGCGGCGTAGTCCACGCCCTTGTGCGCGCGCACGGTGCCGAGCACCGGGTGGCGGCGGTTGGGATTGAAGCGCGAGCTGATGCGTGCGAATTCGATCGGCATGCGCATGAAGCTCTTCTTCAGCGGCCTGCCGGTGATGTCGAAGAACTCCATCTTGCCGTCACGCTCGTAGCGCAGGGCGGTGTACTCGGTGCCGCGGTTGACGAAGCTCGCGGCGATGATGTCGCCGCCGCGCAGGCGCTCGCCGTCGCGCCAGATTTCCTCGTACACGACCTGGAAGTGGTCGCCGTCGCGCAGGTCGCGGGTGAAGTCGATGTCGTACGAGAACGCGTTCGCCATCTGGTTGACGGCGGCGTTGCTCAGCCCGGCCACGGCGCCGGCGGCGTACAGCGAACTGGTGATCTCGCCGCTGGCGACCATCACCCGCTTCTCGAGCGGGCGCTCGATGACCGTTTCCTTGATCTGGTCGCCGGCCAGCGAGATCTCGACGCGGCTGGCCTCGTCGCGGTCGAAGCGCAGGCCGCGCAGTTCACCGGACGCGCCGAGTTCGAACGCGAGTTCCGCGCCGGCGCGCAGGCGCGACAGCGGGGCGCGGGCGCTCGGCAGTTCCAGGACGCGGTGCATCACCGACGCCGGCACGCCCATCTGCTGGAACAGCGTGCCCAGGGTCTGGCCGCTCTGGACGCGGACGACCTGCCAGGCGCTGCCGGCCACGGCGTTGGCGGCCTTGTCGGCCAGCGGCGGCAAGGGCAGGCTCAGGGTGGTTCGGGTGACGGTGTCGCCGGCATCGCGCATCGCGCCGGAAAACCCGGGAACGATCGTCGCCACGAGGACAGTGAGCGAACCGAACAGACCAGCCAGCACCCACTGCTCGCGGGACCACCGGGGGAACCGGGTGGAAACGGAATGCGCCAAGGGAATCGCCCCCATGTGAACCAAAAGTCGCGGTACGATAACCAGCACGAAATGCATGCGTCAAACCATTGTTGCGACTGGATTTTTTGGCGGCGCCGTTTTAACGTTCCATTAACCTTGGTTTAACGACCGCGTCAGTTTCGCCCTCATTCTCCTGAACCCGAGCGACCCCCTGTTCATGTCCGACCTCGAAACCGCCCTGCAGACCCTCGGCCGCGGAGCCGACGAGCTCCTGAAGCCCGACGAACTCGCCGCCCGCCTCGCGCTCGGACGGCCACTGCGGGTGAAGGCCGGTTTCGACCCCACGGCGCCGGACCTGCACCTGGGCCATACCGTGCTGCTGAACAAGATGCGGCAGTTCCAGGACCTGGGCCACCAGGTGATCTTCCTGATCGGCGACTTCACCGGAATGATCGGCGACCCGACCGGCAAGAACGTCACCCGCAAGCCGCTGACCCGCGAGGACGTGCTGGCCAACGCCGACACCTATGCCGACCAGGTGTTCAAGGTGCTCGACCGCGAGCGCACCGAGGTGCGGTTCAATTCCGAATGGTTCGGTGCGATGAACGCCGCCGACATGATCAAGCTGGCGGCGCAGCACACGGTCGCGCGGATGCTCGAGCGCGACGATTTCGCCAAACGCTACAGCGGCCACCAGCCGATCGCGATCCACGAGTTCCTCTATCCGCTGGTTCAGGGCTACGACTCGGTGGCGCTCAAGGCCGACGTCGAGCTCGGCGGCACCGACCAGAAGTTCAACCTGCTGATGGGCCGCGGCCTGCAGGAGCACTTCGGGCAGCCGCCGCAGATCGTGCTGACGATGCCGTTGCTGGAAGGTCTCGACGGCGTCAACAAGATGTCCAAGTCGCTCGGCAACTACATCGGCATCAACGAACCCGCGATCGACATCGTCACCAAGACCATGAAGGTCGGCGACGAACTGATGTGGCGCTGGTTCGAACTGCTGAGCTTCGACGTGTCGCTGGCGGAGCTGGCGCGCATGCGCGCCCAGGTCGCCGCCGGCGAGCTCAATCCGCGCGATGCGAAGCTCCGGCTCGCACGCGAGCTGGCGGCGCGGTTCCACGACGCGGCCGCCGCGGAGAATGCGATCGCCGGCTGGCACGCGGTGGTCCGCGGCGAAGGTGACACCGGGCTGCTGCCGCAGGCCGACATCGCGGTTCAGGCAGACGGCCTGCGCATCGCCGCGCTGCTGGTCGCCGCGGGCCTGGCGCCGAGCAATTCGGAGGCGATGCGCAAGCTCCGCGAGCGGGCGGTGAAGGTCGATGCCGAAGTGTTCGAGGATCCGCAGCGCGTTTTCACGCCCGGTTTCGAGGGTGTCCTGCAGGTTGGCAAGCGGAGCTTCGCGCGCGTCAGGCTGGTGCCTGCGGGTTGAGCGGCTCCGCTCACCGGAGGAAGGCATGCAGGAGTTACTCGCCAACTGGCAGCTCCAGTTGCAGGTCCTGGCGACCACCGCGTACGCGATGCTGCTGGGTGGGGCGATCGGATTCGAACGCGAACTGAAGAACCGCCCGGCAGGCTTCCGCACGCACATGCTCGTGGCGGGGGCGGCGGCGCTGCTCGTCGGCCTCGTCGACCTGCTGGCGCAGCGCTATGCGCGCGAGGCCTACAGCGACCTGGTGCGCATCGACCCGATCCGCCTGATCGAAGCGATGGTGGCGGCGGTGGGGTTCCTCGGTGCGGGCACGATATTCCGCAGCAGCGAAGGCGGCGGCGTCGTGTCGGGCATCACCACGGCAGCGTCGCTGCTGATGGTCGCGGTCATCGGCATCGCCGCCGGCGTGCATGCGCACGTGCTGGCGGTGGGCGCGACGTCGCTGACGCTCGCGGTACTGCTTCTGCTCGGATGGATCGAGCGCCGGCGTGGCGTCGGTTCCGAAGCCTGAGCGCACCAGAATCCACTCTCCGCTTCGACGTCGGCTGAACCGCCGGTATCGGTGATTGCGGGGATTGGGATCGGGGCTTCCCAATCCTGACGTGTTGCCCTATTCTTCGCGGCCCTCGAGCGGCTTGGCCGGTCGGGGGGAGGCGGAAAAGGGCGTGAACGAGGTGTTGACGTTCCCCGAAAGTGCTGTAAGATG
>JAKFCL010000264.1:0-3100 GCA_036676665.1 Arenimonas sp. | reverse complement strand
CGCGGCGACGGTCAGCACCGGCACCATGTCGTCGCGCAGCGGGATCTTCCACGTCGCCGGCGTCGACTCGTCGTACCGGGTGACCAGCACGCCCGAAACGTCCGATGGCGTGCGCGTGTAGGCATAACCGCGGAAATCGATGATGCGGACCTTCGGGCCGGCGTCGAACGTGAGCGGCACCGGTTGGCCGGCAAGCGTCGCCGCGCGCGCATCCGCGGCCAGCGCTTCGCGCCGCCACGCCGCGCCCTCGGCGGCGAGGCGCTCGAGCACCGACACGATCGTGTTGCGGGTGCTGCGCACGCGTTCGGGGTACGGCCGCCACGAGTGGGTTTCCACCAGCATGCCCAGGCGGTTGCGCAGCCAGAAATAGCCGGTCGAGAAACGCGGCTTGGCCACCGCGTCGACGATGCCGCTGGCCGGATCGTCGCCGACGGTGAACGCCGGGTAGAACGCGACCGGCAGGTGCCCCGCGGCCGCCAGGTCGGCGATCACGCCGTCGCGCCAGCCGCGGCCGATCGCCTGCAGCGCGGCGTCGCCGGCGTGCACGGGCTCGGCGGTGATGGAGATGTCGTGCTCGAACTGGGCGCCGTCGGTTGCGTGCAGGTCCACCATCGCCAGCGGATCCCAGGCCTCGACCAGCGCCAGCATCGCCTGCATCTCCGGCGTGTCGGCCTTGGCGTAGTCGCGGTTGAGGTTGAGGTTCTGGGCGGTGACGCGCCAGCCCGACTCCTCGGGGCCACGCTGGTTGGGGCGGTTCCAGGCGCCGAAACGTTCGTGGCCGTCGACGTTGAACACTGGCACGAACAGCCACACCAGCGTGTCGAGGGCGCCGGGCGCGGCGTCGCCGGCGAGCACCTCGCGCAGCGCCAGGAAGCCGGCATCCTTGCCGTCGATCTCGCCGGCGTGGATGCCGCCCTGCACCAGCAGCACCGGCAGCCCGCGTGCACGCGCCGTCGCCGCGTCCAGCGCACCGGTGCGCGACACCACCAGCAGCTTCATCGGCCGGCCCTCGGGGCTGGTGCCGAACGTCTCGCAGCGCACCGCCTTTGGATACGCGGCGGCGAACGCCTCGCACAGTGCCGGGACCTCGTCGTAGCGTCCGGTGCGCAGGAAGCCCGAGCGTTCCGACTCGGTACGCAGGTCCGCCGCCGGCGCCGGCGCGGCCGCCTGTACGGCCGGAATCGTCACCAGCAGCATCGACAGCACGAACGGGAGGATCCGACGAGTCATGGCGTGACCGGAATGCAGGAGGAGCGCGGAGCCTAGCAAGCGCGCCTCGCGACGGGAACGCCGGCGCGGCTACACTGCCGTGCACCCCGGGCCACGGAATCGCGATGAACTGGAACCTGCTCGTGCTGGTGATGACCGGCGGCGCCCTCGGCGCCGGCGCGCGCCACCTCGCCGGCGGCTGGCTGCTGCGCCAGTTCGGCAACGGCCTGCCGTGGGGCACGCTGGCCGTGAACCTGTTCGGCAGCCTCGCGGCCGGGTTCCTGCTGATCTGGCTGGAGAACCGTGGCCCGAGCGCGCTGTACCTGCGTGCATTCCTGGTCGTCGGCGTGCTCGGCGGGCTCACCACCTATTCGGCGCTGATGCTCGAATGCCTGATCTATGCGCGCGGGGCGAAACCCGGACTGCTGGCCGGCTATCTCGGCCTGACGCTGGTCGGCGGGCTGGCGCTGGTGTGGGCCGGCGCGCGGCTGGCGTCGATGATCCGGCCGGTCTGACCGCAGCGCCCGCCGAACGCGTCGCGTCCGCAGGAACTCAGAACCGGTCGTTGACCGGCAGGTAGCGCCACTGCCCGACGGGCATCTTCGCCAGCGACACGCGGCCGAGCCGCAGGCGCCGCATCGCCGTCGGGTGCAGGCCCACCTCGTGGCACAGATGCCGCAGCAGGCCGGGACGCACGCCCTTGATCGCGAACCGGAGACGCTGTTCGCTCTGCCAGCTGACCTTGAACGGCGCGATCGGCCACCCGTCGAAGGTCGCGCCGCCGCCGGTGAAGCGGCTCCAGCCATAGGGCGCGAGCTCGCCGTCGACGTCGACGTTCCATTCCTGTTCGAGCTTGCCGGCATCCTCGGCCAGCCGGCGCAGCACCCGTCCGTCCTGGCTGAACACCATCAGGCCGCTGGCTTCCGGCTCCAGCGTCATCGCCGGCAGCAGGCGCGGGAAGTGGCGCTTGAGCAGGCGCCAGCCGGAGGCGTCCTCGCTCCAGCGGCCATCCGGGGTGATCAGCGGCAGCGCGGCCTGCGGGCCGTCGCCCACCGCGACGCCGGCGGGTTTGTGCCACAGCATCGTCGCCGGCTCGGCGGCCGCCAGCGTCGCGCCCTCGTCCAGGCTCACCCGTTCGGTGGTGACCTTGTGCTGCGGTTCCTCGACCACTTCGCCGTCGACCCGCACCCAGCCGCCCTGCACGTACTGCTCGGCTTCGCCGCGCGAGCAGCCGACCAGCTCGACCACGCGGCGGTCGAGGCGGATCGGTTCGGGGGAGGGGATTCCGGACATGGAAAGGGGCCGCGATGAACGGCCCCCAGTGTAGGCGTTTGCGTCGGAAAGAGCGCCGGAGCGCCCTCCCGCGACCCGGGAAGGATTACTTGCCCTTCTTCGCGGCCTTCTCGGCGCGCTTTTCCTTCAGCGTCTTCTCGGGTTTCTTCTTCTCGGTCTTCTTCTGGTTCAGGCCCTTGGCCATGGTCGTGCTCCGTGGTGGATGCCGGTGACGCGCAGGAAACATGCCGGATCGACCGGGCGGATTCAAGTCGGCCGGGCGTCGGGCGTTCTCGTTGCAGCCACGCCCCTGAGGGAGGGATAATCGGACATCCCGTTTCATTTCTGGAATGACCCGATGCTCGACCCGAACCTCCTGCGCGGCCAGCTCGCCGACACCGCCGCGCGCCTGCAGGCCACGCGTGGCTACGCCCTGGACGTCGAGTCGCTGGAGCGGCTGGAGTCGGAGCGGAAGGCGATCCAGGTGCGCACGCAGGAGCTGCAGAACCTGCGCAACACCCGCTCCAAGGCGATCGGCATGGCCAAGGCCAAGGGCGAGGACACCGCCGCGCTGATGGCCGAGGTGGCCGGGCTGGCCGACGAGCTGAAGGCCTCCGAA
>JAKFCL010000263.1:0-4391 GCA_036676665.1 Arenimonas sp. | reverse complement strand
GGAGTTCGCGCGCTATTCGCCGCGCAACGCGCTCGAGATGCTCGAGAACGTGCCCGGCTTCGTGATCCGCGCCGAGGTCGTCGAACGCGGCCTCGGCCAGGCCACCGGCAACGTGCTGCTGAATGGCCAGCGGCTGTCGGGCAAGTCCAACGACGTGCTCAGCCAGCTGCAGCGCGTCGCCGCGGCCAACGTCGTGCGCATCGAGATCGTCGACGGCGCCCTGCTCGACATCCCCGGCCTGTCCGGCCAGGTCGCGAACGTCGTCACCCAGGCCGGCGGCGTCACCGGCACGTGGCGCTGGCGGCCGACGGTCCGCAAGTATTTCGCCGATCCGAACCTGGCGCGCTTCGACCTGTCGCTCAGCGGCTCGGGCACGGCGACCGACTGGACGCTCGGCCTCGGCAACAACGCCAACTACAGCGCCGCCGGCGGCCGCACGCAGATCCGCGACGCGGACGGTTCGCTGCGCGAGCAGCGGCGCGACCAGTGGACCGGCGAGCTCGAACAGCCGCAGCTCAACGCGCAGCTGGCGCACAAGGGCGCGTCCGGATCGATCACGAACCTCCACGGCCTGTTCCGCCACTTCGACTACGAATACCTCGAGCAGGGCGTGCGCTTCGGCCACCCGGAACTTGCCGACCGCGACCGCGGCGTGCGCTCGACCGAGGTCGGCCACACCGCCGAGGTCGGCGGC
Source organism: Arenimonas sp. (assembly GCA_036676665.1). Classification (GTDB taxonomy): domain Bacteria; phylum Pseudomonadota; class Gammaproteobacteria; order Xanthomonadales; family Xanthomonadaceae; genus Arenimonas. Next base: position 3,697 of record JAKFCL010000263.1, on the reverse strand, counting down.
GACCACGAGTTCGCGTTCGGTCCCGGCCGGCTGAAGCTGATCGTCCTGCTGCGCGAAGTCGATTCGACGATGGCCGACACCGTGATCGTCGACCACGCCGACGCGACACCGACCGAAGGCGTGCGGTTCGCCCGCGAAGGCGTCGAGACCGAGCGTATCGGCCGCGGCGAATTCCGCTGGAAGGCCGGCGTCGCGGACTGGCAGGTGTCGGCCGAATACGCGTTCAACGAGCTCGACGCGACCTCGGAACTGTTCGTGCTCGACGGTGCCGGCGCGTTCCAGCCCGATCCCGGCTTCGGCGGTCGCGACGTCGTCGGCGAGGACCGCGTCGAGCTGATGGGCACGTACGGCCGGCCGCTGCGCGACGGCCTGACGCTGCAGCTCAGCGGTGGCGGCGAGTACTCGCGGATCGAGGCCGGCGGCCAGTCGCGCGGCTTCGTGCGGCCCAAGGGCCTGGTGTCGCTCGCGTGGAAGGCCTCGGACACGCTCGACATCGGCGTGAAGCTCGAGCGCCGCGTCGGCCAGCTGAACTTCTACGACTTCCTGGCCTCCGTCGACATCAACGACGACCAGGCCAACGCCGGCAACTACGACCTGGTGCCGCCGCAGACGTCGGAGCTGCAGGTCGAGGCGACGAAGAACCTCGGCGATTGGGGCAACACCTCGCTGCGCGTGTACGGGCAGCGCATCGACGACATCGTCGACACGATCCCGATCGGCAGCGACGGCGAAAGCCCGGGCAACATCGATTCGGCGACAGTCGTGGGCTTCCAGTGGAAGGCGTCCGTCGAACTCGCGCGGCTCGGCTGGGAAGGCGCGAAGATCGACACGAACCTGCAGATGGAACGCTCGCGCGTCGAGGACCCGCTGACCGGCGAGCGCCGCCCGATCAGCAACAACCTGGCCGAGATCGCCGAGATCTCGCTGCGCCACGACATCCCCGACACCGCGTGGGCCTGGGGCAGCGAGCTCGGCTACTACTTCTACGAGAAGGACTACCGCCTGACCGAGGTCGGCCGCTTCTGGGAAGGCCCGTACTGGGGCAGCCTGTACGTCGAGCGCAAGGACTGGCACGGCATGACGCTGCGCTTCACCGCCAGCAACCTGCTCGACGCGCGCAGCAAGTGGAACCGCACGGTGTACGTCGACCGCCGCACCGGCCCGGTCGACTTCACCCAGGTCACCAACCGGCTGATCGGGCCGATCTTCCAGCTGTCGGTTTCCGGCAAGTTCTGAGACACGGCGCGCCCGCGGCCGGCCGGGCGGCACGGGGCGGGCCGCGGTGCCGCATCGAGGCGTGGGGTGATGCCGCCGCGGGTCGCGCGACGCTCACGCGACATCAACCTATGATGCGGTGACCTTCCCGTCGGAGTCGCCCCGGTGAACCCAGGCACCATGACGCTGCGCACGGGGTCGGCCCCGAGCCCCGAGCACGAGGCGGCGATCCGCGCCCAGATCGTCCGCGACCTCTACGACCGCAGCCGCATGGCGATCGTCGTGATGCTGGTGCTGATCGGCGTGATCGGCTGGGCGATCGCCCCCGCCTACCGGCTCGACGCCGGCGTGCGGATCGCCTTCTTCGTGCTGGTCGCCGTCAACCTGGCGCGGTTCGTACTGGCGATGATCCCCGCGGCGAAACGCGAGGCGACGCTGGGCCAGCACGGCCCGTTCCGGGTCTTCCTCGCCGGCGTCGCGCTGTCGTCGTTCGCGGTCGCGGCGATCGTCGTGCTGTCCTGGCCGCTGCTGGACCCGGCGCGGATCGCGATCCTGGCGGTGATCACGTCGGGGCTGGTGTCGGGTGCGGTGATGAGCCTGGGCTTCAGCCCGGTCGTCTACCTGACCTACATGCTGCCGCCGGTCGGCGCGCTGTTCCTGATGGCGGTGACCGACTCGCGGCCGCCGTGGGGCGCCGACATCCTGGCGACGTCGTTCGCGATCTACGCCACCGCCGTCGTCGCGATCAGCCTGGACCAGGCGCGGACCCGCCGGCATGCGATCGCGCTGGCGCTGCAGCTGTCGGACCTGGTCGTGCGCGACTCGCTGACGCGGCTGCACAACCGGCGCTTCCTGCAGGAATTCATGGCGGTGGAATCGGCGCGGCTGGCGCGCGAGGCCGCCGACATCGAGCTGGGCCGCGAACCGGTCCGCCCGAAGGCGACCGGCATCTTCATGATGGACCTGGACCTGTTCAAGCAGGTCAACGACGCCCACGGCCATGCCGGCGGCGACGCGGTGCTGCGGCAGACCGGCGACGCGCTGCGCGACGCGCTGCGCACGTCCGACAACCTGGTGCGCTGGGGCGGCGAGGAGTTCGTCGCGATCGCCCGGGTCACCGAAGCCGAGGACGTGCGCGTGGTCGCCGAGAAGCTGCGCGGCGCCATCGCCGCGACCGCGTTCGTGCTGCCCGACGACGGGACGCTGTCGAAGACGCTGTCGGTGGGCTTCGCGGCACTGCCGTTCCTGGTCGACCGGCCGCGGGCGCTGAGCTGGGAACAGGTGCTGTCGCTGGCCGACGCGGCCCTGTATGTCGCCAAGGCCGAGGGCCGCAACCGCTGGGTCGGCGTCGTGCCGGGCCCGGTGCCGTGGACCGACCCCGACGCGACCTGCACCGAGGTCGTGCACGACCTGGCCGCCGCCGAGCGGCGCGGCCTGGTCCGCCTGCAGCGCCACGACGGCCCGGCGCCGCCGCGCGAGGACGGCGCTCCGGGCTGATCCGGCCCGCCGCCACGCCCACTGCGACCGCTGCACCGCGCGCGCGTCAGCCCGGCACCGGCGCCCGCGCCGGCGACCGCCGCCACAGGGTCCGGGCCAGGTAACCGAGCACCGTCGCCAGCACCAGCAGCGGCGGCCCGGCGGTCGTGGCACCGCTGCGCAGCCACGCCGGGAACTCGTCGGCCTGGCCGAGGAAGAACGACATCGTCGCGATCAGCATCGCCACGCCCATGCGCCACAGATGCCGGGCGAGGCGCTGGCGGCCGTCGAGGCGGCGCCCGCCCAGCACGCGCAGGTCGCCGACCGCGGCCAGGGCCGCGAGGCTGCCGAAGATCGCGTAGATCGGCAGCGGCATCCCGTCGAAACGGCCACCCCCGAGCGCCGCCGCGGTCGCCATCGTCGCCGCCGCGACGGCGATCGCCGCGGCGAGCCCGGCGAGGGCGTTCGCCGTCGCGCGCGGGTGCCAGGTCGGCGGCCGCACCGTCGCCCAGCCCGAGGCGACCAGCTGGAAGGCCAGCAGGCCGGCGACCACCGAGATCCGCGAACCGGCCTCGTCGTCGAACGCGGCCATGCCGGCGCCGCTCACCGCCATCACTCCCATCGCCAGTGCGAAGGCCGAGCCGGCACGACGGTGCAACGGCCGGCCCTTCGGCGTGAACAGCGCGACGAAGCCGGCCAGCAGGGCGATCGCGCCGGCGAGGATATGCAGGACCAGCATGGGCGGACTCCGGAATGGACAGGCCTCGCACGCTGCGGGCGCGGGCCCGGCCGGGCCAGCGCGATGCGACGGACTGCGGTTCCGGCGGCCTGGACGGGGGTGCGCCGTCCGTCCGGCCGGGCGGCGCTTCATCCCGTCGCGGCGGCGGTCCGTCGCCTGTCGCTGTCGCCGGGCGGCCGGCCGCGGCAGCGTGGCCCGCAGATCCCCGATGGAGCGCCCGCCGTGCCCAGTGACTCGACCCTGGCTGTCTTTCCCGCGTCCGCCGTG
>JAKFCL010000262.1:0-2904 GCA_036676665.1 Arenimonas sp. | reverse complement strand
CGCCACCGCCCGCGCGAACACGCTCCAGCCGACCTTGCAGGTCCGGCTCGCGATCGCGTCGGTCACGGCGCTCGTGCTCGTCGTCGTCGTCCTTATTAGCCCCCTCACCGGTGCGGGACAGACGTAGCGCGAGAAACCGAAACAAGCGCCTCGAAACTGGAACCCCGCACCGGCAACGGTGCGGGGTTTCTCGTTTTCGGGGTCCGGACAACCACCAGGACCCGCGAATCCCGTGAACAGCGACCAGATCAAGACCGGCCCGTCCCGCGCCCCCGCCCGGGCGATGCTGCGTGCCACCGGGCTCGACGACGCGGCGATCGCGAAGCCGCTGGTTGCCGTCGTGCATACGTGGTCGGACGTGTCGCCGTGCAACCTGACGCTGCGCGACCTGGCCCAGCATGCCCGCGCCGGCATCCTGGCCGGCGGTGGCACGCCGGTGGAGTTCAACACCATCGCGATCACCGACGGCATCGCGATGGGCAGCGCCGGCATGCGCGCGTCGCTGGTGTCGCGCGAAACGATCGCCGACTCGATCGAGCTGGCGGTCAGCGGCCACTGCCTCGACGGCGTCGTCGTGCTGGTCGGCTGCGACAAGACGATCCCCGCGGCGGCAATGGCGCTGGCACGGCTGGACCTGCCGAGCGCGATCCTCTACGGCGGCACGATCCTGCCGGGCCGCTGCAAGGGCCGGAACGTGACGGTGCAGGACGTGTTCGAGGCGGTCGGCGCGCACGCCGCCGGCACGCTCGACGATGCCGGCCTGGCGGAAGTGGAACGAACGGCCTGCCCCGGCGCCGGCGCCTGCGGTGGCCAGTTCACCGCCAACACGATGGCGATGGTGCTGACGTTCCTGGGCCTGTCGCCGCTGGGCCTGAACGACATCCCGGCGCTGCATGCGGACAAGGCCGCGGCGGCGTTCGCCTGCGGCGCGCTGGTGATGCGACGCGTGTTCGACGGCGGCCCGACGCCGTCGCGCGTGCTGACGAAGGCCGCGTTCCGCAACGCCGCCCGCGCGGTGTCGGCGACGGCCGGTTCGACCAATGCCGCGCTGCACCTGCTGGCGATCGCGCACGAAGCCGGCGTCGATTTCGACCTGGAGGATTTCGAGGAAGCGGCGCGCACACCCGTCATCGCCGACCTCAAGCCCGGCGGCCGTTACACCGCCGCCGAGATGTTCGACCTGGGCGGCAGCGCCCTGGTCGCGAAGGAACTGCGTGCGGCCGGCCTGCTGGACGACGAGGCCACGGTGACCGGTCGCACGCTGTTCGCCGAACTGGACGACGTGCCGGCGGCGGCGCCGCAGGACTGCGTGCGCTCCGTCGCCGATCCGCTGAAGCCGCGTGGCGGGTATTCGATCGTGTACGGCGATCTCGCGCCCGACGGCGCCATCGTCAAGCTGGCCGGGCACGGCCGCGAGGCGTTCGAGGGCCCGGCGCGCGTGTTCGATTCCGAGGACGCGGCGTTCGCCGCGGTGCAGGCGCGCGCCATCCGCGCCGGCGATGTCGTGGTGATCCGCTTCGAAGGACCCGCCGGCGGCCCCGGCATGCGCGAGATGCTGGCGGTGACCGCGGCCCTGGTCGGGCAGGGCCTCGGCGGCGACGTCGCGCTGGTCACCGACGGGCGCTTCTCCGGTGCCACGCACGGCTTCATGGTCGGGCACGTGTCGCCCGAAGCGATGCACGGCGGCCCGATCGCGAAGCTGCGCGACGGCGACCGCGTGCGCATCGACGTCGGCACGCGCCGCATCGACGTCGACGCCGACCTGTCCGCGCGCGAACCCGCGCGCATCGCCCCGCGCGTCACCGCAGGCGCGCTGGGCAAGTACGCCCGCGATGTCGGCTCCGCGTCCCGCGGCGCCGTCACCAGCCCTGCACCTGCGCGGAAACAGGGGTCAGAGCACCTTTTCCAGGCTGTCGCCGCGCCCCCCGTGGCCGACGCGGGAAAAGGTGCTCTGACCCCTGTTTCCAGCGCCGACTCCCTCCCCGCCTGACCCCAATGACCCAAGGACACGCCGCCATGACCAAGACCTCCGCCACCGCCACGCCCCCCCGCCCCCGCGTCGCGATCGTCGGCTACGGCAGCCAGGGCCGCGCGCACGCGCTGAACCTGCGCGAGTCCGGTTTCGACGTCACCGTCGGCCTGCGTCCCGGCGGCCCGACCGAGGTCCGGGCGAAGGCGGACGGCTTCGCGGTCAAGCCGCCGGCCGAAGCGGTCGCCGGTGCCGAACTGGTCGCCGTGCTGACGCCGGACATGGTGCAGCCGCGCCTGTACCGCGAGGCGATCGAGCCGTACATCGCGACGGGTGCGTGCCTGCTGTTCGCGCACGGCTTCAACGTGCACTACGGGCAGATCGCCCCGCGCGCGGACCTGGACGTCGTGCTGGTCGCCCCCAAGGGCCCGGGCGCGCTGGTGCGCCGCGAATACGAGATCGGCCGCGGCGTGCCGTGCGTGTACGCGGTGCAGCAGGACACCAGCGGCAGGGCCGAATCGCTGGCGTTGGCCTACGCGGCCGGTCTCGGTGGCGCCCGCGCCAACGTGATCCGCACCACGTTCAAGGAGGAAACCGAGACCGACCTGTTCGGCGAACAGGCCGTGCTCTGCGGCGGCGCGACCAAGCTGGTGCAGGCCGGCTGGGAAACGCTGGTCGAGGCCGGCTACCAGCCGGAGGTCGCGTATTACGAGTGCCTGCACGAACTGAAGCTGATCGTCGACCTGCTGTACGAAGGCGGCATCACCCGCATGCACGAGTTCATCAGCGAAACCGCCCAGTACGGCGACCTCACCCGCGGCCCCTACATCATCGACGCGCACGCCCGCGCGCAGATGAAGAAGATCCTGGCCGAGATCCAGGACGGCACGTTCGCGCGCCAGTGGATCGCCGAATACGCGGCCGGCAATCCGAAC
>JAKFCL010000261.1:0-29049 GCA_036676665.1 Arenimonas sp. | reverse complement strand
TCGCTGTCGCCCCAGCCGGGCAGGTCGGGCGCGATCAGGCGATGGGTCTTGCCCAGTTCGCGCATCACCGGCAGCCAGTTCTCCTTGCTGCCGACGAAGCCGTGCACGAACACCACCAGCGGCTTGTCGGCCGCGGCGCGGTCCTCGCCGGCGACCACGGCCACCCAGCGGTGGCCGGCGACGTCGTAGCTGCGCAGGTCGGCGCCGGCGAGCCAGCGCTGGCGGGCGAATTCGGCCTGCAGCACCCGCTCGGGCGCGCTGGCGGCGAAACCGACGGTGACCAGCGCCACGCCCAGCGCACCGGCCAGCACGGCCTTGCGCGGGCGCGACCGGCCACTCCGGCCGGGCGAGGCGACCGGATCAACCATTCGTGCGGCCCGTCACTTCGCCGGCGTCGCGCCGGCTTTCGCCAGCACCGCCTCGACCGACGCGGTGGTGATCGGGTGGTACCCCGGGCGCGCCATCGCGAACACCTGCGTGGCGAACGCCAGGCCGTCCGGCGTGGCGGCCAGCGCCTCGTAGGTCGGCATGATCAGCTTGCGGCGGCCGATCTTGCGCAGGAACAGCGAGATGGCCGGCCGCGCCTCGAAGTATTCGCTGCGCACGCTCAACGGGTACCAGCGCTGGGCGATCTCGCCGTTGCCGGTGCCGGTGAAGCGGAACGCCTGGTCGAGCTCGACCAGCCGTTCGGCCGGCAGGGTCTTGGGCATGCCTTCGAGGAAATACACCCATTCCTGCGTCGTCCACTTGCCGACGTCGAGTTCGCGGGCGGCGACGCGGCGCTTGAGCCAGTCCTCGCGCGCGGCATCGACGGCGGCGAACCGCGGCGACACGGTCTGCGGCGCGAACGACGGGATGCCCGGTTTCGTCATCCACTCGGCGATCTCGGCGTCGGTGACGGCACCGGGCTTCTTCGCCATCAGCTCCGACTTCAGGAACGCGACGAACTGCTGGCTGTCGGCGCTCTGGAACGCGTGCGAATCGAACCACGAACGCAGGAACGGGTCGAACAGCTCGCGGCCGAAGCGCTGCTCCAGGAACTGCAGGAACCACGCACCCTTGTCGTAGGCGACCGAACCCAGCGCGTCCTCCGGGTCGCTGCCGCTGCGCATCGGCAGCATCAGCACCTGCTGTTCCACCGGCACGTCCACGAGCTCGGCCTTCAGCCCGTTGCGGCTGTTTACGAACTCCATGTCGGCGCGTTCCTTGCCGTACAGCGCCTCGACGATGCGGTTCTCGACGTAGCTGGTGAAGCCCTCGTTGAGCCACATGTCCTTCCACGTCGCGTTCGTGACCAGGTTTCCCGACCACGAATGCGCCAGCTCGTGCGCGATCAGCGACACCAGCGACTTGTCGCCGGCGATGACGGTCGGCGTGATGAAGCTCAGGCGCGGGTTCTCCATGCCGCCGAACGGGAACGACGGCGGCAGGATCAGCAGGTCGTAGCGGCCCCAGCGGTACGGGCCGTACAGCGACTCGGTGACCTGGATCATCTTCTCGGTGTCGGCGAACTCGGCGACGGCCTTGTCGATCGTCTGCGGCTCGGTCCAGACGCCGGCGCGCTCGCTGATCGGCTTGAACACCAGGTCGCCGGCGGCGATGGCCATCAGGTACGACGGGATCGCCTGCGGCATCGTGAACGTGTAGTCGCCGTCGCGGACCGCGGCCGGGTCGTTGTCGGCGCTCATCAGCACCATCACGTCCTTCAGCGTGCGGATGCGGGCGGTGTAGGTGAAGCGCACCGACGGCGTGTCCTGCAGCGGCACCCAGCTGCGCGCGTGGATCGCCTGCGACTGGCTGAACATGAAGGGCAGGCGGCCGCCGGCAGTCATGCCCGGCGTCAGCCACTGCAGGCCGGAAGCCTGCGGCGAGGTGCGGTAGGTGATGCGCACCTGCTCGTAGCGGCGCGGCAGCGTGATCGTGAGCTTGCGGCCGAAGCGCTCGTCGCGGTCGGCCAGCGCGTACGGGGCCGGACGCCAGCGCCGGTTGCCGCTGCGGGCATCGACCGCGGTGATCGTCAGGTCGCGGGTGTCGAGCACGACCTTGCGGTGGTCCTTGTCGAGCCAGTCCAGCGTCAGGATCGCGGTGCCGGCCAGTTCGCGCTTGGCGAAGTCGATGCCCAGGTCGAGCCCGAGATCGGTGACGCGGACCTTGTCGGGTTCGGCGTAGGAATGTTCGTCGGTGCGGCGGTCCTGGGCCAGGGCCGGCAGGGTGGCGAGCAGGAGGACGAGGCTGGCGAGGTGCAGGGCGAAACGGCGCATGGGCGGATCCGGGCGGGTGGACCGGCGGATTCTAGCGCAGGCGCCGCGCGGCGCCGGGTGACGGACGACCCGGCCGGGGGCGGAAATGATCCAGGACAAGGCGGGACGCCGACCGCGGCGGGACACTAGGATGACTCCCGGAGGTCTACCCGCATGGCCATCATCGACACCCCTGCCCCCGATCCGCTGCTGATCCGCACGTCCGAAGCGCTGGAAGCGCACCTGCAGGCCGTGCTGGCGCGTGCCGGCGCCGCCGGCGACGCACCGGGCCGGGTGACGCTGGCGCAGTGGCTGGCCGAGGGCGACGACGCCACCGAAGCGACTTTCCGGCGCGCCCGCGCGCTCGGCCTGCCGCTGGTACGGCTGCAACGCCTGCCGCCGAGCCCGGAAGCGACCGCGCTGCTGCGGCCGGAGGTGGTGCGGCGGCTGCGTGCCGTGCCGCTGCGGGTGTCGGACAGCGCGGTGGTGGTGGCGATGGAGGATCCGGGCCACGGCGAGGCGGCGGCGACGCTGGACTTCCTGGTCAGGCAGCGGGTGATCGCGGTGGTCGCCAGCGCGCGCGACATCCGCGAGGCGATCGCCGAGCACTGGGACCAGGTCGAAGACCGCGACATCGCCCGCCAGCTGGGCCTGGACCCGACGTCGAGCGGCCACGAGACCTCCACCCAGGAAGCCGAGCGGCTCTCGCGCGAGAAGCCGGTGGTGCGCATCGTCGCCGGCCTGATCGCCGAGGCGGTCGCGCGCCGGGCTTCCGACGTGCACCTGCGTCCAGGCGAGAACGGCACCGACGTGCTCTACCGGATCGACGACGAGATGGTGCCGGTGCGCCGGCTGATGCGCAGCCTGCACCCGGCGGTGACCAGCCGCATCAAGGTGCTGGGCGGCATGAACCTGGCCGAGCACCGCAAGCCGCAGGACGGCCGCACGACGTTCGTGCTCGACGACGGCCGCGAGGTGGACCTGCGCATCTCGATCCTGCCGGCGGTGCATGGCGAAAGTGTCGTCGTGCGCCTGCTCGACACCCTCGAAAGCCTGTGGAACCTGGACCAGCTCGGCCTCACCGACGCCGACCGCCTCCGCCTCGACGACGTGATGGGCCGCAGCCACGGCATGTTCCTGACCACCGGCCCGACCGGCTGCGGCAAGTCGACCACGCTGTACGCGATGCTGCTGGAACTGCGCAAGCAGCGCATCAACATCCTGACGATCGAGGATCCGGTCGAGTTCTACATCGACGACATCCAGCAGATGCAGGTCAACCGCGCCGCCGGGTTCACGTTCGCCAGCGCGATGCGCAATTTCCTGCGCCACGATCCGGACGTGATCATGGTCGGCGAGATCCGCGACGCCGAGACCGCCGGCATCGCCGTCGAAAGCGCCCTCACCGGCCACCTGCTGCTGAGCACGCTGCACACCAACACCGCCGCGACGACGGTGACACGCCTGCTCGACCTGGGGGTCGAGGCCTACCTGCTGCGGGCGTCGCTGCTGGCGGTGATGTCGCAGCGGCTGGTGCGGTTGACCTGCGGCCACTGCCGCGAGGTCGAGGCCGTCGACCCGCATGTGCGGGCGATCCTGGACGTCGGACCCGACGAGGTCTTCCATGTCGGCCGCGGCTGCGGCCAGTGCGACGGCCTGGGCGTGTTCAAGCGCCGCGCCGTGTACGAACTGATGCTGGTGACGCCGCGCATCCAGTCGCTGATCGTGCCGGGCGCGGAGGCCGACCGCATCCACCAGGCGGCGATCGAGGAGGGCATGGTGCCGATCACCCGCGCCGCGGTGCAGCTGGCGCGCGACGGCCTGATCTCGCTGTCCGAGGCGTGGCGCGTCCGCGCCGACTGACCGCGGGTCAGACCTTGTAGCCGGAATGGATCGCGCAGATGCCGGCGCTGAGGTTGCGGTAGTCGCAGCGTTCGAAGCCGGCGGCGGCCATCATCGCCTTGAGTTCGTCCTGGGGCGGATGCTTGCGGATCGATTCGGCCAGGTACCGGTAGCTGCCGGCGTCGCCGGCGAACAGCTGGCCCAGGCGCGGCAGCACCTGGAACGAATGGAAGTCGTAGAACGGCCGGAACCACTCGGGCTTGACCTGCGAGAACTCCAGCACCAGCGCGCGGCCGCCGACCTTGAGCACGCGGAACATCTCGCCCAGTGCCTTCTGCTTGTCGGTGACGTTGCGCAGGCCGAACGCGATCGTGACCAGGTCGAAGCTGGCGTCGGGGAACGGCAGCGCCTCGGCGTTGAGCTGCACGTACTCCAGGCCGCGCACCAGGCCCCGGTCGGTGAGGCGGTCGCGGCCGACGCCGAGCATCGCCGCGTTGATGTCGCCCAGCACCACCGAGCCGGTGTCGCCGACACGCTCGTGCAGCAGCGCGGCGATGTCGCCGGTGCCGCCGGCCAGGTCGAGCACGCGGTCGCCGCGCTTCACGCCGGACGTGCCGACGAAGTAGCGCTTCCAGACCCGGTGGATGCCCAGCGACATCAGGTCGTTCATCAGGTCGTACTGGCCGGCGACCGAACTGAACACCTCGCCGACGAGCTTCTTCTTCTCGCCGGTCGGCACGTCGCGGAAACCGAAATGGGTGGTGCCGTCTTCGCGCTTGTCGTCCATCCCCGCATTGTAAATGGGGACAGAGATAATTAGCGTTTGAAGCGGTAAATTTCTCTGTCCCCATTTCGCGCTCCGGGAGACCCGACCATGCTTCGTTTCTGGCACAACCCGCGCTGCAGCAAGTCCCGCGAGGCCGCCGCGCTGCTGGCGGCCCGGGGCGTGAAGCCCGAGGTGGTCGATTACCTCGGACAGCCCCCGACGCCGACCGAGGTCGGGCGCCTGCTGCGCAAGCTCGGTGGCGACCCGCGGCAGCTGGTGCGTTTCAAGGAGGACGAGGCCCGGGCCCTGGGCCTGGACCCGGCCGACCTGCGCCCCGCCGCCGAATGGGCGGCGCTGCTGTCGGCGCACCCGCGGCTGATCGAGCGGCCGGTGCTGGAGACGGGCGATCGGGCGGTGATCGGGAGGCCGGTGGAGCGGTTCGACGAACTGCTTTGAAAAGAGAAGTGGGGAGGATGGAGATTGGAGTCTGGAGGAGGTAGCGGGCTGCCGGACGCGACGACTACCTTCTCCAGACTCCAATCTCCATCCTCCATCCTTTTCCTGCAGTTGAACGCACCGCCCCCCGCCCCAACCCTTACTGTCTCCCCCACCTGCGGCCCCCGAATGGACCCCACCGTCTTCCACGCCACCACCATCCTGTCCGTCCGCCGCGGCGGCCGGGTCGTCGTCGCCGGCGACGGCCAGGTCACGCTCGGCCACACGGTGATGAAGTCCAACGCGCGCAAGGTGCGCCGGCTGGCCGGCGGCAAGGTGATCGCCGGGTTCGCCGGCGCTGCCGCCGATGCGTTCACGCTGTTCGAGATCTTCGAGGCCAAGCTCGGCAAGCACGGCGACAAGCTGCTGCACGCCGCGGTGGAGATGGCCAAGGAATGGCGCACCGACCGCCGGCTGGGCAAGCTCGAGGCGCTGCTGGCGGTGGCCGACAAGGACAGCTCGCTGATCATCTCCGGCAACGGCGACGTCATCGAACCCGAGGACGGGCTGGTGGCGATTGGCTCCGGCGGCCCCTACGCGCTGGCCGCGGCGCGCGCGCTGCTGCTGCACACCGAGATGGATGCGCGCGCGATCGCGCAGAGCGCGCTCGACGTCGCCGGGGACATCTGCATCTACACCAATCGCAACGTCGTGATCGAGGAGCTGTGATGTCGGAGCTGACCCCCCGCGAGATCGTCGGCGAACTGGACCGCTGGATCATCGGCCAGGCCGCCGCCAAGCGCGCCGTCGCGATCGCCCTGCGCAACCGCTGGCGACGCATGCAGCTCGACCCGGCGCTGCGCGACGAGGTGATGCCCAAGAACATCCTGATGATCGGCCCGACCGGGGTCGGCAAGACCGAGATCGCGCGGCGGCTGGCGGCGCTGGCGAACGCGCCGTTCGTCAAGGTCGAGGCCACCCGCTTCACCGAGGTCGGCTACGTCGGCAAGGACGTCGAGCAGATCATCCGCGACCTCGCCGACGGCGCGGTCAAGATGTTCCGGGAACAGGCCAAGGCGCGCGTGCGCACGCAGGCCGAGGAGCGCGCCGAGGACCGCATCCTGGACGTGCTGCTGCCCAAGCGGCGCGGTCCGGGCTTCGCGATCGAGGTCGACTCCGAAGGCGGCAACGAGACCCGCAACAAGCTGCGCCGGCAGCTGCGCGCCGGCGAGTTCGACGATCGCGAGATCGAGCTCGAGCTCGCGCAGGCGGCCGGCGGCGTCGACATCATGACGCCGCCCGGCATGGAGGAGATGGGCCAGCAGCTGCGCTCGATGTTCCAGAACCTGGGCGGCGCCGCGAAGCAGAAGCGCACCGTCACGGTGAACGCGGCGCGGCCGCTGCTGCTGGAGGAAGAGGCCGGCAAGCTGGTGAACGAGGACGACATCCGCCTGCAGGCGATCACCGCCTGCGAGCAGAACGGCATCGTCTTCATCGACGAGATCGACAAGGTGGCGCGGCGCAGCGACGAGATCGGCGGCGGCGGCGTGTCGCGCGAGGGCGTGCAGCGCGACCTGCTGCCGCTGGTGGAAGGCTCCACCGTCAGCACCAAGTACGGCATCGTGCGCACCGACCACATCCTGTTCATCGCCAGCGGCGCGTTCCACCTGTCCAAGCCGTCGGACCTGATCCCGGAACTGCAGGGGCGCTTCCCGATCCGCGTGGAGCTGGGCGCGCTCAGCCGCGACGACTTCCGCCGCATCCTGACCGAGCCGAAGAACGCGCTGACCCGGCAGTACATGGCGCTGCTGGCGACCGAAGGCGTCAACATCGGCTTCGACGACGACGCGGTGGACCGGCTGGCCGAGATCGCCTTCCTGATCAACGAGCGCCAGGAAAACATCGGCGCCCGCCGCCTGCACACGGTGCTGGAGAAACTCCTGGAGAAGCTCAGCTTCGAGGCGCCGGACAAGGGCGGCCTGTCGCTGATGATCGACCGGGCGATGGTCGACGAGCAGCTGGGCGACGCCGTGCAGGATCCGGACCTGAGCCGGTACATCCTTTGAGCGCCCCGCGCCCGACGCAGATCACGCTGCACAAGGCCTCGCACGTGCTCGAGGTGGCGTTCGACGACGGCCACGCCGTGCGGCTGCCGTGCGAATACCTGCGCGTGGAATCGCCGAGTGCCGAAGTACAGGGCCACGGGCCCGGGCAGAAGGTGCTGGTGGCCGGCAAGCGCGACGTCAACATCCGCGCGATCGAGCCGATGGGCCATTACGGCGTGCTGCTGCGCTTCGACGACGGCCACGACACCGGCATCTTCAGCTGGCCGCTGCTGCACCGGCTCGGCGCCGAATACGACGTGCGCTGGGCGGCGTACGTCGCCGCGCTCGAGGCCGCCGGGCTCTCCCGCTAGACCTCGCTCCTCACCGCTGGACGCGCCTCGTCATCCGGCGCCGCCGCCTGCGTGGCCCGGGCAAAAAAAGGGGACAGAGAACATTTCCGCTTGAAACGGAAATGTTCTCTGTCCCCTTTTTCACTTGCGGCGCGCGCGGGGGTGGGCGGCGTCGTAGACCTTGGCGAGGTGCTGGAAGTCCAGGTGCGTGTAGATCTGCGTCGTGGCGATGTCGGCGTGGCCGAGCAGCTCCTGCACGCCGCGCAGGTCGCCGGAGGATTCGAGCACGTGGCTGGCGAAACTGTGCCGCAGAAGATGCGGATGAACGCGCTTGAACAGGCCCTGGCGCTGCGCCAGCAGCCGCAGCCGCGCCTGCACGGTGCGCGGGCTGATCGCGGCGCCGCCGCGGCCGGTGAACACCGGCGCGTCGGCGGCCGGCGCCGCCTGCGCACGCAGCGCCTGCAGCGCGTCGCGGGCATGGCTGCCGACCGGCACCAGCCGGGTCTTGCCGCCCTTGCCGGTGACGGTGACCAGGCCGTCGGCGAGGTCGAGCGCGCGCCAGCGCAGCCCGCACAGTTCGGCCAGGCGCAGGCCCGAGGAATAGAACAGTTCCAGCATCGCCCGGTCGCGCACGCCCAGCGGCGCCTCGGTCGGCACTTCCACCAGCACCTTCATCTCGTCGGCGTCGAGCACCTGCGGCAGCTTGCGTGGCGATTTCGGCGCGCGCAGGCCGGCGGCGGGGTTCTGCTCGGCGGCGTTGGCGCGGTTGCGCCAGCGGTAGAAGCTGCGCACCGCCGACAAGCGCCGTTGCAGCGTCTTGCCCGACAGCCCGCGCCGGTGCGCCCCGGCGATGTGGCTGCGCAGCAGCTCCTGGCCGAGCCGCTGCCACGAATCGATGCCCTGCCCGTCGAGCCACGTGGCCAGGTCGCCGAGGTCGCGGCGGTAGGCGTCGAGCGTGTGCGCCGACATGCGCCGCTCCACCGCCAGGTAACCCAGGAACGCATCGATGTCGGCGAGCAGCGGCGGGGCCGCGGGAAGCGTGTCGCTGGCGGCGCCGGCGCCCATCGGGTCAGCGCGGCGCGGCGCGGCCCAGCGCGGTGACGAGGGCCTCGGCCATCATCCGCAGGAACAGGGTCCCCATGCCGGGGAAGAAACGGTTCGGGTCCGAACTTCCGACCACCAGCATGCCGGTGCCGGCCAGCGGCAGCAGCACGGCCGACGCCGCCTCGGCCTGGCGGTCGCCGAACAGCAGCGCCAGCTTGTCCTGGTTCAGGCGTCCGCACAGCGGCTCGCCGCCGGCGAGGAAGTCGCGGAACGGCGCCAGCGCCGGGCCGGTTTCCGCCACCACCTGCAGCCAGTCCGCCTCCAGCCCGTCGACGGGGTGGAACAGCACGACCCGGACGATCTCGCCCTGGAAGTCCTCGCCGAGCACCGCGACCATCGTCTCCAGCGTCTGCGCCGGGCCATGCGCGCGCATCAGCGCCAGCGCCAGCTGGTGCGTGCGCACCGCCAGCCGCTCGTTCTCCTGGGCGTTGGCGAACAGGTCGCCGAGGCGGCGCGACAGTTCGCGGTTCTTGTCGCGCAGCACGTCGAGCTGGTAGCTGGCCAGCGACGACGCCTTGCCCTCTTCCTTGGGCACCACCAGCGACAGCGCCAGGTCGGGGAACTGCGCCAGGAACTTCGGATTGCGGCGCAGGAACGTCGCGACTTCGTGGGCGCCGAGGCGTTCGTTCTTTTCTTCGATCATTGCGGGGGGCTCCGGGAAATGGGGGGGCTCAGGCGATCTCGCCGTCGAAAACGAACGCGGCCGGGCCGGCCATCGTCACCGGCGCCTGGTCGGTCGGCCAGGTGATCTCGAGCGTGCCGCCCGGCAATTCGACGAACACGTGCCGGCCGACGCGGCCCTGGCGTGCGAGCACCGCCACCGCCGCGCAGGCGCCGCTGCCGCAGGCCAGCGTCTCGCCGGCGCCGCGTTCGTGCACGCGCAGGCGGATGCGGTCGCGCGCCAGAACCTGGGCGAAGCCGACGTTGACGCCTTCCGGGAACTCGGGCCGCGCCTGCAGCTGCGGCGCCAGCAGCGCCACCGGCGCCTCGGCCACCGACGCGACCTCGATGACCACGTGCGGATTGCCCATCGACACCGCCCCGAAATGCACGATGCCCTCGGCGAGCGGCAGCGCGTAGCGGTCGGCTTCGGCGTGGGCGCGGAACGGCACCGCGGTCGGCGCGAACAGCGGCCGGCCCATTTCGATCGCGTAGCGGCCGTCGCCCAGCGCCTCGACCTCGACCGGACCGGCCGGGCTGCCGAGGCGGAAGCGCGGGCCGCCCGCAAGGCCGTCGCGGCGCAGCCACGCGGCGACGCAGCGGGCGCCGTTGCCGCACTGGCGGGCCGGTGAACCGTCACTGTTCCAGATCCGGTAGTCGGCGACGGCAGCGGGGTCGTCGGGTTCGTCGATGCCCAGCATCTGGTCGAAGCCGATGCCGGTGTGGCGGTCGCCGAGCGCGGCGATCGCGGCCGCCGGCGGCGGCGTGCGGCCGCCGCGCAGGTCGATCACCACGAAGTCGTTGCCCGCGCCGTGCATCTTCGAGAAGCGCAGCGGACCGGCGACGTTCATTCGTCGGTGGGCGGCTCGACCGGTACCGGCGCCTCGGCGGCGTCGGCGGACTCGCCGGCATCGGAATCGTCGCGCGAGGCGTCGGCCGATTCGGGCAGCTCCACCGCTTCCGGCGCGCGCTTGGGCGCTTCGCCGTCGGGCAGCACCAGGGGACCCTTGGTGCCGCAGGCGGCGACCAGGACCAGACTCGACAGCAGCAGGAGAACACGGGACGT
Source organism: Arenimonas sp. (assembly GCA_036676665.1). Taxonomy (GTDB): domain Bacteria; phylum Pseudomonadota; class Gammaproteobacteria; order Xanthomonadales; family Xanthomonadaceae; genus Arenimonas. Next base: position 18,541 of record JAKFCL010000261.1, on the reverse strand, counting down.
TTTCATGCCGCCGAGTATAGTCCGGCACCGATGCACTGGCTGGGGGGAATTTCATGTCGCTGTCGAGCATGTTGCTGATCGGGGCCGCGTTCCTGGGCCTGCTGGGGCTGTGGGCGCTGCTGCGCAGGGCGCGGGGCGGCGGCCGGTTCCTGCTGCGGCTGGCCGGGCTGGTGATGGTGGTGGCGGCGATCGCCCTGGGCGGCGCCGGCGTCCTGCTGCGGCAGTACCACTGGCTGCTGGAGGACGTGCCGGTGGCGACGATCACGCTGGAGCGCGAGGCGCCGCAGCGGTTCCGCGCGGTGCTGGCCGCCGACGGCGAGCCGCCGCGGGAGTTCGAGCTGCTGGGCGACGAGTGGCAGCTCGACGCGCGGGTGATCCGCTGGACCCTGCCGGCCCAGCTTTCCGGCCTGGGACCGGTCTACCGGTTCGAACGCCTGTCGGGCCGCTATGGCGACCCGAAGCAGGAGCTGTCCGAGCAGCGCAGCGTGCACGACCTGCGCCGCGAGTGGGACTTCTGGGAGGTCAAGCAGCGCTGGCTGGCCGACCTGCCGATCGCCGAAGCCCGCTGGGGCAGCGCCGCCTACCTGCCGATGCTCGACGGCGCCTCGTACGAGGTCTACCTGAGCCCGCGGGGCGGGCTGGTGGCCAAGCCGGCCGACGCCGCGACGGAGGCGATGCTGGACGAGGCGGGATGGTGAACCAGCGGCTGGCAACTAGCGAACTGGCGAACTAGAAACCAGTAGCGGCAAGGGCAAGGGCAAGGAAAATGCTCGGCGTGAATAGAAAAAGCCACGACCCGCGGGCCGTGGCTTCCACTAGTTTCTAGTTCGCCAGTTCGCTAGTTCCTCGCAAGTCCGAGCTGGTCGAGCACGAACGCATATTCCTCGGCGCGTTCCCTGTACCGCTGGAACCGCCCGCTCTTGCCGCCGTGGCCGGCTTCCATGTTGATGCGGAACAGCAGCGGGTTGGCGTCGGTCTTCTTCGCGCGCAGGCGGGCGACCCACTTGGCCGGCTCGTAGTACTGCACCTGCGAATCCCACAGGCCGGTGGTGACCAGCATCGCCGGGTAGTCCTTCGCGGCGACCTGGTCGTACGGCGAATACGACAGCATGTAGTCGTAGAACTTCGGGTCGACCGGGTTGCCCCATTCGTCGAATTCGTTGGTGGTCAGCGGGATCGACTCGTCGAGCATCGTCGTCACCACGTCCACGAACGGCACGTGCGCGACCAGCGCCTTGTACTTCTCCGGGGCCAGGTTGGCGATCGCGCCGATCAGCAGGCCGCCGGCGCTGCCGCCCATCGCCGCGACGCGGTCCGGCGCCGCGTAGCCTTCCTTGACCAGGAAGTCGGTGACGTCGATGAAGTCGGTGAAGGTGTTGACCTTCTTCAGCAGCTTGCCGTCCTCGTACCACGCGCGGCCCATCTCCTCGCCGCCGCGGATGTGAGCGACCGCATAAACCGCGCCGCGGTCGACCAGGCTCAGCACGTTGGCGTTGAAATCCGGGTCGCTGCTGCTGCCGTAGGAGCCGTACGAATACTGGTACATCGCCGCGGTGCCGTCCTTGACGAAACCCTTGCGGTACAGCAGCGACACCGGCACCTTCGTGCCGTCGCGGGCCGTGGCCCAGACGCGCTCGGTGACGTAGTTGTTGCGGTCGAAGCCGCCGAGCACCGGCTGTTCCTTGAGCAGCCTGCGCTCGCCGGTACGGGTGTTGAGCTCGTAGGTGCTGGCCGGCGTCGTCAGCGAGGTGTAGGTGTAGCGCAGCCAGTCGGTGCCGGGCTCGGCATTGACCGCCAGACCCATCGAATACGCGTCCTCGTCCGTCGGCACGTATTCGGCCTTGCCGTCGGGCTCGAGCACGCGCAGGCGCTCCAGGCCGCCGGAGCGCTCGGCGATCGCGATGAAGCCGTCGAACAGCTCGGTGCCGGAGATCAGCACGTCGGGCGAATGCGCGACCAGTTCCTTCCACTGCGCCCGGTCGCCCCACGGCGTGCCGTCGGCGAGCGTCATCACGCGGAAGTTCTTCGCGTCCCAGTTCGTGGTGATGACCCAGCGCCCGCCGAGATGGTCGGCGGTGTACTCGAAATCGCGCTGGCGCGGCGCCAGCACGGTGAACTCGCCGGGGCTGGCGGCCTTCGTGCAGCGCTGTTCGTTGGACACCGTGCTGCCGAGGTAGATGCACAGGTATTCGTCCGACTTGGTGCGGCCGATGCCCATGTAGAACGTGTCGTCGGTTTCCTCGTAGACGAGCTTGTCCTGCGCGACCGGCGTGCCGAGCACGTGGCTCTTCACCCGCTTGGTCAGCAGCGTGGTCGGGTCGTTCTCGATGTAGTACAGCGTGCGGTTGTCGTCGGCCCACATCAGGCTGGCCGAGGCGCCGGTGAGGGTGTCGGGCAGCAGTTCGCCGGTGGCCAGGTCCTTGACGCGGATCGTGTACTGGCGGCGGCCGACGTCGTCGTCGGCGAATGCGGCGAGGCGGTTGTCCGGGCTCACTTCCCAGTTGCCGACCTGGTAGAAGTTCTTGCCGGCGGCCATCGCGTTGACGTCGAACATCACCTGCTCGGGCGCGTCCATCGTGCCCTGGCGACGCGCGTGGATCGGGTATTCCTTGCCGGTCTCGAAGCGGGTGTAGTACCAGTAGCCGTCCTCGAGGTACGGCACGGAGGCGTCGTCCTGCTTCACGCGGCCGACGAGTTCGTCGTAGAGCTTGGCTTCGAGCGCCTCGAGCGGACGCAGCACCGTGTCGGTGTAGGCGTTCTCGGCGGTCAGGTAGGCCAGCATCTCCGGGTTTTCGCGCTTGTCGTCGCGCAGCCAGTAGTACTCGTCCTGGCGGGTGGCGCCATGCGGGGCCTTCACCTCGTACGGCTTGCGGGCGGCGACCGGCGGCACCGGCGCGGCGGTGGCGGCGGCCGCGGCATCGGTCTTCGCCGGCGCCTGGCCGACGCCGTCGGCATCGGTGGTCGGGGCCGCCGGGACCGCGGCCTTTTCCGGCGCGTCCATCAGCCGCTGCCGCAGGAAGGTGTAGGCGAGCGCGCCCATGTAGGCGCTCTGCGCATTGTTCGCCGCGCCGCCGTGGCCGCCCTCGATGTTCTCCCAATAGGTCACGTCGTGGCCCTGCTCGAGCATGCGCGCGGTCATCTTGCGGGCATGGCCCGGATGCACGCGGTCGTCGCGGGTGGACGTCGTGAACAGCACCGGCGGGTAGTCCACGTCGGCGCGCACCGTGTGGTACGGCGAATAACGCTGCAGGAACGCCCAGTCCTCCGGCTTGTCCGGATCGCCGTATTCGGCCATCCACGACGCGCCGGCCAGCAGCTTGTGGTAACGCTGCATGTCCAGCAGCGGCACCTGCGACACGATCGCGCCGAACAGCTCCGGGTACATCGACATCATGTTGCCGGTCATCAGGCCGCCGTTGCTGCCGCCCTGGATGCCCAGGCGTGCCGGCCGCGTGACCTTGCGTGCGATCAGGTCCTGCGCGACCGCCGCGAAATCCTCGTAGGCCTTGTTGCGGTCGGCGCGCAGCGCCGCCTGGTGCCAGCGCGGGCCGTATTCGCCGCCGCCGCGGGCATTGGCGACGACGTAGACGCCGCCGTTCGCCAGCCACGCGCGGCCGACGCCGGCCGAATAGCTCGGCATCATCGCGACCTCGAAGCCGCCGTAACCGTAGATCAGCGTCGGGTTGTCGCCGTCGAGCGCCAGCCCCTTCGGCGACACCATGAAGTACGGGACCTTCGTGCCGTCCTTGCTGGTGGCGAAGTGCTGGGCGATCTCGTAGCCGGAGGCGTCGAAGAACGCCGGCAGCTGCTTGAGCGTCACCGCTTCGCCGCCGCCGATCGTGCCCAGGCGCAGCGAGGTCGGGGTCAGGTAGTCGGTGACGGTCAGGAAGTACTCGTTGGACTCGTCCGGATCGACGGCGCTGATGGCGATCGTGCCGACGGTCGGCACGCCGGCCAGCGGCTCGCGCTTCCAGCCGCCGGCGCCGGGCGTCAGCACGTGGATGCGGTTCTTGACGTCTTCCAGCACGTTGATGAAGAAATGGTCCCGGGTCGCGCCGAACGCGGCCAGCGAGGTGTTGTCGGTGGGCGCGAAGAGCACGTCGAAGTCGCGCTTGCCGGCCAGGAAATCGTCCAGGCGGATCGCCAGCAGCGAACCGGCCGGATGGTCCTCGCCGCCGGTCGTCCACGGCTGGCGCAGCTCGAGCATCAGCCATTCGCGGACCAGCGACTTCTGCGCGCCTTCGGGCACGTCGAGCTTCACGAACGCGCCGTCGCGCTGCAGGTACAGCTCGTCGGTGTAGAAGGTCACCGCGCGGTAGGCGGTGTGGCGCTCGAATCCGGGCGTGTCGTCGAACGAGACGCCGGCGGCGACGTCGCCGGGCTTGCCCTCGAACACCGTGGTGGCGGCCGACATCGGCGTGCCGCGCGTCCACCGCTTGCCGATGCGCGGATACCCGGAGGTCGTCATCGAGTCGGGGCCGAAATCGGTGCCGACGTAGACGGTGTCGACGTCGATCCATTCCATGCCACCCTTCGCCTCGGGACGGCTGAAGCCGCCTTCGACGAACGCCTTGTCCGACACGTCGAACTCGCGCGTCACCGAGGCATCCGAGCCGCCGCGTGACAGCTCGACCAGGCAGCGGTCGTAGTCCGGGCGCAGGCAGTCGACGCCGCCCCAGACCCAGTTGATGCCTTCGGCCTTGCCGAGCGCGTCCAGGTCCAGCAGCACCTCCCACCGCGGCTCGGCCAGGCGGTACTGCTCGGGCGTCGTGCGCCGCCAGAGGCCCTGTGGGTTCTTCGCGTCCTTCCAGAAGTTGTAGTAATGCGCGCCCATCTTCGTCACGTACGGGATGCGCGCGTCCGAATCCAGGATCGCCAGCAGGTCGGCGCGCAGCGCCTCGAAGCCGGGATCCTTCGCCAGTTTCGCGTCGGCGTCGGCGTTGCGCGTGCGGACCCAGTCCAGTGCCTTCGCCCCTTCGACGTCCTCGAGCCACTGGTACGGATCGGCGGTCATCGCGGGGGTCTCGGCAGCGAGGGCGGGAACGGTGAACGCACCGGCGACGAGCCAGGCGAGAGCGGAGAGGCGCATGCGGAATTCCAGGATGTGGAACGGGTCCCGGACGCTAGCACGGGGCCGCGCGCGGCCGCGGTAGGCCGGAAGTCATGGTCACGCCCAATCATGTAAATAGCGCCAGCCGTCGCCGCCATCGTCGTAGTACCGCCGCAGGTCCGCGCTGCGCCGGTAGCCGGCGCGTTCATACAGGGCGATCGCCGCGGCATTGTCCTGCCGCACTTCCAGCCGCATCCCGCGCCGGCCGGCGGCGGCCGCGCCGGCTTCGGCGTCGGCCAGCAGGCGGCGGCCGAGGCCCTGCCCGCGGGCATGGTGCGCGACCGCGATCGAATACAGCCAGGCCCGGCGGCTCAGCCGCCGGTTCAGCACCAGGTGGTAACCGGCGACGAGGCCGTCGGCCTCGAGCACCCGCAGCGCCGCCCGCGCGTTGCCGAGATGGTGACGGAACTGCCGGGCACTCAACCGGTCGCCGGGAAACTGCGCCTCGAGCGCCAGCAACGCCGGCAGGTCGGCGTCGCGGGCGGGACGCAGGGTGATCGTCGATGCCATCGCTGCAGTCTAGGCAGGCCGCGTGACGGCCGTGGCGAAGGCGGCACGGTGGGCGCGGATCCGCGGCCGGCCGACTCGTTCAGGTGACGCGCCCCCGGCCCGGCGGGCGGGTTCAGCTGACCCGTTCGAAGCGCGGGCCGGCGGCACTGCGCGCGCCGGCCAGTGGCACCGGTCCGCGGCCCTTGCGCGGCGCCCGGACGGCGGCGACGCGCCGCCGGCGGCGTGGCGTGGCGCGGACGAGGCGCGCACGCCACGCCGCCGCCAGCACATGCCGGTACAGCGCGAGCAGGGAGACCGCGGGCGCCAGCACCAGCCAGAACGGCAGCGCGCCGATGGCCTCGGACGGGCCCCGCGCCGCCGGCAGCAGCGCGACCGCGAGCGTGCCGAGCGCCAGCCACTGCCACAGCGTGTTGGCGAGCCGCGGGTCGACGGCGTGGATCGGATCGGTGTCCGGCGTCAGGATCGGCATGGCGGTGTCCCCGGTGGGTGTGGACACACCTTGCCGCGGGGTCATCTCACGGATCGAGACGGCCTACAGCCCCGCGGCGTCCAGGGCCTTGGTCGCGGCCTCGCGGCCGGCGGCGATCAGCTCGCGGGCGCGCCAGAACTCGTGGAACATCGCCGCGTCGCCGGGCACCGAGATCAGCAGGTCCGGCGGGTCCTGGGCGATCTGCATGCGGGTCATGCGCGCCTGCATCGTGTCGAACGAGCGCGACATCAGGTCCATCACGCCGCGGCCGTCCGGCGCGGGCGCGTCGGCGCCGGTGTCGCCGTCGGTGAAGCCTTTCCACAGCGCGGCCAGGCGTTCCCGGCGCGGCATCGCCACGACGGCGCCGGCCGCGCCGGCGGGCGTCGCGGCGAGCACCTCGGGCCTGGCCGGGGCACCGGCCTGCAGCCACGGCACCGGGCCGTTGACGTCGACCGCGATCACCCGGTCCACGCGCATCTGCCGGGTCGCGGCGATCGGCAGCGGCGTCATCAACCCGCCGTCGACCAGTTCGCGGCCGTCGACGACGTGCGGGGTGAAGATCATCGGCATCGCCATCGACGCGCGCACCGCGTCGAACAGCTTGCCGCGCGTCAGCCAGACCTCGCGCATCCGCGACAGGTCGGTCGCGACCGCGACGTAGGGCACCGGCAGCTGCTCGATCAGCACGTCGCCGACGATGTCGCGCAGCACGCCGATCACCCGGTCGCCGCGGATCAGGCCCGGAAAACCGAATGCGAAGTCGAGCAGGTGCAGCACCTGCCGGCGGCCGAGGCCGAGCGTCCAGTCGCGGAACTGATCGAGCTTGCCGGCGGCGTGGATGCCGCCGACGACCGCTCCCATCGACACGCCGGCGATGCCGGCCACCTCGTAGCCGCGCTCGCGCAGCACTTCCAGCACGCCGATATGGGCGAGCCCGCGGGCGCCGCCGGCGCCGAGCACGATCGCGATGCGCATGCCCTCGCCCGGCCGCGGCGGATGCGGCGCTTCAGCGGCCATCGGTGCGCGGCTCAGTGGTCATACGCGGCAAGCGCAAGCTGCAGCATCGTGCGCGCCTGCATGCGCAGCGATTCGGGTTCGACCACCTCGGCGTCGGCGCCGTAGCGCAGCACGTCCATCAGCAGCTCCTTGGCGTTGCTGTATGGGATCTTCAGCTCGTAGCGGCCGTCGGGCAGGAACCTCCCCTGCTGCTTGGAATGCCAGTACTCGTCGGCAACCCAGCGCGCGGCCTTCGGCGAGAACAGCAGCGTCGCCGTGCCCTTCGGCGTGCCGGAGAAGATGCCGTAGCTCGACGAAAGGTGCTGCTTGAGCTCGTCGTCGGGGATGTCGCGCGCGGTCGCGTCCGCCACCTTCGCGTGCTGGATCCGGTCGACCGAGAAACTGCGCAGCGCCTCGCGGTCGTGGTCCCACGCATCGAGGTACCAGTTGTCCTTGTAGTGCGTGAGCCGCTGCGGCGACACCGTGCGGTGCGTGCGCTCGTTGGTGGAGCGCGCGAGGTAGTCGAACTGCAGCTCGCGGCGTTCGAGCACGGCGCTGGCGACCAGCCGGAACGCCAGCTCGTCGCGGCGGCGCACGCCGCTGGCGATCACCCGCACCCGCTCCACCGGCCAGCGCTTGCCGCCGGCCTGCTGCGCCAGCAGCGTCTCGATGCGGCCCTTCAGCGGCGCCAGCGCGCTCGACAGCACGCCCTGGCCGGTGCGGTCGAGCAGCTGGTGGGCGGCGAGCAGCGCGTGCAGCTCGTCGGAATTGAGCCACAGCCCCGGCAGCTCGAAACGTTCGGCCTCCTTCTGGTCGTAGCGGATGCTGCCCTCGCCCTCGCTCTCGATCGGTGCGCCGAGCGCATCGCGCAGGAAGGCGATGTCGCGGTACAGCGTCGCCCGCGAGCACGCCAGTTCCTCCATCAGCTGCCGGATCGCCACCGGGTAGCGCGAGGTCTTCAGGCTGCGGTGCAGGGCGAGGATTCTCTCGTAGCGGTCCATGGGTGCCGGGCTCGATCTCTGAGGCCCCTAGGATACGGGCATCGGGGGCACAAGAAACCAGAAACTAGCCGCTGAAAACTAGTGAAGGCCCAAGCTCGCATGCCGTGGCTTCGACTAGTTTTCAGCGGCTAGTTTCTAGTTTCTGTCGTCCCCGGGCACAATGGCGCCATGCGCGAGCCCACCCTGGACCTGCAGAAGCCCGTCGGTGACGCCGTCCGGCAGACGACCTGCTACATGTGCGCGTGCCGCTGCGGCATCAACGTGCACCTGCGCGACGGGAAGATCCGCTACATCGAGGGCAACCCGGCGCATCCGGTGAACCGCGGCGTGCTGTGCGCGAAGGGTTCGGCCGGGATCATGCAGCACTATTCGCCGGCGCGGCTGGACACGCCGATGAAACGGGTCGGCGAGCGCGGCGAGAACCGCTTCGAGGCCATCTCCTGGGAAGAGGCGCTCGACCTGGCCGCCGGCTGGCTGCGCGAAACCCGCGAACGCGATCCCGACCGGCTGGCGTTTTTCACCGGCCGCGACCAGAGCCAGGCGCTGACCGGCTGGTGGGCGCAGCAGTACGGCACGGTGAATTACGCGGCGCACGGCGGTTTCTGCTCGGTGAACATGGCCGCCGGCGGGCTGTACACGCTCGGCGGCAGCTTCTGGGAATTCGGCGAGCCCGACTGGGACCGGACGAAGTACCTGATGCTCTGGGGCGTCGCCGAGGACCACGACTCCAACCCGATCAAGCTCGGCCTGGGCAAGCTCAAGGGCCGCGGCGCCAAGGTGGTCGCGGTGAACCCGGTGCGCACGGGGTATGGCGCGATCGCCGACGAGTGGATCGGCATCCGTCCGGGCACCGACGGCCTGTTCGCGTTCGCGCTGATCCACGAACTGCTGAAGGCCGACCGCGTCGACCTCGACTACCTGGTGCGCTACACGAATGCGCACTGGCTGGTGATCCGCGATCCGGGTGCGGCCGACGACGGCCTGTTCGCGCGCGATGCCGACGGCCGCGAGCTGTGCTGGGGTTCGGGCACCGACGACGACGCGCTGGGGCCGCGCCCCGCCGGTGCGACCGGGATCGCGCCGCGCATCGTCGGCGAGTACACGCTGGCCGACGGCCGCCGCGCGGTGCCGGTTTTCCAGCTGCTCGCGGAGCGATACCTCGACCCGCAGTACGCGCCCGACGCGGTCGCCGAACGTTGCGGCGTGCCGGCGGAAACGATCCGGCGCATCGCCGCCGAGCTGGCGCGGGTCGCCTTCGACGAGGCGATCGTGGTCGAACAGCCGTGGACCGACGTGCACGGCCGCCTGCACGCGCGCATGCTCGGGCGGCCGGTGGCGTTCCACGCGATGCGCGGCATCAGCGCGCACAGCAACGGCTTCCACACCTGCCGCGCGCTGCACCTGCTGCAGCTGCTGCTGGGTGCGGTCGACACCCCGGGCAGCTTCCGTTACCAGCCGCCGTTCCCGCGGCCGATCCCGCCGGCGAACCGGCCCGGGCGCACGCGCGGCGCCACCGGTGCGCTCGACGCGCCGCCGCTGGGCTTCGTGCACGGCCCCGAGGACCTGCTGGTGGACGCGCAGGGCCAGCCGCGCCGCATCGACCACGCCTATTCGTGGAAGTACCCGCTGGCCGTGCACGGCATGCTGCACACGGTGATCCGCAACGCCTGGGCGGCCGATCCGCATCCGGTCGACGTGCTGTTCCTGTTCATGGCCAACATGAGCTGGAACTCGGCGATGAACACCCGCGAGACGATGCAGTGGCTCACCGACAAGGACGAACACGGCGCGTACCGCATCCCGAGGATCATCTACAGCGACGCCTATTCCAGCGAGATGGTCGCCTACGCCGACCTGGTGCTGCCCGACACGACGTATCTGGAGCGCTTCGACGCGATCTCGCTGCTGGACCGGCCGATTTCCGACGCCGACCGCGCCGCCGACGCGCTGCGCATGCCGGTGCTCGACAGCGCGACCCAGCGCGAGGGCCGCGACGTGCGCGGTTTCCAGTCGGTGCTGCTGGACCTGGGCGCGCGCATCGGCCTGCCGGCGCTGCTGGCCGACGACGGCTCGCCGCGCTATGCCGACTACGCCGACTACATCGTCAACCACGAGCGCGCGCCCGGCATCGGCCTGCTGGCCGGCTGGCGCGGCGACGGCAGCCAGCACGGCAAGGGCCCGCCGAACCCGAAGCAGCTCGACGCCTATCGCGCGCACGGCGGCTTCTGGGAGCTGGAGATCCCGGCGTCCGCCAGCTACTTCAAGATGGCCAACCGTGACTATCTGCAATGGGCGCAGTCGATGGGCTTCATCGCCCGCGCCGAGCCGGTGGTGCTGCAGATCTATTCGGAAACGCTGCAGAAGTTCCGGCTGGCGGCGCAGGGCCATGGCCCGGTGCAGCCGCCGGAGGCGGAGCGCGAACGCGTGCGCACGTATTTCGACCCGCTGCCGATCTGGTACGAACCGTTCGAGGGGGCGCAGGTGGCCGTCGACGCGTTCCCGCTGAGCGCGGTGACGCAGCGGCCGCCGTTCATGTACCACGCGTGGGGTTCGCAGAACGCCTGGCTGCGGCAGATCAGCGCCCGCAACTGGCTCTACCTGCACCCCGACACCGCCACCGCGCACGGCCTGGCCGACGGCGACTGGGTGCATGTGGATTCGCACCACGGCCGCATCACCGTGCAGTGCCGGCGGGCGGCGAACGTGCAGCCCGACACCGTCTGGACCTGGAATGCGATCGGCAAGCGCCGCGGCGCCTGGAAGCTGGCCAGGGACGCGCCCGAATCGGCGAAGGGCTTCCTGCTCAACCACCTGATCTCCGACGTGCTGCCGCGCGACGCCTACGCGAATGCCGATCCGGTCACCGGGCAGGCGGCGTGGTTCGACCTGCGCGTGGCGATCACCCGCGCAGAACCCGCCACCGCGTCGGCCCCCGGCTTCGCGGCGCTCGGACCCGGCCCGCGCGACGATCGCCCCCTGCGCTACGACGCCGGCAAGGGAACCAGCCGCTGATGGAGAGCCAGGCCGTATTGACGTTGGCGGTGCTGGTCGGCGCCGTGGTGCTGTTCGTCACCGAGAAGCTGCCCGTGGACGTCGTGGCGATGATCGTGCTCGCCAGCCTGCTGGTGCTCGGGCTGGTGACGCCGGCGGAGGCGCTCTCGGGATTCAGCTCCGAGGCGACCATCACCGTCGCGGCGATGTTCGTGCTCAGCGCCGGATTGGCGCACACCGGCGCGCTGCGGCCGGTCGGCAGGCTCTTCTCGAAGGTCAAGAGCCCCACGCTCTTCCTGATCCTGCTGCTGCTGGTGATCGGCCCGATCTCGGCGTTCGTCAACAATACGGCGGCGGTGGCGGTATTCCTGCCGATGGTGCTGGCGGCGACCGCCGCGAACCGCCAGTCGCCGTCGCAACTGCTGATCCCGATGTCATACGCGGCGCAGATGGGCGGCGTCTGCACGCTGATCGGCACGTCGACGAACCTGCTGGTGAACTCGATGGCCAAGGACCTGGGCCATCCCGGGTTCGGGCTGTTCGATTTCGCGCCGCTGGGGCTGGTGACGATGGCCGCCGGTTTCGTCTACCTGCTGGTATTCCGCCACTGGCTGCTGCCGCACCACCCCCCGGCGCCCCTGACGGAGGCCTACGACCTGGGGAAGTACATCACCGAGTTGCGGGTGATGGCCAGCTCGCCGCTGATCGGCAAGTCCGTGGAGCAGGCCCGGCTCGCCGAGAAGCATTCCGTGTTCGTCCTCGAACTGTTGCGCGGCGACGAGAAGCACTGGTCTCCGCGGGGCGAACAGCTCCAGGAGGGCGACGTCCTGCTGGTCCGCGGCGACTGGGAGAAACTCCAGGCGATGAAGGACCGCACGAAGCTCGAGATCGAAAGCGAGTTCAAGCTGCAGGACAGCCAGTTCGCCGGAAACGAAGCCGGCGCGCAGGTGCTTGTGGAGGCGATGGTGGCGCCGGGCTCGCGCCTCATCGGCAAGTCGCTCACCGACCTGGACTTCCAGTGGCACTACAACGCCGCAGTACTGGCGCTGCACCGCCGCGGCACCGTCGTCCGGGAGAAGATCCGTTCGGTACCGCTGGACCTTGGCGACGTGCTGCTGATGCTTTGCCCCCAGGGCGAGCTGGATGCGCTGCGCGCCAACCGCAACCTGGTGGTGCTCAACGAGCGTGGCGAGGCGCGCCCGCAGGTGCGCAAGGCGCTGCTTTCGGTCGCGATCATGGCCGCGGCGATCGCCGTGGCGGCGCTGGGCTGGCTGCCGATCGTCGCCTCGGCGATCCTGGGCTGCATCGCGCTGATCGCCACGCGCTGCATCGGCAACGACCAGGCCTACCAGGCGATCGACTGGCGGGTGATCGTGCTGCTGGCCGGCGTGCTGCCGCTGGGCATCGCAATGCAGAAGTCCGGGCTCGCCGAGCGCGTGGCCGACTTCAGCGTGGCGCTGGTCGGCGGTCTTGGGCCGGTGGCGGTGCTGGCGGCGGTGTACCTGATCACGGCGGTACTGACCGAGCTGATGAGCAACAACGCCGCGGCGGTGCTGGTCACCCCGATCGCCTTCGCGACCGCCATCTCGATGGGCGTCAGCCCGACGCCGTTCCTGGTGGCGGTGCTGTTCGCCGCGTCCACCAGCTTCGCGACGCCGGTCGGTTACCAGACCAACACGATGGTGTACAACGCCGGCAACTACCGATTCGTCGACTTCCTGCGCATGGGCGTTCCGCTCAACCTTCTGTTCTGGGGCATGGCCGTGTACTTCATCCCGCATTTCTTCCCGTTCCGATGACCACACTCCCGCCCCCGTCCGCGAAGAAGCTCGGCCTGGTGATCGACCTCGACACCTGCGTCGGCTGCCATGCCTGCGCGGTGGCGTGCAAGGAGTGGAATGCCGGCGGCATCGCCGGGCCGCTGGTGGACGAACAGCCGTACGGGAAGGACCCGATCGGCGTCTGGCTCAACCGCGTGCACAGCTACGAGATCGCGCCGACGCCGACGCAGCCGGCGACCACGCTGCACTTCCCGCGCAGCTGCCTGCACTGCGAGACGCCGGCGTGCGTCACCGTCTGCCCGACCGGCGCCAGCTACAAGCGCGCCGAGGACGGCATCGTGCTGGTCGACGAGGACAAGTGCATCGGCTGCAAGCTGTGTTCGTGGGCCTGCCCGTACGGCGCCCGCGAGTACAGCGAGGTCGACGGCATCATGAAGAAGTGCACGCTGTGCGTGGACCGCATCTACAACGAAACGATCCCCGAGGAATCGCGGCAGCCGGCCTGCGTGCAGGCCTGCCCGACCAAGGCGCGGCATTTCGGCGACCTCGGCGATGCCGATTCGGCGGTGTCGAAGCTGGTGGCCGAACGCGGCGGCGTCGCGCTGATGCCCGAGCTGGGCTACGCGCCGGTGAACCGCTACCTGCCGCAGCGCCCGCGGCGCGCCGGCGCGCCGGCGAACCCGGAACACCCGCCCGCGCTCGACGAAGTGGTCGATCCGTCGCAACTCAACCCGCTGCTGCGCTGGCTCGACCGCGCCCTGAGCCGCTGATGCATCCTGCCTTCTCCGTGATCTTCTTCTCGACGCTGACCGGGCTCGGTTACGGCACCTGGGTGTGGACCGCGCTGATGCTGCTGACACGACGGCTGGAACTGGCGAGCGCGGCGATGATCGTCTTCCTGCTCGCGGCCGCCGCGGTGCCGGTGGTCGCCGGCCTGCTCAGCTCGACGCTGCACCTGGGCCGGCCGCTGCGGGCCTGGCGCGCATTCAGCCAGTGGCGCACGAGCTGGCTGTCGCGCGAAGGCGTGTTCGCGGTGCTGGCCTTCGTGCCGTGGGCCGTCGTGGTCGGCATCGTGTTCCTGGACATCGGCGAGCAGGGCCCCTGGCTGCGCCTCGCGCTGGCGGCACTGGTCGTGCTGTCGCTGGCGACGGTGGCCTGCACCGCGATGATCTACGCGTCGCTCAAGCCGGTGCCGGCCTGGACGCACCGCTCGGTGGTGCCGGGGTACCTGCTGTTCGCGCTGGTGACCGGCGGCCTGGTCGTCGCCGCGGGCGTGGCGTGGGTCGATGCCGACGCGCCGCTGTCGCCGGTCGTGCTGCTGGTGCTGCTCGCCGGCCTGGTGGTCGGCAAGCGCCGGTACTGGCGCGACCTGGATCGCGGCGAATGGCCGGCCTCCCGCCAATCCGCGCTGGGCCTGCCGGCCGACCGCGAGGCGACGGTGTTCGAGCGGCCGCATACCGAGGCGAGCTACCTGACGAAGGAAATGGGTTTCGTGGTCGCGCGCAGGCACGCGAAGCGGCTTCGCGCGATCGCGATGGTGCTGTTCGGCAGCGTGCCGATGCTCGCGTGCGTCATCGCGCTGCTGCTGCCGCCGCTGGCGGCCCCGGCCCTGTGCGTCGCGGCGGTGTCGGCGCTGGCCGGCGCCCTGGTGGAGCGCTGGCTGTTCTTCGCCGAAGCGAAACACCTGGTGACCCTGTACTACTGAATGGGGACAGAGAACATTTCCGTTTGAAACGGATATGTTCTCTGTCCCCATTTAGGTGCCCTGCCGCGTCGGCGACGCCGCGGCCGCGTTCACGGCAGCAGCGCGTCGGCCCCGCGGGCCAGCAGCATGTCGGCGACCTGCTCGCCGAGCTTTTCCGGTTCCGACATCGGGCCGCTGGCGTAACCCCGCACCGTGTAGCCGTCGGCGGCATTGCCGACCAGGCCCTCGAGCGACAGGCGCTCGCCCTTGAGCGTCGCGAACGCGGCGATCGGCACCTGGCAGCTGCCGCCGAGCGAACGGGTCATCGCCCGCTCGGCGCCGACGCAGGCGCGGGTCGGCGCGTGGTCGAGCGGCGCGAACAGCGCGATCACGTCGGCATCGCCGGCGCGGCACTCGACGGTGATCGCACCCTGCGCCGCAGCCGGGATGAAGCGCGGCGCGACCAGCCGTTCGCGGATGCGCCCTTCCATCCCCAGGCGGATCAGCCCGGCGGCGGCGAGCACGATCGCGTCGTAGTCGCCGGCATCGAGCTTGCCCAGGCGCGTGTTGACGTTGCCGCGCAGGTCGATCAGCTTCAGGTCCGGCCGGTGGGCGCGCAGCAGCGCCTGCCGGCGCAGCGACGACGTGCCGACGACCGCGCCCAGCGGCAGTTCCTCGAGCGCCTCGTACTTGTTGGACACGAACGCGTCGAACGGATCGGCACGCTCGAGCACCGCCGCCAGTTCGAACGGCCCGTCGAGCTCCATCGGCACGTCCTTCATCGAATGCACCGCGGCGTCGGCGCGGCCCTCGAGCATCGCCACCTCGAGCTCCTTCAGGAACAGGCCCTTGCCGCCGACTTCCGCCAGCGGGCGCTCCTGGATCTGGTCGCCGCGCGTGGTCATCGGCACCAGCACCACCTCCAGATCCGGGTGCGCTTCGCGCAGGCGGTCGGCGACGTGCTGGGTCTGCCACAGGGCGAGCGCGCTTTCGCGGGTGGCAAGGCGGATGGTGGGCATGGGTGGGGGCTCCCTCAGAGATGTTTCAGGCGTTCGCGCAGCAGCGGCAGGCAACGGCGGCTCACTTCCAGCGGCGAACCGCCGCTGCGCAGCACGGCATGCACCTGGCCGTCGGCGGCGCGGCGCAGTTCGGCGAACTCCTCGCTGGCGACCAGGCAGTTGCGGTGGATGCGGATGAAGCGGTCCCCGAATTCGGTTTCCAGCGACTTCAGCGATTCCTCGATCAGGTCCTCGCCGCGCGCATGGTGAACGACGACGTATTTTTCCTCGGCCTGCAGGTAGCGCACGTCCTCGATCGGGATCAGGCGCAGGCTGCCGCGCAGGCGCGCGCTCAGATGGCTGCGGCGACGGGCGTGGGCGCCGGTCGGCAGCGGCGGCAGCTGCTGGGCGCTGCGGTGGCGGCGGGCGCGTTCCAGCGCCTCGGCCAGGCGTTCGGCGCGGACGGGCTTGACCAGGTAATCGACGGCGGCGGCCTCGAACGCCGCCAGCGCGTGCTGGTCGAACGCGGTGCAGAACACCAGCGCGGGCGGCGACGGCAGGCTGGCGAGGTGGCGCGCGGCTTCCAGCCCGTCCATCACCGGCATCGACACGTCCAGCAGCACGACTTCGGCGCCGAGGCCCTCGGCCTTCTCGACCGCCTCGCGGCCGTTGTCCGCCTCGCCGACGATCTCGTGGCCGCCCAGTTCGCGCACCAGCGCCGCCAGGCGCTGGCGCGCCAGCGGTTCGTCGTCGACCAGCAGCAGCTTCATGGCGAACGCTTCTTCATGCGGGCCGTCGGCCCCGAACCCCTGTCATCCCCGCCCCGAGTATGCCCCACCCGGCCGGCGCTTTTCAGCCCGCGGCGAAGCGCTGCTGCAGCCAGTCGCCGAGGTCGCGGATCTCGTCGGCGCAGACGCTGTGCGCCATCGGGTAGTCGTGCCACTGCACGGTCGCGCCGAACTTGCGCAGCATGTCGCGGCTGAGCATGCCCAGCGACGCCGGCACGACCGGGTCCTGGGTGCCATGGCCCATGAAAACCGGGCTGCGCAGGCTGGCGGTGGTGACTTCGCTGGCGGTGGTGGACGCCATCGGCAGGTAGGTCGACAGGCCCACTATCCCGGCCAGCGGTGCTTGCCGGCGGACGCCGGTGGCCAGCGCGATCGCGCCGCCCTGGGAGAAACCGGCGAGGATCAGCCGCGAGGCGGGGACGCCGCGCTCGCATTCGCGCTGGATCAGCGCTTCCACCTGCGCGATCGACTCGCGCACGCCGGTTTCGTCGGCGCGCTGGTCGAGGTCGAGATTGCGGATGTCGTACCAGGCCGGCATGCGCATGCCGCCGTTGATCGTCACCGCGCGCACCGGCGCATGCGGGAACACGAAGCGGATCGGCGGCCAGCCCTTGCGCAGCAGTTCGGGCACGATCGGCGCGAAGTCGTGGCCGTCGGCGCCCAGGCCGTGCAGCCAGACGATGCTCCAGGTCGGGGTCTCGCCCGATTCGTATTCCACGGCTTCCAGCAGGCTCATTGCGTCACAGGCTCCGTTGCAGTCGCGGATTGATGGACCGTCGACCCGGCGTCGGTCGCTTCGGCATCCGCCGCCGGTGCGCGCTCCCGCGCGGGGCGCCGCACGAGCGTGACGCCCTCCAGGTCCATCGCGTTGTCGAGGTCGAACCGCACGCCGTCGGCCAGGTCGAGCGTGGCGTGCCCGTGGCCGCCGGCGCGGTCGACGCTGACCCTTCCCTCGTCGGCAGTCACGAACAGTTCGTCGATCGCCCCGGTGACGGAGACGACGCCGAGGCAGTCGCAGGAATCCGCTTCCCCGTCCCCCGTGGCGTCACCGCCGGAGGCCGCCGTCGCGCCGCCGGTCGCCGGCTCGGGCGTTTCCGGGCGGCGCACGATCTCGAGGCGGCGGGCCTCGCCCTGCCATCTCAGCGGGCGGGTCGTGTTGATCCGCAGGGCGCGCACCGGCCGCATCGCCTCGACGTAGGCGCCGCCGCGGATGTCCATCCGCTCCAGGGTTGCCGGCACCACGAGCTTGCCCTCGTGATGGCGTTCGTTGCCGCTGGAAATCCGCACGTGCAGGGTGTCTCCCCGGCGCTCGACGACCACGTCCACGTCGGGGTCGCGCTGTTCAAACTTCAGCGACGGCGCGCCGCCGCCCACCTGGATCTGGACGTGGCCGTCGCTTTCGACGTCCAGCCGCTCGATGCCGGCGAAATCGAGGCTCCTGTCGTCGCGCTCGACCGGCCCCGACGGGGGCCGGGTCACGCCCAGCGCCAGCAGGAGCAGGGCGGCCGCGAACGTCCAGCGGGTGCGCCTCATCGGTGCAGCTCCCGTTCCTGGAGCGCGAAGAAGGCGGCGACCCACAGCAGCATCGGCACACCGAACCAGAAGAGCGCGGCGACGAGGGCATTCCCCGCGGAGAGCTGGTTGTCGGTGTCCCAGAACGTGAACACCGCCTCCGGCGACCCGCCCACCAGCGCGGCCAGCATCGCCAGCGCGATCACCAGCGCGAAGGCCGCCAGGATCGTCTTGATGAAGGGCATGCGGTGGAAATACAGGCTGCCGAGCACGCTGAAGCCCTGCATGCCGAGCAGCCACAGGAAGACCGCCGGGATCACGCGGGCTTCCTCCACGCCGAGGTCCCACGGCATGAACAACCCGAACTTGTCGGGCGCATGCGGGGACATCGCCAGTGCTTGCTCGGTCGCCCCGGACGCCATCGCCGCGAACTGCGACGCCGCGCTCGCCCTGGCCATCAGCCACGCCGGCACATTGACCAGTTCGAACGCGACGCTGAAGGCCAGCGGGTAGCCGACCGCGACGACCAGAAGCGCCAGCAGCCATTTCTCGAACGTCGAGGCAGGCCGCATCAGCACCAGCAACCCCGCGTCGGTGCGTGCCATCGCCAGGAAGTAGCGGCCGGCGAACACGGGCGCACTGAAGAACAGCGCGCTCACGTAGAACACTTCCTGGGCGTCGGCCGTGAACGCGCTCGCCCC
>JAKFCL010000260.1:0-6320 GCA_036676665.1 Arenimonas sp. | reverse complement strand
ACGCCCGAGACGATGAAGAACACCGTCAGCGCCAGGAACAGGCCGATCAGCAGATAGCCGACCAGCGTCTTCTGGTTCAGCAGCAGGTACACCAGCGGCACCGCCACCAGCGCGCCGAGCACCACGATCAGCGAGCGCGCGAAACCTTCATGGCCGACCGGCGGCTGCCCGATCGCGCCCATCGTGGCGACCCGCCACTGGAACACCGCCAGCCCGAGCAGCATGCCGAGACCGGCGGTGAAGAAACCCCATTCGTAGCCGAAGCGCGCGCCGACCAGCGTGCCGCAGACCAGCGGCGCCAGCGCGCCGCCGGCGTTGATGCCCATGTAGAACCAGGTGAAGCCGGAATCCCGGCGCACGTCCTCGGGCGCGTAGAGCCGCCCGACCATCGTCGAGATGTTCGGCTTGAACAGGCCGTTGCCGACCACGATCAGCGACAGCCCCAGCAGGAACCAGCGCAGGTCCTTGATCAGCAGCAGGAACAGGCCCGATGCCATCAGCAGGCCGCCGATGACGATCGCCCGCCGGTACCCGATGAAACGGTCGGCGATGAAGCCGCCGAAGATGCCGGTCGCGTAGATCAGCGCCGTGTACGCGCCGTAGGTCAGCGCCGCCTCGGCGTAGGCGTCGCCCTCGGGCAGCAGCGAGAAGAACGTCGTGGCGACGTACACCGCCAGCAGCGCCCGCATGCCGTAGTACGCGAAGCGCTCCCAGAACTCGGAGTGCACCAGCTGCCACAGCGCCTGCGGATGGCCGAACCTGTCGCCGGGCGGCGGCGCGACGAACGGAGCGGTGGTCGGAACGGGTGCGGCCATGCGGTTTTCCTCGAGTCGGACACGACACGGCCCGGGGAGTACCCGGGCCGCATCACTACCACGTACGGACTACGGACTAGGAACTACTTGACGCCATGCATCAGCTTCTGGATCAGCGGCGCGATCAGGAACAGCAGCGCACCCGGGATCACCAGCGCCCAGAACCCGAATTCGTAGCCCGACATCGCCGAGGCCACCGTCATGCCGGTGTCGCCGCTGACGTGGCTGGCGAAGATGCCCGACAGGTTGTTGCCGATGCCCGTGGACAGGAACCAGCCGCCCATGCCGAAGCCGACCAGGCGCACCGGCGCCAGCTTGGTCACCATCGACAGGCCGATCGGCGACAGGCACAGCTCGCCGACGGACTGGATCACGTAGACCATGAACAGCGTCCAGAACGGGATCTTGCCGAAGTCGTCCACCAGCGCCGACAGCGCGAACCACAGCAGCGCGAACGCGACGCCGTTGAACAGCAGGCCCAGGCCGAACTTGCGCGGGATCGACGGATTGGCGCGGCCCATGGCCACCCACAGCCACGCCATCACCGGCGCCAGCGTGATGATCGCCAGCGAGTTCACCGACTGGAACCACGCCACCGGCCAGGTCCAGCCGAACAACTCGCGGTCGACGATCTTGTCGGCCAGGAAGGTGAACGAGCTGCCGGCCTGTTCGAAGAACATCCAGAACAGCACGTTGAACGCGAAGATGATCAGCATCGCGATCACCATGTCGCGCTGCTTGCTGCCTTCGCGGATGCCCTCGACCAGCAGCAGGATGCCCAGGCCGACGAACATCGCCATCAGGATCCACTGCAGCGTGCTGGCGCCGAGCGACAGCAGGAAGTAGATCACCGGGATCGCCAGCAGCACGCCGCCGAGCGTGTAGAGCACGCGGACCTTGTTCTCGCCGCCGACGTTCGGGCGGCCGACGCCGCCGAGCTGCGTGCGGCCGAACCAGAACCACACCAGGCTGATCAGCATGCCGACGCCGGAGGCGATGAACACCACCTTGTAGGCCGGCATGTCCGGCGTGCCGAACACCTTGTCGGCCAGCCAGCCGGTCAGCAGCGGCGCGACCATCGCACCGAGGTTGATGCCCATGTAGAACAGGGTGAAGCCCGAATCCCGACGCGGGTCGGCGACGGTGTAGAGCTTGCCGACCATCGTCGAGATGTTGGGCTTGAACAGGCCGTTGCCGGCGATGATCGTCGCCAGGCCGAGCTTGAACACCTGCTCGTTCGGCCACGCGATCATGAACAGGCCCGCGGACATGATCACCGCGCCCAGCAGGATCGAGCGCTGGTAGCCCAGCACCTTGTCGGCGACGTAACCGCCGAAGATCGCGCCGGCGTACACCAGCGCCAGGTAGGCGCCGTAGGTCTGGTTGGCCGACGATTCGCCGGTGGCGCTGCCGCCGTGGAACTGCGCGACGATGTACAGCACGAGCGCCCAGCGGATGCCGTAGAACGCGAAGCGCTCCCAGAATTCCGTCATGAACAGCATCCACAGCGGACGCGGGTGACCCATCAGCTGGGTGTATTCAGGGACCGGGCCCTGGTCGGTGACGGTGGCGCCGCTCATGCGGTCTCTCCCCTGGTTTCTGGTTGTAGGAATGGTATTCGGCAGGCCGCATGGCCGAAATGAAGGCCGCGCAAGGCCCGGAAGGTGTACCCGCTGCGGCCGGGGCCGTCAATGCGCGACGGCGCCTTCACGCCGCCCGGCGGGGCCTCAGTCCGGCTGGCCCAGCACGGTGCGCACTTCGAACAGTTCCGGGAAGAAGGTCAGGTCCAGCGCCTGCTTCAGGAAGCCCACCCCGGAACTGCCGCCGGTGCCGCGCCGGTAGCCGATGATGCGTTCGACGGCCTTCATGTGCCTGAAGCGCCAGATCTGGAAGCTGACCTCGATGTCGACCAGCTGCTCGGCGACCGCATAGGCCTCCCAGTGCGTGGCCGTGTCCTCGTAGATCGTCTTGAACACCGGGATCAACGCCGGGTCGCTCTTGTGCGGCAGCGACCAGTCGCGCTCGACCAGGTGGGCCGGGATCGGGTAGCCGCGCCGGTGCAGATGCCGCAGGAACTCGTCGTACAGGCTCGGCGCGTTCAGCGCCTCCAGCAGCTGCACGCTGCCGACCGGGTCGTGCGCGAACACCTTGGCCATCTGCCCGTTCTTGTTGCCCAGCAGGAATTCCACCAGCCGGTACTGCAGCGACTGGAAGCCCGAGGCCGGACCGAGGATGTCGCGGAACTGCAGGTAGTCCGCCGGCGTCAGCGTCTCCAGTACCGACCACTGCTCGTGCAGCTGGCGCTGGACCTGCTTCACGCGGGCCAGGATCTTCTGCATCGCCCCCAGCTGGTCGCGCTGCAGGCAGGCGACGGCCGCGCGCAGCTCGTGGATCACCAGCTTCAGCCACAGCTCGGCCACCTGGTGCTGGACGATGAACAGCATCTCGTCGTGGTGCGGCGGGTCTGAAAGCGGTTTCTGCGCCGACAGCAGCGTATCGAGCTGCAGGTAGCCGCCGTACGTCAGGCGGTCCTTCAGGTCGAGGGTGATGCCCTCCTCGAGGGCGCGCTGGTTCGGGGGCTGGCTCATGGCGGGGGTCCATCGGGTCGCGAGGGGTGGAAGTCTGTCATGCGGGCGACGCATTTTCCGATTTAAACTGCCGACCCTGTCACGGTCCGGCAGGGGTCCCGCAAGGGAAGCCGGACCCGCCGACAGCCTTCCTGCCCCCTTCGAGGTCCGACCCGATGCGCCATCGCAAGCGCCTGCACGCCCTGCTTTGCCTGTCCGCCCTGTCGTATGCCGCCGCGGCCGGCGCCGCCACGCCCGACCTGCTGCTGTCCGAGATCGTCGAGGGCAGCAGCAACAACAAGGCCATCGAGATCTACAACGGCACCGGCGCGCCGGTGAACCTGGCGACCGGCGGCTATTCGGTGCAGATGTTCTTCAACGGCAGCGCCAGCGCCGGCCTGACGATCAACCTGACCGGCACCGTCGCCGACGGCGACGTGTTCGTGCTCGCGCAGTCGGCCTCGGTCGCCGCGGTGCTCGCGCAGGCCGACCAGGTCAATGCCAGCAACTGGTTCAACGGCGACGACGCGATCGTGCTGCGCAGGGGCACGACCGTGCTCGACATCGCCGGCCAGATCGGCCTCGACCCGGGCACGCAGTGGGGTTCGGGCCTGGCCTCGACCGCCGACAACACGATCCGCCGAAAGCCGGCCATCTGCGCCGGCGACACCGACGGCAGCGACGCGTTCGACCCGGCCGTGCAGTGGGACGGCTTCGCCACCGACGCTTTCGACGGCCTCGGCAGCCACGCGGCGGCGTGCGGCGCGGTCGGCAGCACCGACCCGACCGCCAGCGGTGCCGCCAGCCCGGCCGCGCTCGCCGCGGGTGATGAAACCCTGCTGACCGTCGCCGTGACCGGCGGCGCGAATCCGGACAGCACCGGCCTGAGCGTGCAGGCCGACCTCACCGCGATCGGGGGAACCGCCGCGCAGCCGCTGTACGACGACGGCACGCATGGCGACGCCGTCGCCGGCGACCTCGTGTTCTCGCTGCAGGCCACCGTCGCCGAAGCCACCGCGCCGGGCCCGCAGACGCTGGCCGTGGCCGTGGCCGATGCCCAGGGTCGCGGCGCCGCGACGACGATCGCGCTGTCGGTGATCGCCCGCGTTTCGATCGCCCAGATCCAGGGCGACGGGCTCGGCTCGCCGCTGCCGGCCGGCACCCAGGTGATCACCCAGGGCATCGTCACCGCCCATCGCGGCAACGGCTACTTCATCCAAAGCGGCATCGGCGAGGACGACGGCGACCCGGCCACGGCCGAGGGCCTGTTCGTGTTCACCAACAGCGCGCCGCCGGCCGCCGCGGCCATCGGCAACCGCGTCCGCGTCAGCGGCCGCGTGACGCTGTTCTCGCGCACGCCGCACGGCTATCCACTGACCCAGCTGTCCAACGCCGCGGCGACCGTGCTGGCCAGCGGCGAGCCGCTGCCCGGGGCCGTGGTGCTCGACGAGACGGTGCTGTCGGCCGGCGTCGGCACCGGCGCGCTCGGCCGCTACCAGGGCATGCGCGTGCAGCTGCCCGGCGCCCGCGTGGTCGGCCCGACCAACGCGTTCGGCGATTTCCACGTGACGCTGCCGCAGACCGCCCGTCCGGCCCGCGAGCCCGGCATCGCCGCGCTCGACGCCGTGCCGCTGCCGGCCGGCCACAGCATCGCCCGCTTCGACCGCAATCCCGAGCGCCTGCGCGTGGAAAGCACCGGCCTGGCCGGCGGCACGCCGCTGTTCGTCGATGCCGGCACGCTGCTCGGCGCGATGGAGGGCGTGATGTATTACGACCGCGGCGACTTCACGCTGCTGATCGGCGACCACGCCGGCGTCGCCACCAGCGGCGGCGCGTACGTGGCGCCGGTGCCGGCCGCGGGCGAGGGCGCGATCCGCGTCGGCAGCTACAACATCGAGAACCTGTCGGGCGGCGAGTCGGTGCCGCTGAACCGGCTGGCGAAGCTGACCGAGGTGTTCTGCCAGTACCTGCGCCTGCCGGACGTGGTCGGCCTGGTCGAGATCGCCAACCTCGAGACCGCCCAGCGGCTCGCCCGCGCGATCAACGACAACGAGTTCGACACCTGCCCGGAGAACCCGCAGTACGAGGCGCACCTGCTGTCGACCTCGGGCAGCCAGCGCCTGGGCTTCTTCGTGAAGACCGCGCCGGCCGCCGACGGCGATCCGCGCGTGGAGGTGCTGTCGGTCGCCGAGCAGTTCACCGGCGAGATGCTGGTCGCCCCCGACGGCAGCGCCGGCAGCGTCCTGTTCGACCGTGCGCCGCTGCTGCTCCAGGCCCGCATCCGCGGCGAGAACGGTACGGACTACCCGCTGTCCGTGCTGCTGAACCACACGCTGTCGCTGCTCGAGGTCAATTCGCTCGCGCCGCGGGCGATCTGGGGCACCGACGGCGACCGCTCGCGCGGCAAGCGCCTGCAGCAGGCCGTGCGGATCTCGCAGCTGGTGGAATCGATCCAGGCCGCCGACGCCACCGCGCCGCTGGTGCTGATCGGCGACTACAACGCGTTCGACTTCAACGACGGCTACGTCGACGTGATGGGCATCATCACCGGCACGCCGGCCGCCGAGGGCACCGTGCTGGTGCACGGCGACAGCGCCGTCACCACCCCGCTGGTGAACCTGATCGGCACCAAGCCGGAAGCGCAGCGCTATTCGTATGTCTTCGAGGGCAACACGCAGACGCTGGACCACGCGCTGGTGAACCAGGCCGTGCTCGACACGACCGAGGCGACGCTGCACCACGCCCGCGTCAACAGCGACTTCGCCACCGACAACGCCGCCGACCCGACCGTGCCGGTGCGCACGTCCGACCACGACCCGCTGGTCGCGGACCTGGTGGTGCCGGCGTTCCTGGATGCCGACCTCGCGGTCGACGTGCAGGCGTCGACGCTGCCGGTGCGCGACGGCCACGTGACGCCGTACGCGGTGTCGGTGCGCAA
>JAKFCL010000259.1:0-4159 GCA_036676665.1 Arenimonas sp. | reverse complement strand
CGATCCCGACAAGCTGGTCGAGATCATCGCCGCGATGGAGCCGACCTTCGGCGGCATCAACCTCGAGGACATCAAGGCGCCGGAATGCTTCATCGTCGAGCGCAAGCTGCGCGAGCGGATGAAGATCCCGGTGTTCCACGACGACCAGCACGGCACCGCGATCATCGTCGGCGCCGCGGTGGTCAATGCGCTGGAAGTGGTCGGCAAGAAGATCGGCGACGTCAAGCTCGCGACCTCCGGTGCCGGCGCCGCCGGCATCGCCTGCCTGGACATGCTGGTCGCGCTCGGGCTGAAGCCGGAAAACATCCTCGCGGTCGATCGCGACGGCGTGCTCTACACCGGCCGCCCGCACCTGGATCCCGACAAGGCGCGCTACGCCCGCGACACGGGCAAGCGCACCCTCGCCGAAATCGTGCAGGGCGCCGACATCTTCCTCGGCCTCTCCGCCGGCGGCGTGCTGAAGCCGGAGATGGTCGCGACCATGGCCGACAGGCCGGTCATCCTCGCGCTCGCCAACCCGAACCCGGAGATCCTGCCGGACGACGCCAGGCGCGTGCGCCCGGACTGCATCATCGCCACCGGCCGTTCGGACTTCCCGAACCAGGTCAACAACGCGTTGTGCTTCCCGTACATCTTCCGCGGCGCGCTCGATGTCGGCGCCACCGAGATCAACGAGGCGATGAAGCTCGCCTGCGTGCACGCGATCGCCAGGCTCGCGCGGATGGAAGCCGGCGACCTCGCCGCGGCCTACGGCGGCGACATCCCCTGCTTCGGCCCGGAGTACCTGATCCCGCGCCCGTTCGACCCGCGCCTGCTGGTACTGCTGGCGCCGGCGGTGGCGAAGGCCGCGATGGACTCCGGCGTCGCCCGGCGCCCGATCGAAGACTTCGAGGCCTACGAAGAAAAGCTCGGCCAGTTCATCTACCGCACCGGCCTGCTGATGAAGCCGGTGTACGACCGCGCCCGCGGCAACCGCCAGCGCGTCGTCTACGCCGAGGGCGAGGAAGAGGTGACGCTGCGCGCGGTGCAGACCGTGATCGACGAGCAGCTCGCGCACCCGATCCTGATCGGCCGGCCGGAGGTGATCGAGGCGCGGATCGAACGCCTGGGACTGCGCATGCGCGCGGGTGTCGATTTCGAACTCACCAACATCAACGACGACCCGCGCTTCAACGACTACTGGCAGCAGTACCACGCGCTGACCGAGCGTCGCGGGGTCACCCCGGCCGCGGCCAAGAACCTGCTGCGTTCGCGGCCCACGTTGATCGCCGCGCTGATGGTCGAGCGCGGCGAGGCCGACGCGATGATCTGCGGACTGGTCGGCCGCTTCCACAAGAAGCTCGGCTACCTGCTCAGCGTGTTCGACTTCGACAAGGGCGTGCAGGGCACCGCCGCCATGACCGGCGTGATCAACGACCGCGGCGTGTGGTTCTTCCTCGACACCCACGTGCAGCTGGACCCGAGCGCCGAGCAGATCGCCGAGGCCACCCTGCAGGCGAGCTACCGGCTCAGGCTGTTCGGGGTCGAGCCCAAGGTCGCGCTGCTGTCGCACTCCAACTACGGCAGCCACGACGACGCCAGCGCGCAGAAGATGCGCAAGGTGCGCGACCTCGTGCTGGCCCGCGCGCCCAGGCTCGAGATCGACGGCGAGATGATGGCCGACACCGCCTGGAACGACGACCTGCGCCAGCACATCTTCCCCAACACCACCCTGCACGGCCGCGCCAACCTGTACGTGATGCCGAACCTGGACGCCGCCAACATCGTCTACAACATGGTGCGGGTGATGACCGACGGCGTCGCCATCGGCCCGATCCTGATGGGCCTGGACCAGCCGGCCCACATCCTGACCCCGGCCTCCACCCCCCGCCGCGTCATCAACATGACCGCCATCGCCGCCGTCGACGCCCAGCTCCGCAAGGCCCAGCAAAGGGGTTGATGTTTTTGCCCGGGTAAATATTTAAACCGCGCCACCCCCTGCTACCATCGGGGCTCCGATACCGACCACAGGCGCGGCCAGCGGGCCGCGTGGAGCCCCCACGATGACGACCGACAACAACGCCCTCCTGCGCGAAGACCCCGACCCGACCGAGACCCGCGAGTGGCTCGAGTCGATCCAGGCCGTCCTCGACCACGACGGCCCGCCGCGCGCCCACCAGCTGCTCGAGAACCTGGTCGAGGCCACCCGCCGCGCCGGCGCCAACCTGCCGTTCGACCCGACCACCGAGTACATCAACACCATCCCGCTCGGCCAGGAGGCCAAGTCCCCCGGCGACGCCGCGATGGAATGGCGGATCCGCTCGATCATCCGCTGGAACGCGATGGCCATGGTGGTCGCCGCCAACCGCAAGCCCGGCGAACTCGGCGGCCACATCGCCACGTTCGGCTCCTCGGCCACGCTCTACGACGTCGGCTTCAACCACTTCTGGCGCGCGCCGTCCGCGGACCACCCGGGCGACCTGCTCTACATCCAGGGCCACGGTTCGCCGGGCATCTACGCGCGCTCCTTCCTCGAAGGCCGCATCAGCGAAGACCAGTTGCACCACTTCCGCATGGAAGTCGACGGCAAGGGCCTGAGCTCCTACCCGCATCCCTGGCTGATGCCCGATTACTGGCAGACGCCCACCGTCAGCATGGGCCTGGGCCCGATCGCCGCGATCTACCAGGCGCGCAACTTCAAGTACCTGGAAAGCCGCGGCCTGATGCCGAAGACCGACCGCAAGGTGTGGTGCTTCCTCGGCGACGGCGAGACCGACGAGCCCGAGAGCCTGGGCGCGATCTCCGTGGCCGGCCGCGAAGGCCTCGACAACCTGATCTTCGTCGTCAACTGCAACCTGCAGCGCCTGGACGGCCCGGTGCGCGGCAACGGCAAGATCATCCAGGAGCTGGAAGGCAACTTCCGCGGCGCCGAATGGAACGTGATCAAGACCATCTGGGGCAGCTACTGGGATCCGCTGCTGGCGCGCGACACCACCGGCAGGCTGCGCCAGCTGATGATGGAAACCGTCGACGGCGAATACCAGAACTGCAAGGCCTTCGGCGGCGCGTACACGCGCGAGCATTTCTTCGGCAAGTACCCGGAGACCGCGGCGCTGGTCGCCAACCTCAGCGACGACGACATCTGGCGCCTCAACCGCGGCGGCCACGACCCGCACAAGGTGTACGCCGCCTACGACGCGGCGGTGAAGACCACTGGCATGCCGACCGTGATCCTGGCCAAGACGGTCAAGGGCTACGGCATGGGCAAGGCCGGCGAAGCGCTCAACCCCACGCACGGCACCAAGAAGATGGAAGACGAGGACGTGCGCACGTTCCGCGACCGCTTCCAGATCCCGGTGACCGACAAGCAGCTCGAAGACCACCAGGTTCCGTTCTACCATCCGGGCCCGGACTCGCCGGAAGTGCAGTACCTGCAGGAGCGCCGCAAGGCCCTCGGTGGCTACCTGCCGCAGCGCCGGCGCAAGGCGAGCACTTCATTGGCGGTGCCGCCGCTGGCGACCTACGAGCGCCTGCTGAAGTCGTCCGGCGAACGCGAGATCAGCACCACGATGGCGTTCGTGCAGATGCTCAACATTGCGCTGCGCGACAAGCAGGTCGGCCCGCGCCTGGTGCCGATCGTCGCCGACGAAGCGCGCACCTTCGGCATGGAAGGCCTGTTCCGCCAGATCGGCATCTACGCCCCGCACGGGCAGAAGTACAAGCCGGTCGACCGCGACCAGCTGATGTACTACCGCGAGGACGTGACCGGGCAGGTGCTGCAGGAAGGCATCACCGAGGCCGGCGCGTTCGCCTCGTGGCTCGCCTGCGCCACCAGCTACAGCACCAACGACCTGCAGCTGCTGCCGTTCTACATCTACTACTCGATGTTCGGCTTCCAGCGCATCGGCGACGCGGCCTGGCAGGCCGGCGACATGCGCGCGCGCGGCTTCCTGCTCGGCGCGACCGCTGGCCGCACCACGCTCAACGGCGAAGGCCTGCAGCACGAAGACGGCCACAGCATGGTCCAGGCCGGCCTGATCCCGAACGTGCGCAGCTACGACCCGACCTTCAGCTACGAAGTGGTGACCATCGTCCAGCACGGCATGCAGCGCATGCTCGCCGAGCAGCACGACGAGTACTGGTACGTCACCCTGATGAACGAGAACTACGCCCACCCCGA
>JAKFCL010000258.1:0-4981 GCA_036676665.1 Arenimonas sp. | reverse complement strand
GCATCAAGAAGGAGTTCGACGCGTCGGCCGGCGGCGGCAGGAAGGTGTCGCTGGCCGACCTGATCGTGATCGCCGGCAACGCCGGCATCGAGGCCGCGGCGAAGAAGGGCGGGTTCGACGTCACCGTGCCGTTCGCGCCGGGCCGCACCGACGCCACGCCGGAGCAGACCGACGCGGAGTCGTTCGCGCCGCTCGAGCCGGTGGTCGACGGCTTCCGCAACTACGTCGCGAAGGGCTTCGAAGGATCGGAGGCCGAGATGCTCGTCGACCGGGCGAGCCTGCTGACGCTCACGGCGCCGGAGATGACGGTGCTGATCGGCGGCCTGCGCGTGCTCGACACCAACGTCGGCGGCACGAAGCACGGCGTGTTCACCCAGAGGCCCGGCACGCTGAGCAACGACTTCTTCGTCAACCTGCTCGACATGCGCACGAAGTGGAAGCGCTCGGAGGCCCATCCCGACATCCTCGAGGGCCGCGACCGCAAGAGCGGCGAACTGCGCTGGACCGGCACGGTGTCGGACCTGGTGTTCGGCTCGAACTCGCAGCTGCGGGCGCTGGCCGAGGTCTACGCATCCAGCGATGCGTCGCGCGAGTTCGTCGACGACTTCATCGCGGCCTGGACCAAGGTGATGAACGCCGACCGCTTCGACCTGGGGCGCCGCGAAGAACCGCTCTGATGACCAGGGCCCGGCCCCGGGAGTCCGGGGCCGGGCCCTGCCGTCGCGGGGGCGTCCCCGCCGGCCCGTACTGTCACCGCAGGCTGAGCGCCGTCGCCGCGGCGGCGCGCAGTCCGCCGATGCGCCGCGCCACCGGGCCCGGGTCGCCGGCACGACGCGGCGGCCACAGCCAAACGATCGCCAGCAGGCACGCCGGCAGCAGCAGCGCGTGGAAGGCCACCAGCGACGGCGTCAGCGCCATCACCGCCAGCGGCCCGCCCTTCTGGATGCCGATATAGGCCAGGAACACCATCGCCAGTTCGTACGGACGCGGGCTGCGGCACAGCGCCGCCAGCGCCAGCCCCGACAGCGCCACGTTCACCGCCACCAGCAGCAGCACCCCCGCATCGGCCGGCGACGACAGCCCCAGCCGCACCAGCGACGGCGCGACCGCGCCGACCGCGATCGCGATCGCCGTCGTCGCCCGCGCCAGCCGCAGCTTGTTCGCCGCACCCGACGCCGTCATCACCAGTTCGGCCGTGTGGGTGTCGCGTTCGCGCAGCAGGCTGCGGCTGTGGATGTCCAGCCCGAACATCCAGGCGACGATGCCGGCGATCGCCATGCCCTCGGCCGGCGCGGTCGCCTGCACGATCGCGCAGACGAGCATCGCGCCCCACCACCACAGCCGCCGCCCGCGCAGCACCATCGTCAGTTCCGAGGCGACCACCAGACCCGTCGCCGAGGCCGACAACGGCCGCAGCACGGCATCGAGCCAGCGCATCCGCAGGCCGACCGGCGCCGACGTCGATGCGGAGGTCCGCCGCGCCGCCCGGTCCAGCAGCGGCGCCAGCGCCGCGGTCGCCGCCATCGCCAGCAGCAGCCACAGCAGGCGCCCGCCGAGATCGGCCATCTCGAACGTCCAGCCCGTCCATTCGAAGCTCCGGCGCGCGCCTTCGGTCACGTTCACGCCGATGCTGACCGACAGCGGGTCGATGCCCGGCGCCAGCGCCGGCAGCGCGGCCAGGAAATCCTGCTGCACCATCGTCACGCCGCTGGGATCGCTGAACCACGTGGTGCGCGCCCACTCCGACGTCGCCGGATCCATGTTCATCGCGAACGACGAGAACATGAAGATCCAGACGAAGAACCAGAGCACGTTGCCGGCCGCGCGGCGCAGCCACGGCACCATGTCGAACACGATCGCGAAGAACGCGGTCACGCCCAGCGCCGGCATCGTCAGCACCAGGGCGGGTTTCACCAGTTCGACCAGGTCGAGCGTGCGGTCCTCGCCGCGGACCCACTGCGCGACCAGGCCGACGCCCAGGCAGATCGCCACCACCAGCGCGAACACCACCATGTGGCTGGTCCACTTCGCCAGCAGGTAGCCGGCGCGGGTCATCGGCGTCGCCACCAGCAGCTGCCAGACGCGGGTGTCGAAATCGCGCACCAGGCTGCCGCGCACCAGGTAGAAGCCCAGCCACGCCATGATCGTCGAATACACCAGCGCCAGCGTCATGCCGACCCAGGCGCTGGAGTACTCGCCACGCTGGCCGTCGACCGACAGCATCATCCACGGCGAACCCGGCGCCGGGAAACACCACCACGACGCGAACGCGACGATGCCCAGGATCACCCAGAAGCGCGTGGCCCGCGTGCGCTCGCGCAGGTCGGCGACGGCGATGGCGGCGAAGCGGCGCAACACTTCCATCTCAGGACTCCCCGGCGCGCGTCAGCAGCCACAGGTAGGCATCGTCGAGGTTCGGCTCGCAGGCCGCCGCATCGGCATGCGGCGCGGCGTCGGCGACGATGCGCAGGCGCACGCCGTCGGGCCGGCGGATCGAGCTGCTGGTGACGAAGCGCGCGCGCTGTTCGGCCACCTGGTCGGCCGGCACCGTCCATTCGAAGACATGGCCGGCGGCCTGCGCCAGCAGCGGCTCCGGCGCGCCGGCATACAGCAGCCGGCCCTTGGCCATGATCGCCAGCGCGGTCGCGCTGGCCTCGATGTCGGACACGATATGGGTCGACAGGATCACCAGCCGGTCCGCGGCCAGGTCGGTGATCAGGTGGCGGAAGCGCAGGCGCTCTTCCGGGTCCAGGCCGACCGTGGGCTCGTCGACGATCAGCAGGCGCGGGTCGTTCAGCAGCGCCTGGGCGATGCCGACGCGCTGGCGCATGCCGCCGGAGAACCCGCCGAGGCGGCGGTCGGCGGCATCGGCCAGCCCGACCTGGTCCAGGCACCGGGCCACGCGGACGGCGACCTCGCGGGCCGGCACGCCCTTCACCGCGGCCAGGTAGGCGAGGAATTCGCGGGCGCTCAGTTCCGGGTAGACGCCGAAGTCCTGCGGCAGGTAGCCCAGCGTGCGGCGGACCGCGTCCGGCGTCCTGGCGATGTCGGTGCCGTTCCAGCGCACGGCCCCGGACAGGGGCTTGGCCAGCGTCGCCAGGATCCGCATCAGCGTCGATTTGCCGGCGCCGTTGGGGCCGAGCAGGCCGAGGATGCCGGTGGTCATGCCGAAGCTGACGCCGGCCAGGGCGTCGTGGCCCCCCCGGTAGCGGTAGCGGACGTCGGCGAGTTCGAGGGTGCAGGCGGTCATGGCAGGGACTCGGGGCGGGGTCGGCGCCCGATGCACCGTCCTGAGTTGGTAGTGTAGTTACCTACCACACCTAGTCACATGGGCCGGATGGCACGGGGGGCGACCGGCCCCGCAGAGGAGCCAGCGCCCGGCAATCTCCTCCAAGGCGTCAGTTTGACGGTGTCTTGCCCGCTTTTGGCTGCTTTCTGAGCGAGGTTGAGGGCGCCCGGCGCCCGCCCAGCTTTTTCGGCTTTGCCCTTTCGGGAGCCTTCACGACCTTCGCCGGCGCCTTCGCCGCCCGGGTCGCCCGGTCGACCGCGTTGCGGCGGGCCCACCAGCCGTCGGTCTTGAACGGCTTTCCCGTAGCGCGAGCGACGTCGGCGCCGGCCGGCAAGGGCTGGCAGGCGTCGCACCAGAACGCGCGACGCTGGGTCTGCCCGAGGACGGCCAGCCGCAGCGGGCTGCCGCAGTCCGCGCAGTGCCTGCGCTTGTGCACGCGCAGGTTCCGGCGCAGCACACCGGCGCGCTTCCACTCGAGGAACTGGAAGCTGAAGTCGCGTGCGTCCTTCACCAGCGCGGCGAGTTTCCGCGCCGGCAGTTCCCCCAATGCTGCCGCCGGGTGCACGCCGATGCGGTGCAGCACCTCGTTCTTGATGATGTTGCCGACGCCGGCGAACACGTCCTGGTCGAGCAGCGCGTCGCACGCGAGCGTGTCGGGGCGGGCGCGCAGGGTCTCGCGCGCCTTCGCCGGATCCCAGGCGTCGGACAGCACGTCGCCGCGCCAGTCGAACGCCTCGTCCAGCGGGCCCTCGATGTACTTCAGCGCGCCGCCGTAGACGTTGAGCTCGCCGTTGTCGAAAGCCAGGTGCAGGCGCGGCGCGCGGTCCCGGGTGTCGTCGATGCGGTAGCTGCCGAACAGCAGCAGGTGCGCGCGCAGCGAGAAGCCGGCGAACTCGACCAGGAACAGCTTGCCGAACGAGCGGATCGACTTCACACGCCGGCCGACCATGCGCGCGTAGTCGAGCTTCGCGTTGCCGGAAGCGTCGCGCACCGTCCGGCGCACGAACTTGCGCGCTTCCTCGGCCATCATCAGGATCGTCGGTCCCTCGGGCATCAGCGCTTCCTCCGGTTCGCGGAGCGTTCCTGGAAGCGCGCGGCATCGCCGGCCGCATGCCCCAGAGTGGTGTTGTCGAAGATCACGAAGGCCTTCGCGCCCGCAGGCGTGCGCGCGCGCACGTCGGCGGCCAGCGAGTCCAGCGCGTCGTCGTCGTAGCCGCTGCGGTAGATCACCGGGGAGCCGTGCCAGCGCCAGTAGCGCCACGGCCCGGCGCCGCCGGCGATCGCCGCTTCGGGAAAGCGCGCCGGGTCGGCCGCCACCCGCGCGATGCCGTGCCGGTCCCAAAGCGCGTCGGCCTCCTCGCCGAACCAGCTGGCATGCCGCGGTTCGCACGCCAGCCCGCCCTCGAAACGCCGGCGCAGCATCGCGAAGAACGTCGACGCCACCCGCGGCTCGAACACCCGGCTCGGCGGCAGCTGCACCAGCACCAGCGCGAGCTTGTCGCCGAGGCCCTCGACCTCCGCCGCGAACCGGTCCAGTGCCGGCCCGCTGCCGCGCAGCCCGCCCTCGTGGGTGATCTGCCGCGGCAGCTTCACCGCGAAGCGGAACCGCGCCGGCACCGACGCCGCCCAGTGCGCGTAGGTCTTGCGCTGGTGCGGCCGGTAGAACGACGAATTGATCTCGACCGCGTCGAA
>JAKFCL010000257.1:0-2111 GCA_036676665.1 Arenimonas sp. | reverse complement strand
GATGCGCGATATCGGCTGCAAGCACGCGCAGTTCGTCGACCGCCTCGGCGACACCTTCCGCTGGAAAGGCGAGAACGTCTCCACCACCGAGGTGGAGAACGTCCTCGGTGCCTTCCCCGGCGTCGCGGATGCGGTGGTCTACGGCGTGCAGATCCCCGGCACCAACGGCCGCTGCGGCATGGCGGCGCTACGCCTGGCCGACGGCGCGCGGTTCGACGGTGCGGCCCTGGCCGCTCATCTGGATAGCGAACTGCCGGTCTACGCGGCGCCGCTGTTCATCCGCCTGCTCGGCGAGGTGGAAACCACCGGCACCTTCAAGTACAAGAAAACCGAGCTCAAGCAGGCCGCCTACGCGCCACAGGCGGTACGCGAACCGCTGTTCGCCCGGCTGCCCGGCGCAGCAAGCTTCCGGCCGCTGGATGAAGCACTGTACCAGGCGATTCAGACGCAGCAGTACCGCTTCTAGTGTGCTGTCTGGTAATAATCCATTGCTCAAGCAGCTGCGGCTGACCTGTGTAGGGTGCGCCGTGCGCACCACGGGCAAGCGGGTGCCTGGTGCGCGCGGCGCACCCTACGAGCCGGAGTCACCGAAACAGTAATTCTGGGACAGCACACTGGTATCGCGACACGAATAATCTGTCGCTTTCAGTGGGAGCCTGGCGTTGAACCGGCAGATCATGGTTGACGCGCCCCTAGCGTTTGAACTCGAACTGCACCTCGGCGCCGTCCACCGAGTTCCAGTAATCCTCATCGCCGTCGTTGGTGAGCAGCCGGCCGCTGAGCTGGAACGGGTTGAGCACCGGCCGCTTCTGCTCGAACAACGGCGGCAGCAAGGGCGCGAGCGCCGTCTCCGCGCCGCTGTCCTCGGCCCGCAACTGCTCGGCCAACTCGGGCGGCAAACTGAGATCCAGCTTGGTTCTCGCTTGCCCCTGATCCGCTTCGCCCCCCTCGGCTTGTGCCGCCTTCGGCCGCGCACCGGCGGCCGCTGCGGGGGGCGTGGGCCTGGCTGGAGCGGCCTTGGCGACGGCGGCGGGCGCCAGGACCGCGGGCGGCGGCGCGGCGACCGGCGGCGGTGCCACCGCGGCCGAGCTATCGGGCTTTTCCGCTGCGACCTTGGCCGGCTCCACCTTGGGCTCGCACGCACTCAGAAGGGGGATCAACAACAGCAAGGGCAAGTAGCGCATCAGAGTCATGATCGATCTACACAAGACGGACAGGTGCTGGCTTGCCGGAGAATGCCCGACAAGCCCGGCATTCTTTCAGTGTGGCGCCTCATCCGCCATCTGCAACAGCTTCAATTGAGCCTCGATATCCAATTGCGGGTAGCGCTGCTGCAACTTGTCGAGCCGCTCGGCCGCCGCCGCCTCTCGGCCGCTGCGGCGCAGTTGCAGAATGTGCCGCAACGCCTCCGGCAACGGCGCCGCGACCTCGGTCTTGGCGCGCGCCGTCGAGCTGCCGCTGACCTGCGGCGCCGCGGCCGCCTCGGACAATTCTGCCGTGCTATCGGCCATCTCCCCGGCCACCGGCTCGCTCACGGCCATGGCCTTCTTCTCCGGCGCCGGCGCGGCGTAGCGCTGCAGCGCCGGCGCCGCAGGCAGCGGGCTGTCATAGCCGGCCGGCGCCTGTTCCAAGGTTCTCAGGCTCAAGCCCAGGCCCAAACCCAGCAGCGCGACGCTGCCCAGGGCCACGCTCCAGCGCACCCGTGCGGCGCCGCCGAACAGCCAGGCATGCAGCCGCCCCCAGCCGTGCGCTCGTTGACCCTGCTGACGTGCCTGCGCGGCGGCCGCCGCGAGAATCCGCGCATCCAGTGCAGCCGAGGGTTCCTCGCCCTGGTGCTCACGAAAATGCTGCAGCAGGCGCTGCTCATCGGCGGCGGACATAGGTTGCTGCTCTTTCATGCGGATACCTCTTCGGCGGCGGGGTCAGCCAGCAGCCGACGTAACTTCCGCAACGCATAGCGCAAGCGGCTCTTCACCGTTTCCGCCGGAGTGCGGGTCAATTCGGCGATCTCGTGCAGCTGCAGATCGCCATGGGCGCGCAGCAGGAAGACCTCGCGCTGCTCGGCCGGCAAATCGTCCAGCGCCGCCTGCAGGCGCTGTTGGTCGCGACTC
>JAKFCL010000256.1:0-9590 GCA_036676665.1 Arenimonas sp. | reverse complement strand
GTCGCCGACCGCATCATGGCCTTCGTGCAGGGTCGTTCGACCTCGCATGCCGACGCGCTGGCGCGGCTGGACGGCCTCGACGGCGGCGCCACGCTGCGCGAGGGCGTCGACGAGCTGCGCACCGTGCTCGAGATGCTGCGCAGCCACGGCGTTCCCGAGAAGAACTATGCGGTCAACTTCTCGATCGCCCGCGGCCTGGACTACTACACCGGCACCGTCTACGAGACGACGCTGGACGACCACCCGCAGATCGGCTCGGTCTGTTCGGGCGGCCGCTACGAGAACCTGGCCAGCAGCTACACGAAGTCGAAGCTGCCCGGCGTCGGCATCTCGATCGGCCTGACGCGGCTGTTCTTCCAGCTGCGCGAGGCCGGCATCGTCTCCACCGCCGAGAGTTCGGTGCAGGCGATGGTCGGTCTGATGGACGAGGCGCGCCTGGCCGATTCGCTCGACATCGCCCGCCGCCTGCGCGCGGCCGGCATCAACACCGAGGTGCAGCTGGAGCCACGCAAGCTGCAGAAGCAGTTCCAGTACGCCGACCGCGCCGGCATCCGCTTCGTGCTGCTGTTCGGCGACGACGAGGCGGCCCGCGGCGTCGTCAAGGTCAAGGACATGCGCAGCCAGGAACAGTTCGACATCGGCCGCGACGAACTGGCGTCCGCGCTGGTGGTCGAACTCGAACAGCAGCGTGCGATGGGAGCCGCCCGATGAAGCCGATCACCCTCGACGGCCGCAGCCTCAACCGCGCCCAGGTGGCCGAGATCGCCCACGGTGCGCCGGTACGGCTGGATCCGGCGCAGATGCACGCGGTGCAGCGCGCCGCCGACTTCCTGCAGGCGCAGGTGCAGCGCCAGGAGCCGATCTACGGCGTGTCCACCGGCTTCGGCAGCAACGCCGACAAGCTGCTGGGCACGCGCCGGCTGCGCCAGGGCATGCCCGGCGCGGTCGAACCGGCCGACAGCGTGCTCGAGGAACTGCAGCACAACCTGATCGTCACCCATGCCGTCTGCGTCGGCGAGCCGTTCGCACCGGAAGTCGTGCGGGCGATGCTGGCGATCCGCATCAACACCCTGATGAAGGGCCATTCCGGCATCCGCCCGTCGGTGCTCGAGGCGCTGGCGGCGATGCTCAACGCCGGCATCGTGCCGGTGGTGCCGCAAAAGGGCTCGGTCGGCGCCAGCGGCGACCTGGCGCCGTTGTCGCACCTGGCGATCGTGCTGCTCGGCGGCGGCGAAGCCTTCCTGGGCGGCGAACGCCTGCCCGGTGCGCAGGCGCTGCAGCGTGCCGGCCTGGCGCCGGTCAAGCTTTCGCACAAGGAAGGCCTGGCGCTGAACAACGGCACCGCGCAGATGCTGGCGACCGGCGTGCTGGCGATCGAGCGGCTCGACGAGCTGCTGGACACGGCCGACCTCGCCGCGGCGATGACCATCGACGCGTTCGCCGGTCGCATGCGGGCGTTCGACCCGCACGTGCACGCGCTGCGCCCGCATCCGGGCCAGGTGCACGTCGCCGGCCGGCTGCGCGCACTGCTCGCCGGTTCCACGCTGGCCGACATCCCGTACCACCTGGTGCCGCGCTTCCGGCAATGGCAGCCGGGCAGCTGGTCCACGCCGGACCAGCAGGCGCTCGGCTTCGACATCGGATGGGACTGGGTGCCGCTGACCCAGCGCGACGGCCGCGAGAAGTTCTACCAGCGCTTCCGGCCGTTCCGCGGCGGCAAGAAGCACCAGCCGCAGGACAGCTACTCGCTGCGCTGCATCCCG
Source organism: Arenimonas sp. (assembly GCA_036676665.1). Taxonomy (GTDB): domain Bacteria; phylum Pseudomonadota; class Gammaproteobacteria; order Xanthomonadales; family Xanthomonadaceae; genus Arenimonas. The sequence continues at coordinate 7,827 of JAKFCL010000256.1, read as the reverse complement.
CAGGTGCACGGCGCCGTGCGCGACGCGCTGGAACAGGCCAAGCGGGTGATCGACATCGAGCTCAACGCGGTCACCGACAACCCGCTGCTGTTCCCGGACCTGACCGATGCCGACACGCCGGGTCGGCCGATCCAGATCGAGGACCAGGTGGTGTCCGCCGGCCACTTCCACGGCATGCCGCTTGCGCTGGCGATGAGCTACCTGAAGGCGGCGATCCCGGTGCTGGCGTCGATCTCCGAGCGCCGGCTCAACAAGCTGGTGGACCCGGCGACGAACGACGGCCTGCCGCCGTTCCTGATCGGCAACGAGGACGGCACCGAGAGCGGCTTCATGATCGTGCAATACACCGCCGCGGCGCTGGTGAACGACCTCGCCAGTCGCGCGCACCCGGCCAGCGTCTACTCGATCCCGACCAGCGCCAACGCCGAGGACCATGTTTCGATGGGCGCCAACGAAGGGCGGCACGTGCTGGAGATGACGGCCGACCTGGCGCATGTGCTGGCGCTGGAACTCTACACCGCGGCGCAGGCGCTCGATTACCGCCGCGACATGATCAACGCCGCGCGCACGCTCGCCCGCGACGGCGACGCCGAGGCGCTGGCGGCGAAGATCCACAGCCACACCCATGCCGGCCATGCCGACTACCTGCCGTTCCTGGCCGAGGTCGAACAGCTGCGGCTCGAGCTCGCCGGTTCCGAGGATTTCCATCCCGGCGTGGCGGTGCGGGCCGCGTGGACGGCACTGCGCGAGGCGATCCCGTTCATGGGGCGCGACCGGGCGATGGATGGCGACGTCGCCACCGCGGTGCGGCTGGTGCAGGAAGGCCGCCTGCTGTCGGCGGCGCGGGCGGCGCTGGACTGAGGGTCAGGACGCGCTGAAGAGGCCGGCGGCCGGCTGCACGCAGTTCCGGCCGCGATCCTTGGCGGCATAGAGGGCGTCGTCTGCCCGGTGCAGCGCCTCGTCGGCCGTTACCGGGTCGCCGGGAGCGACCACGTACACGCCGATGCTGGCGCTCAACGTGATGCTGTTGCCGGCGTATCGCACCGGCTCGCCGCAGATGCGCAGGCGCACTTCCTCGGCCAGCGCCAGCAGTCGGTCGCCGTCGATGTCGGGCACCACCGCGACGAATTCCTCGCCGCCGAAACGCGCCAGCAGCGTGCCGTGTTCGCCGAGCGCCCCCTGCAGGCAGCGGCCGAGCCAGCGCAGGCACTCGTCGCCGGCGAGGTGGCCGTGGGTGTCGTTGACGTTCTTGAAGTGGTCCAGGTCGATCAGCATCACCCCGAGCGGCTGCCGGTGCTCGCGGGCGTGGTGGAGCTGGTGCTCGAACACGTCGCGGAAGTGCCGGCGGTTGAACAGCCCGGTCAGCGCGTCGCGACGGTTGGATTCGCGCAGGCGCTGGTTGGCTTCGGCCAGCTGCTCGAGCGCCGTGCTCAGTTCGGACGTGCGGCGGGCGACGTGGCGTTCCAGCTGCTCGTTGTGCTCGCGCACCAGCCGTTCGTTCTCGCCGCGCAGCTTCGCGTAGCGGTAGGCCAGCGCGAACGACAGCAGGATCATCTCCAGCGCCGAACCGATCTGGATGCCGTACTCGGTGAAGAAGTTCTTCTGCAGGATGCCGAACGACACCGAGGCGTAGAGCGCCGTGCCCAGCAGCAGGAACGCCCACGCGGTCAGGAACACCTTCGCCGGCGCGTAACCGCGGCGGATGGCGTTGATCGCCGCGAACAGGATGAACAGCGCGCCCGGGAACACCGCCAGCGTCAGCGGCCGCACCGCCGTGCGGTACTCGACGACGAAGGACGCCAGGCCGAGCACGACGTAGAAGGCGATGAAACCCAGCGACACCTTGTCGGCCACCGGCTGGCGTTCGCGCAGCTCGAGGAACACCCGGCAGAACTGGTGCATCGCGACCTGCGACAACGCCATCGACAGCGGGATCGCCTGGTTGGCCAGCCACGGCGAGTTCGGCCACAGGTATTCGAAGGCCAGGCCGTTGAGGCAGAACATCACCAGGCCGAAGCCGCTGACGTGCACCATGTACCAGAAATGGCTGGCGTCCTTCAGCGAAAGCCAGAGCACCATGTTGTAGAACAGCAGCGCCAGGAGGATGCCGTAGAAGATGCCGATGCCGAACTGCGAATCGCGCTCCATCTCGGCGAATGCCTTGGGCGTGTAGATCGCCAGCGGCACCTGCAGCGAGCTGCGGCTGGAGACGCGCACCAGCAGTTCGACCTCGCTGCGCTGGGGCAGGCTCACCCAGAAGTTCGGATGCCGGTAGCGGATGCTGCGGGCGCTGAAGGGCAGGGTGTCGCCGGAGGCCAGGTGTTCGATGCGGCCGTCCGGGTAGCGCAGGTAGACGTCGACGTTGTCGAGCAACGGGTAGTGCAGGACCAGCAGCCAGCGCTGTTCGCCGTTGTTGTGGTTGAAGAGCCGGCCATGCAGCCAGGTGGCGCCCTCGGTGAAGCCGAACGCCGTGCCGTCCTCGGGCAGTGGCGTGAAGGCGCCGCGTTCGGCCTGGGCGAACATCGCCGCCGCATCCGCGTGGCCCTCGGGGTCGGCCAGCACGCCCAGGTAGGACGTCAGCGGCAGCGATTCGCGCCCGGAATCGAGTACGGCCGGGCCCGACGCCCGGGTCGGCGTCCCGGCGAGCATCAGCAGCAGTGCCAGCAGGTGCAGGAAGGATCGGATCGGCGTCCCCAGGCGATCGGTGCGGCTCGATTGCTGAATCTCACGCACTTTATGCGCGGCCGCGGCCCCTGACCATCGCGGCGGGGGTTGCTTATGTAGTAACGCGCTATTACATTAGCGCAATGAAACGACGCGAAGGCGAACCGGAACCGCTCGACACGGCCCTCGAAGGGCTGGTCACGGCGTTGCTGTCCCTGCGTTCGCCCGGCGAGGTGCGGGCGTTCCTGGACGATCTGTGCACGCCGGCCGAGCTGGAAGCGATCGCCGACCGCTGGCGTGTGGTGCCGCTGCTGGTCGAGGACATGCCCTACCGCGAAATCCACGACCGCACCGGCGTCAGCGTCACGACGATCGGTCGGGTCGCCCGTTGCCTGGAGCGCGGCGCCGGCGGCTACCGCCTGGTCGCCGCCCGCCTGGGTCACGCGGCGAACGACGGCAAGCACTGAATTCCCCTTTCTTCCTTCCGGAGGGCGTCATGAGGACGCACGACCGTTTGCGCATCGCGATCCAGAAATCAGGCCGCCTCTCCGAGCCGGCGCGGGACCTGCTGGCCCGTGCCGGGCTGGTGTTCCGCGAAAGCCGCGACCGGCTGTTCTGCTACGGCGAGTCGCTGCCGGTGGACCTGCTGCTGGTGCGCGACGACGACATCCCCGGGCTGATCGCCGACGGCGTCTGCGACCTGGGCGTGGTCGGCCGCAACGTGCTGGAAGAGCAGGGCTGCGAGCGCTCGGCCCAGGGTCGGGACGAGGCCTTCCGCGCGATCCGCAGCCTCGGGTTCGGCCGCTGCCGGTTGTCGGTGGCCGTGCCCGCCGAATGGGACTGGTCCGGACCGTCGCGCCTGGCCGGATTGCGCATCGCCACCAGCTATCCGCGGCTGCTGGAACGCTGGCTGCGCGAGCAGGCGGTGGACGCCGAAGCGGTGATGCTGTCGGGCTCGGTGGAGATCGCGCCGCGCCTGGGCAAGGCCGAGGCGATCTGCGACGTGGTCTCGACCGGCGGCACGTTGCAGGCCAACCAGCTCAAGGAAGCGGCGGTGGTGATGGAAAGCGAAGCGGTGCTCGCGGCGCCGGCGCAGCCGTTCGGCGATGTGCGCGCGGAACTGGCGGCGATGCTGCTGCGTCGGCTCGACGCGGTGATCAGCGTGCGCGCGAGCAAGCTCGTGCTGTTCCAGGCCGCCCGCGACGACGTGCCGGGCCTGCTGCGGCTGCTGCCCGACGCCGAGCCGCCGACGATGATGGCCATCGACGGCCAGGGCGACCAGGTCGCGCTGCAGGCGCTGTGCCGCACCGCGCTGACGTGGCAGCGGCTCGAGGACATGAAACGCGCCGGCGCCTCCGGGCTGCTGGTGCTGCCGGTGGAGCAGATGCTGGCATGAAGCGCTTCGTCTGGAAGGAACTGGGTCCCGCCGAACGCACGGCGGTGCTGGCGCGGCCGGGCCGCGACGGTCAGGACGACATCGACGCGTCCGCCCGCCGCATCTTCGAGCAGGTGCGCGCCGACGGCGACGTCGCGCTGCGGGCGCTGACCCGTCGCTTCGACGGGGTCGCGCTGGGCGATCTGCGGGTCGGCGACGACGAGTTCGCCGCGGCGCTGGCTTCGGTGCCGGCGGCGCTGCAGGCCGCGCTCGCCGAAGCCCGGGGAAGGCTGGTCGCCTGGCACCGGGCCGGCATGGCCGCCGAGTTCGAGGTCGAGACCGCGCCGGGCGTGCGCTGCGGCCGGTTGCTGCGGCCGATCGCGCGCGTCGGGCTCTATGTGCCGGCGGGCAGCGCGCCGCTGCCGTCGACGGCGCTGATGCTGGGCGTGCCGGCGCAGCTGGCCGGCTGCGACGACGTGGTGATGTGCACGCCGCCGCGCGCCGACGGCAGCGCGGATCAGGCCGTGCTGGTGGCCGCGGCGCTGTGCGGCATCCGCACGGTGTTCAAGCTCGGCGGCGCGCAGGCGATCGCCGCGATGGCGTTCGGCACCGACAGCGTGCCGCGCTGCGACAAGCTGTTCGGCCCCGGCAACCGCCACGTCACGGCCGCCAAGCAGCTGGCCGCGGCGCTGCCCGGCGGGCCGGCGATCGACCTGCCGGCGGGACCGTCGGAAGTGCTGGTGATCGCCGACGCCGGCGCACCGGTCGCGCATGTCGCCGCCGACCTGCTGTCGCAGGCCGAACACGGCCCCGATTCGCAGGTGATCCTGATCACCGACGCGCCGGCGCTGCTGGACGCGGTGCGCGCCGAAGTGGCCGCGCAGGTGCGCGGGCTGCCGCGGGTCGCGCTGGCGACGCAGGCGCTCGAACACGCCCGCCTGATCCTGGTCGACTCGCTCGACGACGCGTTCGCGATCAGCAACGCCTACGCGCCCGAGCACCTGATCCTGGCGCTGCGCGAGCCGCGCGCATGGCTGCCGTCGGTGCGCTGCGCCGGCTCGGTGTTCCTCGGCGACCACGCCCCCGAATCCCTCGGCGACTACTGCTCGGGCACGAACCATGTGCTGCCGACCGATGGCGCCGCGCGCGCGTGGAGCGGCGTCGGCGTCGGCAGTTTCCAGCTGGCGATCAGCGTGCAGGACGTGACGCCGGCGGGGCTGGCGGCGATCGGCCCGTGCGCGGTCGAGATCGCCCGCGCCGAGGGCCTGGAGGCGCACGCGCAATCGGTGCTGCGCCGGCTGGGAGCGGGCGCGTGAGCGGCGTGCTCAACCTCGTGCGCGCCGACCTGCGCGACTTCGCCGGTTACGCGTCGGCACGGCGCGGCACGGCGACCGGCTCGGTATGGCTCAACGCCAACGAGAGCGCCTGGCCCAATCCCGCCGATGCGGGCGGGGGCGCGCACCGGTATCCGGATCCGCAGCCGCCGGCGCTGGCGTCGAAGCTTGCCGGCCTGTACGGCGTGCGGCCCGAGCAGGTGCTGGTCGGGCGTGGCAGCGACGAGGCGATCGACTTGCTGGTGCGGGCGCTGTGCGAACCCGGCCGCGATGCCGTCGTGGTGACGCCGCCGGTGTTCGGCATGTACGCGGTCAGCGCGCGGCTGCAGGGCGCTCCCCTGTGCGAGGTGCCGCTGCGCGACGGGCCGGACGGGTTCGTGCCGGACCTGGCGGCGGTCGCGGCGGCCGCGGTCGGGTCCGGCGCCAAGCTGGTGTTCCTGTGTTCGCCCGGCAATCCGACCGGCGGCACGCTCGCCGGGGCCGACGTGCTTGCGCTCGCGCGCCGGCTCGCCGGCCGCTGCGTGGTGATCGTCGACGAGGCGTACCAGGAATACGGCGACCAGCCGTCGCTGGCCGGCGCGATCGCGGCGCAGCCGAACCTGGCCGTGCTGCGCACGCTGTCGAAGGCGCACGCGCTGGCCGCGGCGCGGATCGGCTGCCTGCTCGCCGATCCGGAGCTGGTGCGCGTGCTGCGCAACTGCCAGGCCCCGTACCCGCTGCCGGCGCCGAGCGTGAAGCTGGCGCTGGCCGGGCTGTCGGACTCTGCGGTGGAGCAGACGCGGGCCCGGGTGCGGCGGGTGGTCGAGGAGCGTACGCGGGTGGCCACCGTGCTGGCGGGCCTGCCCGACGTGCGCCGGGTGTATCCGTCGCAGGGCAACTTCCTGCTGGTGCGCTTCGCGGACGCCGACGCGGCGCTGCGGCGGCTGCTGGCCGCCGGGGTCGTCGTGCGCGACATGCGCGCCAGCCCGGTCCTGGCCGACGCGCTGCGCATCAGCATCGGCACGCCGGCAGAGAACGCTGCGCTGCTGGCGGCGCTGGCCGCCGGAAGGGCGGTCGCATGAGCGGCCGGCGCATCGCCTTCGTCGACCGCGACGGCACGCTGATCGAGGAGCCGGCCGATTTCCAGGTCGACGCGCTCGAGAAGGTGCGCTTCGTCGAGGGCATGATCCCGGCGCTGCTGAAGCTGCGCGATGCCGGCTGGGAACTGGTGATGGTCAGCAACCAGGACGGGCTCGGCACGCCGTCGTTCCCGCGCGAGGCGTTCGCGGGGCCGCAGCGGCTGCTGCTGCAGCTGCTCGAATCCCAGGGCATCACGTTCGCCGACATCCTGATCGACGAAAGCTTCGAGCACGAGGGCAAGCCGACCCGCAAGCCGGGCCTCGGCCTGCTGCTGCCGTACCTGCGCGACCGCGGCATCGACCTGCCGGCCTGCGCGGTGATCGGCGACCGCGACACGGACCTGCAGCTGGCGGCCAACCTCGGCTGCCGCGGATTCCGCCTCGGACCGGGCCGCGACACCTGGGCCGACATCGCCCGCCAGCTGGCCGACGCGCCGCGACGGGCGACGGTGGAACGCACGACGAAGGAGACCCGCATCCGTGTCGCCGTCGACCTCGACCACGCCGGCGAGCCGGACATCGCCACCGGGCTGGGCTTCTTCGACCACATGCTCGAACAGCTGGGCAAGCACGGCGGCTTCGCGCTGGCGGTGCACTGCGCCGGCGACCTGCACATCGACGAACACCACAGCGTCGAGGACTGCGCGCTGGCCATCGGCCAGGCGCTGCGGCAGGCGCTGGGCGACAAACGCGGCGTCGCCCGCTACGGCGACAGCTTCGGCCACGGCGCGGTGACGCTGCCGATGGACGAGACGCTCGCCGGCGCGGCGGTGGACCTGTCGGGCCGCCCGTACTTCACCTTCGAAGGCAGCTTCCCGCGCGCCGAGGTCGGCGGACTGGCGACCGAGCTGGTGCCGCATTTCTTCCGGTCGCTGTGCGAGACGGGCGGCATCACGCTGCGCCTGCAGGTGCGCGGCGAGAACACCCACCACATGGTCGAGGGCTGTTTCAAGGCGGTGGCGCGGGCGCTGCGGATGGCGCTGCGCCGCGACGGCTCGGCGCTGCCGAGCACGAAGGGCGTGCTGTGAACCTGGTGCTGGTCGACTCGGGCGGCGCCAATCTCGGCTCGGTGCGCTACGCATTGCAGCGGCTCGGAGTCGAGGCGCCGGTGAGCGCCGACCCGGCGGTGATCGCCGCCGCCGACCGCGTGATCCTGCCGGGCGTCGGCGCGGCGGCGCCGGCGATGGCGCGGCTGCACGCGCTCGGGCTGGTCGACACGCTGCGGGCGCTGCGGCAGCCGGTGCTCGGCATCTGCCTGGGCATGCAGCTGCTGTTCGAGCGCTCGGAGGAGGGCGATGTCGAATGCCTCGGCCGTATCCCGGGACGCGTGCGCAGG